>CACBFH010000050.1 GCA_902538515.1 uncultured Prochlorococcus sp. | reverse complement strand
CCGCATAACATTGAGACATTTCATCTCCCCTAAATACCTCTCCAGAAAAATACATCTTTGGCACTTCAAGTCCTAAGACATCAATTGCATCCAAATCATTGAAAATACTTACTATATATGAGGGTTTTATAAGTATAAATAAATTATCAATTGTCAAACACAATAAACTCTTAATTTTTTGGGATTCATATATTTTCTTACAAATTAATCCTGGAACAATTTTTCTTTTAATTTGGGGAGCTTTGATTGAAATTAAGCTTCCATCTTTAATATAAGGAAGTGCATTGGCTATCTCTTCTGATAATTTTTCTGCTGATTGTTTTTCTAAAATTTTCAAGAGTCTTCTCTCTTCTTTAAGACGATTTTTTAACTTTTCGTATGCATCAAAATCTTTCCATGAAACATTAGATGTAATTTTTTTTAACTCAATTAAATCCTTATCTAAATTTTCAAGAATTATATTCTCACCTGATGATTCACCTAAATATAAAAAACTACCAAAACTTCTTTTAATTAATTCTTTAGACTTTTCTAAAGTATAACTTTGTAAAAGATTGAGTACCATTCCATAGCTTGGAGTGAATTGACTTTCTAAAGCATTTGGTTTGCTTATGGCCAGTGCACTTGCTTCTTTGGCACCTTCGAATCTTGTTTGTAATGTAACAACATATCCCTGGGTATCTTTTCCTCTTCTTCCAGCTCTTCCTGACATTTGCAAAAATTCACTGCTAAATAATAATCTATGACCATCTTCTGTCCTTTTTGATAAAGAAGAAATAATAGTTGTTCTTGCGGGCATATTTATTCCTGCAGCAAGAGTTTCAGTTGCAAAAACAACTTTTATTAAACCTTGCTGAAATAATTCCTCAACCAATTCTTTCCATGCAGGCAATAATCCAGCATGATGAGATGCAATACCTCGTTTTAATGCCTCGCATTGAGATTTATCTTTAATTGCTTCCTGATTTTTTTTTAGATAAACATCTAATTTTTGGGATATCATACTTGCTTCCGAATAACTTACTAAAGTTAAATCTTTTATACTCTCAATAGCCTTGTCACATCCTCTTCTACTAAAAATAAAATAAATAGCTGGCAACATATTTCGTTCAGCTAGTTTCGAGATCACAAAGCCAATTGAGGGAGACTTTGGTTGCATTATCCTGCCCACTTTTCCTCTTATTTTCTGACCTTTAGGAGCTCTCCAAATCTTACAGTTTGGATGAATTCCATTCCCCTTATTATTTAAAAGTGGATGGAGGCCTTTAACACTACAAAAAATAAAATCAAGTGGGACTGGTCTCTTATCACTATTAATTAGTACTGTGGGCCCATGAACTTTTTCTATCCAATTTTGCAATTGATCTGCATTGGCTATTGTTGCTGATAAAGCTATTATTTGAGTTCTAGTAGGGCAATGGATTATAGTTTCTTCCCAAACTGTACCTCTTTGGGGGTCATTCATATAATGACATTCATCAAGAATTACAGATTCTAGATTTTCTAGGGGATCATCAAATTCATCAAATTCGCCATAAAGCATGTTCCTAAAAATCTCAGTCGTCATGACTAAGATTGGTGCTTCTCTATTTATGCTTATATCTCCAGTTAAAAGACCAACTTTATTCTCACCATATTGATTAGCAAAATCTCTAAACTTTTGGTTTGATAGTGCCTTTAAAGGTGTTGTATAAAAAACTCTGCTGTCATGAGATAAGCCTCTATATATAGCAAATTCACCTATTAATGTTTTACCCGAACCTGTTGGTGCTGTTAAAACAACAGAATTTCCGCTATTAATAGCTCGTATTGCTTCTAATTGGAAATCATCTAGCGGAAAGGGGAAATATTCCTCTAAATTAAGCAATAATTGTGATTGAAGAGAGGATGAGTTAACTTCTTAATATATGATCTATATAGATATTAATAAACAAAAAATACCTTGCAAACTTTAATAGTAAATCTAAATCTTTTTAATTAAATCCATTATATTTTATTTTGCCAAAATGAAAAAAGTAAAAATTCCAAAAAATAGAATCCGTAAATTGAAAACATTCTCTTTAGGTAAAAAATCCTTCGAACTTGTAAGTTTTAATTCGCAAAATAAAAAACTTATAGACTTATGCAGTAATGATTATTTTGGATTAAGCAGGGACA
>CACBFH010000049.1 GCA_902538515.1 uncultured Prochlorococcus sp. | reverse complement strand
GAAGAGGGTGGGTTGATAGCTATAAATATCTTCTTGAGGCATCAAGTAACCAAAGTCTTGAAAAAGAAATTGATGTTTATATTAATTTAGAAGATATTAGGCCTGCTGGAGAATCATTAAAAGGTTTTGGTGGTATGGCAAATCCTATCAAGCTGAAAGATCTCTACTCTAGAGTCGCATCACTTCTTGGAAAGGCAATTGGCAGGAAATTAAGTACAGTTGAATGTTGCTTGTTAATTGATGAAGCTGCAGTAACTATAGTTGCTGGAAATATAAGAAGAAGTGCTGGCATGCGACAGTTTGCTTCAGATGATAAGGAAGCAGCATCGGCAAAAGAAAATTTATGGAGTCAAGATGAGAATGGTAATTGGAGAATAGATCCTGAAAAAGATGCCCTTAGGATGGCTAATCACACTAGGGTTTACCATACAAAACCCACTTACCAAACTGTTTTGGATGCTGTAACAAAACAATTCCATTCAGGTGAAGGAGCTATTCAATTTGCTCCAGAAGCAATCGCAAGGTCAAATGCAGATATTCTCAAAGATGATGAATTGAGAAAGGAATTTATTGAAATCTATTCCGAACAAGGTAAGGATGAAGCGAGAAATTGGATAAATAGTAGTTATGGTCCATTTTCTGATGAAGAGTTAGATCACAGGATGAGTCGATATGGACTTAACCCTTGTGGAGAGATCTTAGGTAATGATTTCCACTGCAATTTGGCTGAAGTTCATTTAAATCAGATTGATCCAGGAAATCTTGAAGAACAAAAAAAAGCTTTTAAGGCAGCAGCTCTTTCTGTAGCATGCTTACTTAATCATGAATTTGAAGTTGAGCGTTACAGAAAAAGTAGGGAATATGATCCTATTGTAGGAGTAAGCTTCACTGGATTATTTGATTTTTGTGTCCATGCATTTGGGACACCATGGTTGAAGTGGTGGGAAGCAGGAAGGCCAAATAGCGAAGAAGGGAAGGCTTTCAAGGAAAAGGAAGCTAAATTCCTTGATTCTTGGAGAAAAATAGTAAAAGAAACTGTCTGGGAATATTGTGATAAACATAATCTAAGAAGACCAAATCGATGTACAACTGTTCAGCCAGCCGGGACTAAAAGTCTTCTAACAGGAGCAGCTCCAGGATGGCATCCTCCAAAAGCTCAAAGATTCATAAGAAGAATAACTTTCAGGAAAAATGATCCAATAGCATTAGCTTGCATGGATTATGGCTACTCAGTTGTTCCATCTCAATCTGATAAAGATGAAAATGGCTGCTTGCTCGATAATCCATTTGATCCAAGATGTACAGAATGGTTAGTTGAAATCCCTACGGAAGTTAGCTGGGCAAATATAGACGGCGCAGACCAAATAGACATCAATAATTTCTCAGCATTAGCTCAATTTGATTTTTACATGCAAGTGCAGAAATTTTATACAGAGCATAATACCTCTGCAACCGTAGAATTTAGAGAAAATGAAATCGCGGATTTAGCCAAGGCTATTCATAATGCAATAGAAAATAATGAGGGCTATATTTCAGCGGCATTGCTAGCTCGATTTAGTGCCAACGCTACTTTCCCTAGATTACCTTTTGAACCAATAAGTAAAGAGGAATATATATCATTGCAAAATAAAGTAATAGAAAGAAAAGTTAATCATGATTTTTTTGACGCTCTCAATAAATATGATGTTGGAGAACTATCTGAAGCAGGGCCAGCAGGTTGTGATTCTGATAAGTGCCTGCTTCCTCTGGCCAAACCAAAAGATTAAATTTTAAATTATTTGTAAATAAAAAATATAAATTAGTTTTTAAAAATTTAATTTATGGCTACCTCTTAAATAGGTACATAGATTATTTATGACATTAAGCTTAAATATTGGGAACTTATTTAATGATTCCTCTAGTCATGCCTTAGTGGATGAACTAAGAAAGAGAACATCTGAAGAAGAAATTTTAGACTTTGAAGAAAAATTTAACTCCAAAAACGAAAAAAATCTACATATATATATATGTAGATTCCTAAAAAATAGATCAATATCCAGAGGTCTTGCCTCTAAATGGTTAGTAACAATAATTAAAAACAAAGAATCAAAAATTGATGCTTTGCAAAAAATTAAATAATTAGGTCAGCCCTGAGAGTTTCCATAAAGCAATTCCAAAAATTGAGAATCCCATAATAAAAGTAAAGGCCAAAGCATTAACTAATTGAACCTTATCATTCATTCTGTTTGCGAATGGAAGTAAT
>CACBFH010000048.1 GCA_902538515.1 uncultured Prochlorococcus sp. | reverse complement strand
TGTAAAAGTGAGTATATTTCAGATTTTAATTCTAAATCTTCTATTGGAGCAATAGCCTCTATCCTTCTATCAAGATTTCTTCTCATCCAATCTGCACTCCCAATAAAAACTTCATTATCATCGTTATTACAAAACCAAAAAATTCTTGAGTGTTCAAGAAAATGACCAATAATGCTTATTACTTTAATATTTTCACTTAAATTTTTTCTTTGGGGCAATAAGCAACAAATACCTCTTACGATAAGACTAATTTTTACGCCTGAGTCAGAAGCTAAATAAAGAAGTTTAATTATTTCTGGGTCTACTAAAGAATTCATCTTTGCAATTATTTCAGCTTTTTTACCTTCTCTTGCATTTTTAATTTCTCTCTTTATGAGAAATATGAACTTTTCTCTCATCGATGAGGGAGAAACTAATAATTTTTGATAACTTTTTTGTTTAGAAAAACCTGATAAGTAATTAAATAACTCAATTATATCTGATGCAATATCAGGATCTGTTGAAAGTAATCCTAAATCTGTATAAAACTTTGAGGTTTTAGAGTTATAGTTCCCAGTTCCAATATGAAAATAATTTCTTAATCTTCCTTTTTCTTTTCTAACTATTAAAGCAATTTTTGTATGTGTTTTAAATCCTATGATTCCATAGACAACATGAACGCCAGCTTGTTCAAGTTGTTTTGCCCACTGAATATTATTGTCTTCATCAAATCTTGCTTTTAGTTCAACAAGAGTCATAACTTCTTTCCCATTCTCTGCAGCTCTCATTAAAGCTGCGATAATAGGAGAATCTTTGGAAACTCGATATAAAGTAATTTTTATAGCCAATACGAATGGATCATCAGCAGCTCTGTTGATAAATTCTTCCACTGAAGTTTTAAATAAGTCGTACGGATGATGAAGCAGAATATTTTTTTTCCTAATTATCTTAAAAATAGAATTGAGGTTTTTGTCTGGATACAAATCTAAATTTTTTAATTGTGAATGAGTTTTCCCAATTAGTAGATTTTCTTTTAAATCATCTCTATTAATTTGTGTAAGCTGATTTAAATCGTCAAGGCCTAAAAGACTTTTGCAAAAGTAAATATCTTCTTTTTGTATTGAGATACTTTCAATGAGCAATTTCAGAATATTTTCTGGCATGTCTGATTCAACTTCTAATCTAACTACGTCGCCACCTAATCTTCTTTTTTTCAAACTTTGTTCAACTGCTAAAAGAAGATCATCAGCTTCAAGTTCTTTTAATTCTAAATCTGCATCCCTTGTTACTCTAAAAAAAGAGTAATTTATACATTCCATTCCGTTGAATAGAGTATTTATATTATTCCCAATTAAATCTTCAACACTTATGAAAAAGTGAGAAATTTCACTACTACTTTCAATTATTTCATTAGGTATTTGTATAAATCGATTTATTTTTTTTGTTGGTATTTTTATTCTCACAAACTGATTTTTAGAGTTTTCCCTATCCTTTATTAGAGCCGCCAAATTTAGACTTAAATTACTTATAAATGGGAATGGATGTGCAGGATCAACAACTAACGGAGTTAATAAAGGGAATATAGATGAATTAAAGAAGTTATTACACCAATTTCTTTGATTTTCAGTTAGCTCATTATATTTTTTTAAAATTACACCTTTTTCTTTTAATTCATTATTTAATACATTATTAATATAGTTTTCTTGTAGGGTAGTTAAACTCTTTACTTCTTTATTAATATTTGTTAATTGCTCTTTAGGGGAAAGTCCATCAATACTTTTTTTGGTTATTCCGGCTTCAACTTGAGCTTTTAATGAAGCTACCCTTACCATAAAAAATTCATCTAGATTATTACTAAAAATTGAACAAAATTTTACTTTATCTAAGATTTTGTACTCCTTTTCCATACCAGTTAGGAGGACTCTTTTATTGAATTCAATCCAACTTAATTCTCTATTAATAAAAATATTAGCCTGGCTTTTCATTAAAATACTTTTGATTTTTGATTGTTAAAAGAATTATTATTTTTACCCTCTGCAATCAGGTATATCATGAAAAGTAAGATAACGGAACCAGCTATAAAAGGTGATTTAGGACCAAAACTATCATAAACCCTTCCGGCCATTGCAATTCCTAAAACCCCTCCAAGGCTCTGTAGTCCCTGAAGGTTACTTAAAATCGATCCTTGCTTATCAACGTCTAATTTCTTTGATATTAATGCTCTTAAGGTGGGTGTAATTAAACCTGCTCCAACGGCTAAAAATGAAA
>CACBFH010000047.1 GCA_902538515.1 uncultured Prochlorococcus sp. | reverse complement strand
CTGATCAGATCCTGAAAGTTCAGCATATTTTCCAGTATGTAATTCTATAAAGTTAAACCCTATCTCTTTGGAAAAATTTATTTGGTCATCAAGAGGATCAATAAATGCACTTACTTCGATATTTGAATCATGTAACTTCCCAACAAAATTTTTAAGGTATTTCACATTACTTTTTAAATCCAATCCTCCTTCAGTAGTAACTTCCTCTCTTTTCTCTGGTACAAGTGTAACGTAATCTGGCAGTAGCTTTTTTGAAATTGCTAACATTTCATCTGTAGCAGCCATTTCTAAATTGAGTTTTGTTTTTATTGTTTCTTTCAAAAGAAATACATCTCTATCTTGTATGTGTCTTCTGTCCTCTCTTAAATGAACTGTTATTGAATCTGCGCCCCCTAACTCAGCTAAAAATGCAAACTGTACAGGGTCAGGCTCTATAGTTTTCCTGGCTTGCCTAACATTAGCTATATGGTCAATGTTTACTCCTAAAGTAGTCATAATTTCGAGATCTTAGTTTCCAGACAATCTAGTAACCGCCCAATAATAGCTAATAAAAAATAACAAACACTTAAATTATTAATAAATAGATAATTGAATTTGAAAAAAAATTCCTTCAATTATGAGTTCAAAATAAATCCAATATTAGGATTTATGGCAATGTTCGTTACTCAGGACATTGTATTAAGACTTTTTTTTAGTAAAAAGAAAATAATCAACAGTAATTTTTCTATTCCCAAAAATTCCTCAGTCATTTTGGCCCCAACACATAGATCAAGATGGGACGGATTAGTTCTCACTATGGCAATGGGTAGAAGGGTAACAAAAAAAGATTGCAGGTTTATGGTTACTAGATCTGAAATGAGGGGAATACAAGGTTGGTTTTTAAAAAGACTTGGATGTTTTTCTATAAACCAACTATCGCCTTCTCTAACGACGTTAAGATACGCTATAGACCTTATTGAAAAAGAAGAACAATTAGTTGTTTTCCCTGAAGGCAAAATTAATAAATATGGAAGAAAATTAGTTCTCAAAGAAGGACTTTATCGATTAGCACGTTTAGCTACAAAAAAAAAAGAATCGATTTTTATTATCCCAATCGGAATTGCATATAGCAATGTGTCTCCGAAATTTGGGGGCAAGTTTTGTTTGTCCTTTGGACAACCGTTAGCTATGACTGATTATTTAAATCTTGATATTAAAAAATTTAATAAGTTTCTAAATGAAAAAATGATTAAAGAGGAAGAACTAGCTTTAAAAAATGTCGGTAGATGAATCCATAATAAGTTAATATTAATTTTAATATTTAATAAGAATATGAAATTCTTAAAGTTAATCCCAATTTTATTTATATTTTTCGGAAATTTTATTTATAAGGATTTGGTTTTTGCAGAAATTAAAAATCCAAGTGACTACAAAGTTCTTTCTGAAGATAGTAAAAAACTTTCTATCTCAAATGTAAAGTATTACATAAAGCAAGGAGATGAATTCATTAAAAACGGAGATTTTGATCAAGCTAAAGAGTCTTATTTAGATGCAAGAAAATTAGCAAAGCAACTAGCATCATTTTATTCCGATCTAAATTCATCCTTCAAAGGTCTAGATGCAAGAATACCGATTGAAATGCAAAGAAAAGGAAAGGAAACATTGCAGATCTTAGCAGAATCGAATGAAAGATTGGCCTCTCTTTATCTAAAGACTAGAAAACCTGAGGTTGCTGTACCATTACTTATTGAAACAATTAGAGTACTCTCCCCTAATAGCGCTGAAGCAAAAAAAGCTTATGAAAAATTGATCCAGCTAGGATTTGTTGAAACAGAATATAAGGGTTAATTAAAATTTATTATGATTACAAAAAATGATGTTATTAATTTAATTACTAAAAAATTACCAAATTCTTACGTTATTGTTGAGAATCTAAAGGGTCATGATCATTTGCAAGTAACTGTAGTTGCATCTGAATTTAATGGATTATCATTAGTTAAACAACATCAACTAGTCTATTCTGCATTAAAAGAGGAATTAGCATCAGAGGCTATCCACGCCCTGGCATTAAAAACTGAAACACCAAATTGAATTATGGACAATTTAACAAAAGATAAAATCCAAAATCTTATTGATTCTAATCCAGTAATGGTTTTCATGAAAGGTAACAAATTAATGCCTCAATGTGGTTTTTCCAACAACGTAGTTCAAATATTAAATTCCCTAGGTGTAGAATTTAGTACTTTTGACGTTTTAAGCGATTTTGAAGTAAGAGAAGGTATCAAAGAATATTCAGACTGGCCAACAATTCCTCAGGTTTACTTAAAAGGAGAGTTTCTTGGTGGTTCAGACATTCTTATTGAAATGTACAATTCAGGATCCCTTAAAGAAAAAATAGAAATTGAATTAGCGTCTTAAGATAATTGTGAGTATAAATACTGACATTAATTAATAAAAATTAATATTTTAAATCCTTTTTTTATCAAAAAAACCTTTATTTTCACCTCCTTCTGGGTCAATAAAACTCGATGGATCCAAAATCCATCTTTCAACTAATCTTTCTAATTTCTCTTGATCTCTTTGCTCTAAAGTGCTGCAATTCCTTAAGGCTTGGAGATAACCATCACTGTATAATTTAAGATCAGATGGCGCATGAAAACGAGTAACCAAGTCTTGGCAACTATCGCATATCGA
>CACBFH010000046.1 GCA_902538515.1 uncultured Prochlorococcus sp. | reverse complement strand
CGAATCCCTCCATGCTCGTAACATGATTTTTAAAGTTTATATCCCATTACTCTTATTCCATTTGGATCTAATATGAATCCATTTTCCTCTAAACTGAGAAAAGAGGAAACTGGAGCCTGAACAGAAATACTACATCCAGGCATTTCTCTATTAATTTTCTCAAGAGTTACTTTAAGTAATATTGAATAATAAAGTTGTTGATTATTACCTGGCAATGCACATAAATTCCATAAGTTAGCATTCAAACCCCTGTCAGAAGTAACCCTTACAAAGCCATATAACTTATTTTTAAATTCACTCTGTATGGTAAAAAAGAAATTACTTTTCTGGATAGCCTCATCAAGAGGTTTAATTGGAAATGTCTCACAACCACAATTCGCTAAAAGTTTGTTAACTTCTCTGGCTAAGGGGATTTGCGAAGAGTTAATAAAATAACCTTCTGGAAGAACGAGTTTTTTTTTAGGAAAATATTGCAATTATCAACCTGTATTTCTCATGCCAGCAGCTATCCCATTAATAGTCAAAAGTGCTCCCCTCAATAGTTCACTTCTACTGTAAGCTCTTCTAGATTCATCTTGATCAAGAATAAATTCGCTTATGGGAGGTTGTCTTGTCTGGTCTCTTAGTCTTCTTAAAAGTGAAACCTGCAAAAACCCCAATGGAATGATTGTTTTATTTCTCAAGCTAACTGATGATTTCAAGTCTCTATCGGATTCGAGGAGCTTATTTTTACCAGTAATTTTAAGTATTAAAGATTTTGTAAGATTATATTCTTTAGAAATTACTTCAAAAATATCATCAAAAGAGTCTTTATTTTCCTTACTGCCAAGAGTATCAACATAATATCTAGCAACTTCCAAATCCACCTTAGATAATGTCATTTCTACCTTAGATATAAGCATCCTGAAAAATGGCCATCTTTGATGTAAGACTCTTAATAATTCAATTTGTTGTGGGTCTGAATTTAATTCAGATGACAATGCTGTGCCTACCCCAAACCAACTTGGCAAAAGAAATCTACTCTGTGTCCAACCAAATACCCATGGAATAGCTCTTAAACTTGACAAATCTTTTGCACCTTTTTTCCTTCTAGCAGGCCTGCTAGATATCTGTAATTTACTTATTTCTTCGATTGGAGTGACCTCTTGAAAGAAATTTAACAAATCAGGATTCTCATGCACTAATTTTCTATAGTGAGACCTTGATGTTTCTGCCAACCTAGACATTAATTGATTCCATTCCGGAGTAGCATCAAGTCTATTGTTTACCAAACTATTTTGAATTACCGCTGTAGTGACAGTCTCAAGATTGTATAAAGCCAGTTCCGGAAGACTATATTTAGACGCTAAAACTTCACCTTGTTCTGTTATTTTTATTCGTCCTTTTAAAGTGCCGCTTGGTTGGGCCAATATTGCCTGGTAGGCTGGTCCTCCTCCTCTACCCACAGAACCACCTCTTCCATGAAAAAGTCTTAGCAATATGTTATTTCTACTTGAAAGATTTTGAAGTGCTATTTGGGCTCTGTGAATTTCCCAATTACTAGAAACAAATCCCGAATCTTTATTGCTATCAGAATATCCAAGCATTAATTCTTGAAGAGGTTTGAAAGATTCTCCCACTTTTGGCAATAATGATCTATAAAAATCTAATTTAAACAACTTATCCATTACTTCTGGTGCTCTTTTAAGGTCCTCTACAGTTTCAAAAAGAGGAACAACTAATAATTTTGACTGTTGTGAATTTTGATCAAGAAGTCCCATTTCTTTTGCCAGTAAGAGAACTTCAAGTAGATCAGAGGCACTATGACTCATTGAAATTACATAAGAATGACAGATGCGACTTCCAAATTCTTGCTGTAGTCTCTTAACCATTTTAAAAACTGAAAAGGTTTCTTCTGTAGTTTTTGTCCAATTAACATCAGATGGAATTAGAGGCCTTTTTGTGTTTAATTCGTCTATGAGCCATTTAATTTTCTCTTCCTCAGACATTTGGTCATATTGAACGGATAAATCAAGATAATTTGTAAGCTCTTGTATAGCTTCACTATGCCTTGTACTCTCTTGACGGATGTCTAAACTTGCTAAAGAAAATCCAAAAATATGAACCTGAGTAAGTAAGGTGTTTACAGTTTCGCAAGTTAAATCTGTACTAATAAGGCTATTTTTAATTAATTCGAGATCATAAGTAAATTCGTTGACTGACTTGTAACATAAGTTTTCAACTTTATCTAAATTTTTGTTATCAATTTCTCCCTCTAAGTCAAATTTCCACCCATTATCAGCCAATAAACTATTTCTTTCTTGTGTTAACCTTAGTTTTTCTAAAATATAACTTAATTTCAATCTGTAAGGTTCTGATCTATACCTTGTAGCCCTAGCTTCATAGATTTCTGGGAACTTAACCCTGTCCGTTTCGAGTGACTCTAACAGAGAAGAACTGACTTGACTCCATTGCATCGAAACACTTAATTGATCTCTAAGATTAGATGTCGCGATAATATATCTTTCCAACATCAACTGCCTTTGATAGCAAGCAGTTCTCCATGTTATCTCAGGAGTAACTGATGGATTACCATCCCTATCGGAGCCCACCCAAGAACCGAAATTACAAAAAGATTCAGGGGGCAACTGAACATCTGGATAATTTGCAGAGAGTGCTTCAGAGATTCTGCCCCTCAATTGAGGCATCGCATTAAATAAAACTTGCTGAAAATAATGCAAGGCATAATCTACTTCGTCTAAAACTGATGGTTTAAATTGATGCAATTCATCTGTTCT
>CACBFH010000045.1 GCA_902538515.1 uncultured Prochlorococcus sp. | reverse complement strand
TCTGAATATGTATTAAACCAATTATTAAATTTAGAGTTTTCAAAGAATTCGGGCCTAAATTTTTTTAAAACTTGCAATATCCAACCAGCAGCCCAGTCATCTCCATCACTATCAAAAATATCAAACAGCGAAGGGCAAAGATTAAAAATATTTTCGACTTCAGATTCTATTTGAGTTAATGAATTTATCCTTTTTCTTTGATTGGAATCTACAAATTTTTTTATCAGATTTAATGTAGCATTATTATAGTTATCTTTTTCTTTGTTAATCATTTTAAAAAATCAATCTAAAAAAATAAAAACTATCCATGTATTTCAAAAGAAAAGAACTAGAGAAATTTAGAAGTTTTAAAGGACCACTTATAGATGTTAGAAGCCCGAGTGAATATTATAAAGGACACCTGCCTAATTCTATTAACATTCCACTATTTGATAATGATGAGAGATCTATAATTGGCACGATTTATAAAAAAGAAGGAAGAAATAAAGCAGTCATAGAAGGATTAAAATTTTTTGAAAAAAAAATGGAATTACTTCTTGATAATTTATTCATGAGTATTGATTCTTATAAAATTATTCCTAATAAAAATAATGAATTCTTTATTAGAATATATTGCTCTAGAGGAGGTATGCGTTCACAAAGCATTGCTTGGCTACTAGAAAAATTTAAATTAAATCCAATAACACTTAAGGGAGGATACAAAATATATAGGAAATGGGTATTAGATAGTTTCTCAAAAAAGATGAATATAGTAGTTATTGGCGGTAAAACAGGAACAGGAAAGACAAAATTATTATCATTGCTAGAAAAATACAAATATCAAACTATAGATCTTGAAGGATTTGCTTGTCATAGAGGAAGTACATTTGGGGGTTTAGGAATGAAAGAACAACCTTCAAATGAACAATTTGAAAATATAATTGCAGAAAAATTAAATTCTTTTAAATGTTCTAATAATATTTTTGTAGAAGCTGAAAGTGCAAATATAGGTAAATGCAAAATTCCTCATGAATTATTCAATCAGATGAAATATTCTAGGAGAATTGAAATATTAAGAAGCGAGTCTAACAGGTTAGATGAATTGATAGATACTTATAGTGTTTTTAAGAAAGAAGAACTCCAAGAATCTGTATTAAGGATAAAAAAAAGATTAGGACCTCAAAGAACAAAAATAGCTCTGGAATCAATTAATAATGAGAAATGGGACTTAGTTTGCAGATCAGTTCTAGATTATTACGATAAGTGTTATGAATTTGAAAAGGTTGGGAAAACAAATATAAAAATATTAGATTTAACTGACAAAGAATATGATGAAAGGATTCTAGAGTTAATAAATAATGTTTTATAAAATATTTACAAGCGAATGTGAAAAATATTTCCTAAGATAAAAAATTATTAACTGAATATTATGACAGCAAATAAAACTGCAAAAATACAATTTTATGAAGGAACTGATGAACCAGTAGTGCCTGAAATAAGACTGACTAGGAGTAAAGATGGTACCACCGGCCAAGCACTATTTTTGTTCGAAAAACCTCAGGCATTATCTTCAATTACAGACGGTGAAATCACAGGTATGCGTATGATTGATACCGAAGGTGAAATACTAACTAGGGAAGTTAAAGTTAAGTTTGTTGATGGAGAACCTATTTTTTTAGAAGCAGTTTATATTTGGAAGAACACATCAGACTTTGACAGATTTATGAGATTTGCAAATAGTTATGCCAAATCAAATGGATTAGGATATTCTGAGAAGAAGTAGAATATTCTAAAAATTGAGTAGTCCATCATATTTCAAGTTAGTAGTAATTTTAATCACTTCGTTAATACTATGGACATTAAGAGATTTTCTTTTGTTGATAATTTGTTCTTTGGTTATTTCAAACATTGTTTGTAATTTATGTAATCAAATACAAAAGGGCTTAAAAATTCCTCGATCGCTATCTTTGTTTCTTGTATTAACTGTTATATCTTTAATAGTTTTTACTATTTTTATTCTTATATTGCCTCCGTTTATAAAAGAATTCAATGAAATATTAGTTGATATTCCAAATGGTTTGTCAAAAATAAATATTTTGATTAATACAAATTTGAACAAATTCAATACCCTATTTTATGGCGAACAATCAGAAAATGTTATAGACATATTTAGTCTTATAAATAATGTGGTTACCATTCCAGATGCCACAACTATTGCAAAAGCTATTCAAGAAAGCTTTAAGAATTTAATAAACATAGCGGGGAATCTGGGTTCAGGTCTTTTGAAATTAATATTCGTATTAGCCGTGAGTTTGATGATTTCTTTTGAACCAAAACAATATAAAGAAAATGTACTTTTATTAATTCCAAAAAATTATCGCAACAAATTTAGAAATATTCTGGAAAAATGCAATATTGCATTAGCAAATTGGACCTTTTCTATGGTTATAAGCTCTTTATCAGTAGGTCTATTGTCATTAATAGTTTTGTCTATATTAGATGTCAAATACGTTGTCTCAAATGCATTAATAGCAATGGTTCTTAATATTATTCCAAATATAGGTCCAGTTATAAGTGGTATATTTCCAATCTCAATTGCACTACTCGATAATTTTTGGAAGCCACTGGCCGTTTTAGGAACATATGTAATAATTCAAAATATTGAAAGCTATATAATAATGCCATCAATAATGAAGAAAAAAGCAAACTTACTTCCTGGTTTGACATTAATATCACAATTTGGATTTACATTCATTTTTGGTCCTTTAGGCTTAATACTTTCTCTTCCATTAGCCGTTGTGATACAGGTTTTAATCAAAGAATCATTTAAAGATATTTAAAACTTCTTAATTAATTTTTTATATAAATATGGGTAGGAAAAAAGTATGAAGACAGCTAGGGGATGTTTACTAATAGCAAAATATAGTGAACTAAAAGTAAAATGATCAAATAATATTCTTAGCTCAGTAGAAAGATCTAATAAAACTAAAGAAAATAAAATTATCAAATAGTAATTAAATTTCATAAAATTAGGAGCTTAAGGTAAGTCTTTAAGCAACAAAGATGGAGCCAATAAAATACTTGAATAACTTCCAACTATAATTCCAAATGATAAGGCCAAGGAAAACCAAAATAGAGAATAAGATCCAAACAAAATTATGCTTAATAAAGGAATAAGTGTTGTAATACTTGTAAAGGTTGTTCTTCTTAATGATTCGTTTACTGATAATTGAATAGTTTCGTTATAGCCTTCTTTTTTTGATTTTAAATTCTCACGAATTCTATCAAAAATAACAAC
>CACBFH010000044.1 GCA_902538515.1 uncultured Prochlorococcus sp. | reverse complement strand
AGATATTTTTACTTGAGCTTCTTCAGTATTTTCGCAGTCGCCAGCCATAGATGCCATTCTTCGTTTACTTATTGCGTCAACACCGTTACTTACAAGTTCTCTTAAAAAGATTTCGTGGTCAGAATATACTGCCTTCTTGATAATTGGGAAAATATTTTCGGTATTAATACGAATTTCGCCTTTTTCCATTTAAAAAAAATCAAACATATTAAATCTTATTTCTTAAAAACTAGTTAATCAAGTTTAATTAGGAGTATTGTCCGAACAATATATGAATTCAAAAACTTAAAAAAAATTAATTAAAGGTATTATTTAACCCACAAAATCTCACTACAATTATTTTCTTTCATTATTTGATCGGCTTTAGCCAAGTCATCACATGGATTTAAATGTAATACGGCAATATTTCCTCTTTTCTGAAGTACTTTTTGTTCATTCATAGCTTTTTCTAACAAATAAGAATCTTTAAACATTAATAAAAACTTTGTTTTATTTTTCTTTTCTTCCCTAATTAAATTTCTTAAAATATCTATTGAAATGGTAAATCCAATACCATTTATGATCTTCTCATTAGGATTAAAGTACCTTACTAATTCATCATATCTTCCGCCTTTTGCTATCACGCATTTATTTTTGCCATCATCTCCTATTAGTTGAAAAACTATTCCTTCATATAAATTCAAGTGAGGTTGAAACGTAGGATCAAGTTGTAATTTAACTCCATATTTATTTGATATTTTTGATAATGTTTCAAATAAATAATTTAATCCATCTAAAGTTTTACTATTACCGTATGTATTTTTCAATTTTTTTAGGATTGTGATTGGTTCTCCTCTTGTGAATAAGAGATCTTTAAGAATATATTTATCATCTTCATCAATTCCTAATTTCGATAAATTATCTTGATCAAAATTAACCAGACTTTTCTTAATTTCTTCGAAATTATTATTCTTATATTTATTTAAGATTAAATCCATTATTTTGGTGGTGCTTACAAGTAAAACTAAATTACAACCATCCTTTAAATTGATATTATCGATTGCATCAAACAAAATATTAATAACTTCAATTTCTGGATATTTTGTATCATATCCAATTAATTCAATTCCACTTTGCAATTTCTCATGTAACTTAAATGAATTCTTATTATTTTGTTTTTTATCAAAGACCATGCCATTGGTAAATAATCTTATAGGTCTTTTCTTATTTATTAATCTAGTAGAAGACAATTTGACAATAGATGTTGTCATTTCTGGCCTAAGACATAATGAATAATTACTTACTATTCCCACAAGCTGATTTTCTTCAATAACGCCACGACCTTTTATCGTCTCTAAAGTATTTATAAATGAAGGTGAAACCTCTTCATAGCCCCATAGTTTATAAATACTATTCAAATTATTTATGATGTTAGAATTGTTTTTTACATCGGCTAATTTAATTTCCTTTATATCTGTCATTTTAATATTTAACGAATTTTAGGTATAGAGATTTTTTTTAAATGGAGAAACTTTATCTAGTTCATTTTTTAATTCATTCTCAAGGCTGGGAGAACACGCAAGTATTCTTCCAGAACTTAAATTAAATTCGCCTGTTGGATAATCAGAAATAAAACCACCAGCCTCTTTAACAAGAATAGCACCTGCCGCTAGGTCCCATACCTCCAATCCTCTTTCCCAATATCCATCTACCTTACCTGCAGCAACAAATGCAAGATCAACTGCAGCTGCCCCTCCTCTTCTGACTCCTCTAGTTTTATGTGTTAAGTAACAAAATTCGGCATAATTATTATCCTCTGTCTCAAATCTGTCATAAGAGAAACCTGTTACAAGTAGACTATCAGAAAGTTTGGATGGACTCGATACTTTAAGCTCTTTATCATTACAGAATGAACCTAAACCGATGCAAGCTGAATATAATTCATCCAAATAAGGTACTGATATAGCCCCTATAATAGGTTTGCTTTTATATACAAGACCGATAGAAGTTCCAAAAAAAGGATAACCATGAGAATAATTTGTTGTGCCGTCTAGTGGATCTATACACCATATTAAATCCGAGGATTTGTTTAATTTTCCCGATTCTTCTGCAATGATAGATATGTTTGGAGTCATTTCCAATAAATATTCTTTTATCTTATTTTCAACTTCCAAATCTACATTTGTTACTAGATCACCTTTCCTACCCTTTGATGATATTTTCTGGATTTTATTATAATTAATTTTTAAAATTTCATTACCAATTTGAGCAGAGTTCATCGCTACTTCATACAAACTGGATAAGTTAACTTTATTTGCAATTTCCTCTATTTCACTAAATTCAAACATGATAATTAATCTTCCTCAAACTCCCAAGGTGGAGCAACTCTTGTATTTCCCCTTCCAAAATATTGTCCAAATTGTAAATCATATACTTCATCTTCATATGTAGTTTCTACCTCAAGATCCGAAGTCGCTTTAGATACACAAAGCAGTGCATAACCTTTATCTTTCAAGGCTTGAGATACCCCCATGGCTTCAGGTTGTTGCAAACTACCAGATATTATTTTAACTGCACAACTTGTACAGCAACCATTTCTACATGAAAATGCAAGCTTGGAACCTTTCTTTTCAAATTCTTTAAGAATATACTGATCACTATTAACCCGCTCTTGGTAGACCTTTCCTGTTTCCTTATTTTTAATCGTGACTGTAAAAGTCTTTTTCAAATAATTTTCCTCAATAATGGGTTGATAAAGGGTTAAAATGGTTATCTTGGGAGAGGTGGCCGAGTGGTTGAAGGCGCAGCACTGGAAATGCTGTATAGGGGCAACTTTATCGAGGGTTCGAATCCCTCTCTCTCCGTTTTATGTTAGTGTATTTTGGTTATCTTCATCAACAATTTTGTCAGTAAATAGTGTTTTAAAATAGATAGTAATGTTTATGACAAGTAATAAATAATCTTATTTATTGAAATTAAGTTGAAAATATTAGATTTTTACTATTATATGTAAATATCTAAGATAAAAATTAATTTAATTATTAGTAAATTTTGCTTTAATTTAGCGATCTAAAATCATGGGGCAAATAGTTGGAATTGATTTAGGTACTACTAACTCTGTTGTCGGAGTTATAGAAGCTGGTCGTCCAATTGTTATTGCAAATTCAGAAGGTTCTAGAACTACACCTTCAATAGTTGGATTTACAAAAGACAAGGAAATAGTAATAGGAGACCAAGCGAGAAGACAACTTGTTCTAAATCCAAAGAATACTTTTTATAACTTAAAAAGATTTATTGGTAGTGACTGGGAT
>CACBFH010000043.1 GCA_902538515.1 uncultured Prochlorococcus sp. | reverse complement strand
AAGTTTACAAGTACTAAACCTGAATTTATAAAATGTTGAATTCTTGCTCTACTTTGTTCTGGTCTTTTACTTACCAACCATCTGTCTAGTCTCATAGGAAGAGGTAGCTCATAAATAATTTCTATAAGCTCACCCTCTCCAATGCCGAAAGAATTTTGATTATTTAATTCCATAGTGGGACTTCTAAAGCAATTTTACCCAGCATTTGATTTCTATAATCTTCCAATAACTTATGAGACATTCTTCTTCTATCACCTGAGGTATGTTTTGAAGCTGCTTCGTCGATCCAAGTAGAAGGACTCTTAAAGCCTTTGGTAATATCAACTCCATATCTATTAGATATTTGTTTAACTGAGATATTCGCATTCTTATCTTTGTTGAGAGCGGATATAATTTTGATAAATCCAATTGCGACACTCTCTATTTCATAAGCAGCTTCACCAATATCGTCACACAGTGCAAGATTAAGTGCTGATTTTTGATCTTCTAAATTTGGAGGTATAACACCAGGAGCATCTAGCAGATCTATACCACTTTCTAATTTTATCCATCTTAAATTACGAGTCACGCCTGCTTTCCTAGCACTATCTACAACTCTTTTTTTTGCAATTCTATTAATTAATGCTGACTTTCCTACGTTTGGAAAACCCAGTGTAAGGGCTCTAATTGGCCTAATTCGCATTCCTCTAGAGAGTCTTCTATCGTCGATCGACGACCTAGAATCTTTAGCTGACTTACAAATTTCTTTAATCCCTATTCCTCTTTTAGCATCACACCAAAGAGGATATTGATCTTTAGCATTAAACCATTTATTCCAATTATTGATTGTATTAGGGGAGATCATGTCTGATCTGTTAATAACAAGAATATGTTTTTTATTATTAATCCATTTATTTAAGTGTGGGTGTCCTGTTGACAAAGGAATTCGTGCATCTCTAACTTCTATAACTAAATCTACTTTATTGATAACTTCAGATAATTTCTTTTCTGCTTTTGCGATATGGCCTGGATACCATTGAATTTTGGGTATGTCCACTTTAATAAATCAAATAAAATTTTGTATTCCTTTTAGTTTTTATAAGTTTAAAAAGTATTTACTTTTAAAGTTTAGTATAAATTTAATGACTAAAAAATTTTTATAATCGTTAATTCTTAAAATTTATTAAGGCATAGGAAACAGTAACTACTTTTTAACCCAATAAGCCCAAATTAACGTTAGGGTCTTAAGATTAAAAATTAAGCTTGTTTAATGTCAAAATTATCTCTTTCCAGTCTTGATAAGACACATTTAGAAGGAAAAAAAGTTCTAGTAAGAGTAGATTTTAATGTTCCATTAAATGAAGATGGTCAAATAACCGACGATACGCCTATTTTGCTACTAACCTTTGATCCTCCAACTATTGAATATCTTGTTAATCATTCTGCAAAAGTTATTTTAGCTGCTCATTTTGGTAGACCAAAGGGTCAGGTAAATGAAAAAATGAGATTAACTCCAGTAGCAGTAAGATTAAGTGAATTGTTGGGGCAAAATGTTGCTCTTACTAACGGTTGTATTGGTGATGAAGCAGTTGCACAATCAAACAGCTTATCTAATGGAGATGTTCTTTTACTTGAAAATGTTCGTTTTTTTGGTGAAGAGGAAAAGAACGACCTGGAGTTTGCTAAAAAATTAGCGTCACATGCAGATATGTATGTAAATGACGCTTTTGGTGCTGCTCATAGAGCTCATGCTTCAACTCAGGGTGTTACTAATTATTTAAGTCCATCAGTAGCTGGATTTCTTTTAGAAAAAGAATTGAAATACTTACAAGGAGCAATAGATTCTCCAAAGCGTCCATTGGCAGCAATAGTTGGAGGATCAAAGGTTAGTAGCAAAATAGGAGTACTTGATTCTTTACTAGATAAGTGTGACAAAATCATGATTGGTGGAGGTATGATTTTTACTTTTTATAAAGCTAGAGGTTTAGATGTTGGAAAGAGCCTTGTAGAAGAAGATAAACTCGAGCTTGCTAAAGATTTAGAATCAAAAGCAAAAGCAAAAGGAGTAGAATTATTATTACCCACTGATGTTGTTTTAGCTGAAGAATTTTCTCCGGTCGCCAATAGTAAAATATCTCAAATTGATTCAATTAGTGGCAATTGGATGGGTTTAGATATTGGTCCAGATTCCATTAAAGTTTTTCAGAATGCTCTTGCAGAATGTAAGACAATTATTTGGAATGGTCCAATGGGAGTTTTTGAATTTGATAAATTTGCAGACGGTACAAATGCAATAGCTACGACTCTTGCGGACTTAAGTGCTTTTTCTGAAGTTTGTACAATAATTGGTGGTGGAGATTCAGTCGCAGCAGTCGAGAAAGCAGGATTAGCTGAGAAAATGTCTCATATATCTACTGGAGGTGGCGCAAGTTTGGAACTTTTAGAAGGTAAAACCTTACCAGGTGTAGCTGCGTTAAACGACGCTTAGGCTATATCTCATCAACAATATCAATGCTCTTTGTGAAAGTAATCATTCCCTCAGGGTGAGCTATGATTCCTGACCAAATTTGTATCCCTGGTTTTGAAGGCGCTCTTGTTATTTTAAAAATCCCTCCTGACGCCAATGGCTCCAATAATATTTCTTGTTCAAAAAATGAATTAACTTGATGAGGTTTTATAGCTCCAGCAATAATCACTTCTTCAAGAGGTTTATTTAGAATTATATCGATATCATATTTTGAACCAGTAAGAACTCTATCAGGAATTTTAAAACTAATATCTATCTTTTTATTATCGTTTCTTATAGTTGTGAACAAATTTTTGATAATCCCTTCATCTATTTTCCCATTTACGATTGAAAATAAATAATCAAAATTGGATTCGAGTATATATATTTCTCCATTAACTATTTTTTCCCCATAAACTTTTATTCGCAAAATATGTTCATTTGGAATATTAGATTTCAATCTTTTGATTTTCCATTTGCTGTTAGGGAAATCATTAATAATCTTTGAAAATTGTTTTGGTATATTTTGGCTCTCTTCATTTATAAAATTTTTTCTAATTAATTTTAAATCTCTAGTATTTAAAGAGTTTTCTAGATTTCTTATAAAATCAACTTTTAAAGTTTGCGTTATTGCTGAATAGGGAATAATAAGATAAATAAATAAGTAGAGAAGAAATCCTATATTTTTGAATAATTTCAAATTAAACATATTAATCATTGGTTAATTTTATTTTACTAATTTAAGCTTTTATGTCTAAAAAAAATAATTTATTAGTCGCAGCCAGTGGTACAGGGGGGCATATTTTCCCAGCTTTAGCAGTTTCTAAAGAGGTG
>CACBFH010000042.1 GCA_902538515.1 uncultured Prochlorococcus sp. | reverse complement strand
GGATTTTGCCAATATTACATCTTCTTTAATTTGTCCATTTTGCAAAAGGATTTCCGTTGAGGCTTGCAAATTTTCGCCCCACAACTGTTCTTTTCTGAAGGCACGATTAACATAGTTTGGATTTTTAATTAAAGCTTTTTTTGCGAGGTTAAGCGCTAATTTAATATCTTTCATTCTTAAACATGAAGCAAGTCCTAGCAATGGTTCTGCATTTTCTTCAATTGAGATTGCCTTTTCAAAATGTTTGATTGATTGTTCGATGTTATTTTTTTCAAAATATGCTAGCCCTTGATTATTTATTGCTGGCCAGAAATCAGGTTTTATTTTGATAGATCTATCAAACAACTTAATAGCTTTTGAGTAGCTTTTTTCCATTAAAGAAATATTTCCTAATTGAAAGATAGCTTTATGGTTGTTTGGTTCAATCTTTAATCCAGTTTCTAATGCAATCTTTGCCTGCTTTTGTTGTGAAAGTTGCAAGAAAATATTACCTTTTGCAAAATATATCTCGCTAATATTCGCATTAATATTTTCTGCTTTGTTGAGAGACTTTAATGCTTCGTTGTATAACTTGTTGGCTACTTGTATTTCTGACAAAATTAACCATAGTTTTTCATCTTTTGAATTTAACTTTATAGCTAATTTTGCTAGATTGAGACTATCTTTATATTGACCAAAATATAGAAGTTGATATGCATTTTTTCCAATAGATAAACTTTCTTTTTCTAAATTGTTTATTGTTGGAAAATAATAGTATGGAACAATTGATTTAACTGTGTCTGTTTTTAAGAAGAAAAAACTGATTAAAGAGATATATACTATCTTTTTTAAGAACTTTTTCATGGTTTTATTTTTTAATTTTTTAAATTTGCCATTATATTTCTTTTCCACATCCATGGTTTAATTCTTTTTAGTGTAGTCCCTTTAAGATTTTTTTCCCAAGTTTTATTATCCCAATTTAACGATTCAATACCAAGTTGTGTAATCCATTCTTTTGGATTATTCTCGAAAGTATTATTGAATGGGACCGACTTATTCCAAGGGCATACATCTTGACAAATATCACATCCTGCAACCCACCCATTTAAATTTTCTTTTATTTTTTTTGGAATTGTTTTTTCTTTGCTTTCTATTGTGTGATAAGCAATACATAAATCTGACTGTATTACAAAGGGTTCTACTATTGCTTTGGTGGGACAATGTTCAATACAAATATCACATTTTCCGCAAAGTGATTGATGAGGTTCATCTGGTATTAAATCTTTAGTGAGGATCAAAAATCCTAAAGTAAACCAAGAGCCATTTTTTTTGCTTATTAAATTACTATTTTTACCTATCCATCCCAGACCTGCTTCTTCAGCCCATGCTTTCTCAAGGAGTGGAGAGGAGTCAACACATATTTTCCATTTGCAATCTGGAAATTCTACGTTTATCCATTTACCTATTTTTTTTAATTTCTTGTAAATTACTTTATGGTAGTCATCTCCATGACTAAATTTCCCAATTTTTAAGAAGTTATTGTTTTTGTGTTTAGAACTAATGTAAGTAAAACCAACGCTTAGAACACTTTTTGCATCTTCAAGAAGTGAAGCTATATTTTTTCTTCTTTCTGCTTCCATCCACTTCATTTCACCATGGTGATTATTTGATAACCACCTTTCCAATGCTTCAGTTCTTAATTTTATTCGAGAACTGCCTGGTATTGATGCTATTCCAGCTATGGTAAAACCTTCATAAAATGCTCTTTCTTTTAACTTTCTACTTATTTCTTTTTTGTTTTGAATTGTTTCCATAACCCCCTTATTATGTAAAAGATTTATTTTCAAAGTAATTTTTTGCTTAAAAAACTAATAAATAATTTAAAATATTAAAAGAAAATATATCCTAACTCAGTAAAAGCAGTTAAATTGTTAGTAAAGTAAATGTAGTAGTAAGGTTATTTTGGTTGAATCTAATCAAAATCAAGATTCGAATTTAGGATCTAGACTCCAACAGGATCTTAAAAATGATCTTATAGCGGGGTTGTTAGTTGTAATCCCCTTGGCAACAACAATCTGGCTTTCGTCATTAGTTAGCAAATTTGTTTTAACATTAGTTACCTCTGTTCCTAAGCAACTAAATCCTTTTATTACTTTAAATCCTTTATTACAAGATTTAATTAATCTTACTTTAGGTCTTACAGTTCCTTTATTAGCCATTTTGCTCATAGGCTTAATGGCAAGAAATTTTGTAGGAAGATGGCTTTTAGAGTTTGGAGAAGGAACTTTATCAAAAATCCCAGTAGCTGGAGCAGTTTATAAAACTCTTAAACAATTGCTCGAAACTTTTTTAAGTAACAAATCTAATCGATTTAGAAGAGTTGTTTTAGTTGAATATCCTAGAGAGGGTCTTTATAGTGTAGGTTTTGTTACTGGTGATGTTGGTCCCTCACTTCAGCCAGAATTGGAAGAAAAGTTACTTAGTATTTTTATACCTACAGCACCAAATCCAACAACTGGTTGGTATACCTTGGTTCCTGAATCTTCTGTTAAAGATTTGGATATTTCTGTTGAAGATGCTTTTAGAACAATAATTTCCGCTGGGATAGTTAATCCAGATGAGAAAAATAACACCACAAATCCAACATTTTCAAAATTATTTTCTCAATTACGAGCGTCCACTAATACTTCTTCTTAATTGATGCATAATAGATCTCTTTCTAGAGAATTATCTTTAATTTCTCTTGGCCTTATAAAAGATAAAGGTGATTTTAAATTAAATAAATTTCAGATAGAAGAAATTTTTGAATCTGCTTTGGATTCTCTGATTAATCATTGCAGAGAGGAATTAGATAATTGCGAGTCAGAGTTAGAAAATGCTTCACAAAAAATATTAGATAGTGAATTGCAAGAAGGTGTTGATTCCTCTTATTCAAATGTTCGAGATGAGTTAAAAAAATCTCTTACAAAAATTGAAACCGTAATGAATACACTCTCTGTCACTCTAGACTTTCCAAAATTAATTGTTTCTAGCGGTCAAATTGATATTAGAGAGGATGTAAATAAAAGGATTTGTAATATAATAAATAACCTTAAAAGTATTGACTCAGATATCGATCAAGTAATGGATGGTTGGAGATTAAAAAGATTACCAAGAATTGATAGGGATATTTTGCGTCTAGCTTACGTGGATATCAATTTTTTGAACACACCTGTCGCTGTTGCTTGTGATGAGGCTGTTAATTTAGCTAACAAATATAGTGATTTGCAAGGAAGAAAATTTATTAATGGAGTTTTAAGGAGATTACAAACAATTTAATTGTCATAATTATTTGATATAAATAAATAGTATTTAGAAAAATTTTAATTACGAACTATAAATAATAATGACTAATACTGATTCTGATAATTCT
>CACBFH010000041.1 GCA_902538515.1 uncultured Prochlorococcus sp. | reverse complement strand
CTCTGAAGCAGTCTTAATTTATGATGATCAAAGAGAACCTAGTCCCAGACCACATTTTCTTAATGACTGGCTGAAAAATTCTCATGGTAATGTCAGTGCAATTGTCGATAATAATGGGATGTGCCATGGATTTGGCAGAATAAGACCTTGTGTATTGGAGGCTAATGAGCAAGGCTGGAGAATCGGACCTCTTTTAGCGGATACTCCACCACTTGCTGAATTGTTAATAAGGGAGTTAGTTGGTGATTTAGATGCCCAAATCTTATTGGATTGCTCTAATCTGAATCCATATGCAAATTATCTTTTATCAGGTTTGGGGTTTGAGGAAATATCAAAAACTTACAGAATGTATAAAGGTCTTCAACCCCCCTGCCCAATGAATCAAGTATACGGACTTGCCTGTTTGGAACTGGGATAATTCCCTTTAAAGCGAGCATTTTGCCCTTTGTTTTGTAATACTGAAGGATGTTTTTTTATTATCCATAAGCTTAACCTTCAGAGGGTTTCAAAATTTTTTCTACAATATCCGCGTTGATTATAGTGATCTCTCCATTATCAATATTGGCAACTTGAAACAAGGTCCATGAATTTGGATTTCTAGCTCCTCCAATACAGTCGATAACTTGACCGACCCAATAATTTTTATTCTTTTCATTAGTATTTTCGCAATTTTCTTTTTTAATTGCGATATAATCACCAGTCCTAACGAAAAGAAACTCAGGAGTTGCTGAGCTCACATTAAATAGCTTGTAGTATATACGTACTATAGTAAGTTATTAGTTTTGTTGCTGAACTTTGAATTATTTAGCAAACTAGGGGTAATTCAAAAATAAAATGGAATCAACTGAAATTGCTATATTTTCAACATTATTGGGGCTAATTTTAGCTTTAACTGACGCTTATATAGAAAGAAATATTCCTGGATAATACTTCCAATTCATTTCTTAAATTAAATAAGATTTAAGCTGGTCTAATATGTCGGCACGGTTGGAAACTAATTTTGTAAAAACTAAATATATCAACCCTCCCATTGCGAGTCTTCCATTAAATTTCTCTAATTGCTTAAGTTTTCTGAACAATTTATTTTAGCGGTTAGACAAAATCTAAAGGGTATGGAAAATAAAAAAGTATTGATTACTTCAAAATTAAAAAAATTTTAAAAAATTTATAGAAATATTATTTTAAATACGAATTAAGTTTAAAGCCAAGCTTCTTTCATCTCAAGATAAAGTCTCTCGCTCTCAGCAGAATTAATTTTGCTGTCTGAATAGGATTGTTGCTGCTGCTGCTGTTGCTGCTGCTGAGTTGAGTTAGTATTAGGATTTTGGACTTCGCTCATTAGAGGGTCTGAATATTTGTGTTTATTCTCTCATATTTAAAGCTTTTTTTGTCAACTTAAATTCTTAAATTTTATTTAAATTTTCTATGTTTTTAATTTTCCTGTTTTGAGTGAAGTTATTTCGCTACATTAGTTTTGGTATAGAGGAATTTAACTTCCCAATATACAATTCCTAGAAAGATAGCACTTGCGATAATAATTTCAGAAATGGCTAACATTTTATTTTACAATACTAATTTAATTTTGGTATTAATTTATACAGAATGCAATAGGTACTAATTACATTTAAGAATTTAAAAAATCTTATTTAATAAAATAACGCATCGAAATAATATAAAATTCTAAGTAAGTTACGTATTATTTTCGTGGGAAATTTCATAAATTCAACAACTCTTATACCTTTAATACCTTTAGTAACTTCTTTATTTATTTTTATTTTATTTATAAGTTTTAAAAGAACACTTAATAGGTTAACAAAACCAGTTACTGCATTGGTTGCATTATCTTTATTAAGTTCTGCTTTTATAAGTTCATTAGATTACTTTAAGAAGATAGAAGAAGAATTAGTTTTATCTGAATTTCTCAAATATTTTGAAGAAAAAAATTTAGTTATACATCTCAATTTAGTAAATGAAAAAATTATAATTTTTTTCTCATTAATAATGATATTAATTATTGGAATATCTTTTTATAAATTGCCTAGAAAAAAAGGTTATGTCTCATTGATGATTAGCCTAGGATTTATATCTTCTTCGGTGATGCTCTCAATATTGCTTATAGATTTTTCAGCACTAATCTAAACTGTAGTAAGCATTGACAAAGCTTCGTTAAGTTCTTTGACATGATTTAATTCATCTTGAGCAATTTCTTTAATTTTGTGATCATTTGGATTATCTATTAAATATTTGGAATAAGTTTCAAATGCATGTTCTTCTATTTTTATGTTTACATCATAAGCATTAGCTGGAGAGAAGAAATAATAAAAAACCATTATCCAGTAATAGACAAGCACAAGGTGTCTCGCAAAAAATCTATCAATCCAGAACCTATCTCCTCCTCTTTCTTCCATTTCTTTAAGATGCTCAGTTTCGTTAATAGCTTGATAAAAATGTTCTTTCATTAAAATCATTGTTTTTTCATTTTGAATTCCTAGGGATTCTTTAAAATGAAGAACTGAAAGAAATGCAAAATAAGGTGATCTAGCTATTACTTCTAAAACCCAAAATCTTTGTAAAGATCTACCAGAGTAAATGAAGTCTAAGAAGTTAACAGTAGTATTCAAAATTAAAGAATTTAATTTTTTCATAAATCTCGTTTTTTTTTAAGTATAAATACTCAGCCTCTTAAGGGCTATAATATATTGAATTAATTAACCAAAATTAATATTTAATGTCTAAAAATTGTTACTTCCATTGAAATATTTTTTTTTCATGCATTAATTGGATAGATAAAAATTTTATATGTCAACTACTGAAAAAATTGCAAATGCCAAAAAGAGGATCGATGAATTAGAAAGACTTATCAAATGTTGGAATGATTCAGACCACGATGAGGCAAAAATAGTAAATTTTACGAGGAATATTGAAAATAATGTTGCTTAGATTGTGATGATTCAGGCTTTTCACTTTTATCTAATTAAAGTGATTTGATATCTTTAAGGCTTCGAATATTGTTTAATTTCTAAATAGAGCAATTAAACCTATTCTCAAAAACGGTAAGGAACAAATAATCTAAAAGAAAAATCTATATGAAAACCTTTTCAGAAAAATATTTAGTTCCGATCAAATTTATACCATGGGTTTTTTGGGCATTTATATCTTTTATCAGTATATATTTGTGCAAGATGGCCTGGGTAAGTTGAATAATTAAAAAATCTAGCTTCTCCTTAGCCAACCAGGAGCACCGCTAAACCAATCCGATATATCATCTTGATTTGGGTTGAAATGATTTTCTTTATCTAGTCCATCTATTCCAAAAGATTGTAAAAGGTTATCAATCCCCCCATCATTTTTTGTACCATTTCTTCTAAAGCTGTTAGCTTTTTTCAGCCAAAGAGAAATTGTAGAATTATGTTTTGCAAATTTCTCAACATATATTCTTTCTTCTAATGTAATTAATTTATCTTGAGCAATTCTTTTAATT
>CACBFH010000040.1 GCA_902538515.1 uncultured Prochlorococcus sp. | reverse complement strand
TAAAGTTTGGGATAAATTCAATTCCGTTTGCACCTTTATCTTTTGCAAAATTAACTAATTCTTCAATAAAAGTAACTGGTAAATCTGCTAAAGGGTAAGAAATGAGTGCGTTTATGTTGGCGCTGTAATTGCTCAAACGGTTTTTAAAATCATCTAAATAATTAATAGAAGTAGAAATATTCTTGATATTATATCTTTTTATTAAATCGCAATTCGCGCAGAAATCTTCCCAGGTTAGATACGGGTTAATAATAATTGCATGAATTTTTTCGTTTAATTCATATTCAATATTGGGCATTGAAAAGTTATTTGGATTGAATCAATCCATAACCTCCATGATTTCTCTTGTATATAACTTGAAGTTCATTATTTTTTTTATTTCGAAAAACGTAAAAATCATGATCAATTAGATCTAGTTGTTTTCTTGCTTCTTCTGATGAAATTGGAGTCATTTCAAAGTATTTATTTTTTATAGATGGTGCAGGCAGACTTGCTTCCATTCCTTCCTTGAGTAATACTTTATCTAAAAATCCTGATTCCATACTTTCAATTGGTAAAGACTCTTTATTTTTATATTGATTGTTATGAGTTGTTTTATTATTTCTTTCTTTGTATTTACGTAATTTTCTACAAAGTTTATTTGAAACTAAATCAATGCTTGAGTATAGATTTTCAGTTTTTTCCTCAGCTCTAATTACGGTACCATTTGCAAAAATAGTAACTTCTGCAGTTTGGAACGAGACTCTTGGGTTCTTTTCTATTGAAAGGTGTATATCGGCTTCTTTAACGATATCTTTATAGTGATGAGTTGCTTTTTCTATCTTTGCCTCAGTATATTCTTTTAATGCTCCAGTGAGCTCAAGATTCTTTCCATGGATTAAAATTTTCATAACAAATCTAAAAATATTTACTTACTTTCTAAATCTACTTAAATATGGTTAATAGAACAGCAATAATTAAACAACCTGATAAAATTACTTTATTTAATGATGTTTATAAATTACAAAAAGAACATCAAGAGGCGTTGATTTTAGATAACTCTAACCCTGATTTTATTTGGATAGGTGAGCATCAACTCTGTTATACATTGGGGAGAGGATCTAATTACAATAATTTGTTATTTTCTCTTAATGATGCTAATTACGATGTTTTTAAGATTGATAGAGGTGGCGAAGTAACTTGTCATATGCCAGGACAATTAGTAACGTATTTGGTTTTAGATTTGAAAAATTTTAATAAAGATTTAAATTGGTATTTAAGAAAAATCGAAGAAATTATTATAAAAATCCTTGGAAATTTCAATATAGAATGTCACTCTAGAGAGGGGTTTACTGGTGTTTGGATAGGAAATAAGAAAATTGCTTCAATTGGAATTGGGTGCAAAAGATGGATTACGATAAATGGATTTTCAATCAATATTGACTGCGAATTAGAAAACTTTAATAAAATTGTTCCTTGCGGAATAGAAAATTGTCTTATGGCAAATATGAATGATTACAACAAAAATTTAAATATTCAAGAAGTCAAGAGAATTGTTAAAAAAATCATTCAGGAAGAATTTAATTTTGATTTTGTATCAAAATAGAAATTAAAATTTCAAAATCAATTTAATTAATATGGGTGATTTAGCATATTGGCATTCAGCCAAACCTCCTTCTAAAAAAGATAAATTTATTAAAAATAGAGATTTTATTAACAATCTTCATCATATAGATCAAATTTGGGAAGAATTAAAATTTAAATGTGGTGATACTTTAGCTGTTTGCGATTTAAGAGGGAAATACAAAGAAAAATTTTCTTATTCTGAGCTGGCTGATTTAATAACAAAAGTGTCTTTTTCTTTTAAAAATTATGGTTTAGTAAAGGGTGATGTAGTTACTGTAATATCTGAAAATTCTCCAAGGTGGCTAGTCGTAGATCAAGGCTTAATGCGTTTAGGAGCTATAAATGCGGTAAGAGGTATTAATTCTCCTTCTTTAGAATTAGACTATATTATTGAGCATTCAAATTCAGTAGGTCTAATAGTTCAATCGAAGGAGATTTGGCTAAAGTTAAACAACAAAGAAGAGTTAAAAAAAAGACTGAAATTTATAATCAATTTAGAAGATGAACAATATGAAAGTTTAATAAGTTGGAGTAAATTTATAAGTTCAGTAGAAAAAGAAAATTCTCAAAACAATAATCCTGAAAAATTCAATCCAGAAATTGACGACGTCGCTACTATTCTTTACACTTCTGGGACAACAGGGAAACCTAAAGGTGTCCCCTTGACTCATGCAAATTTTTTACATCAAATAATCAATTTAGCCTATATCGCTGATCCAGAACCAGGGACCTCTGTTTTAAGCGTGTTGCCTATCTGGCATTCTTATGAAAGGAGTGCTGAATACTTCTTCTTTTCATGTGGTTGTTCTCAATATTATACAATTCCAAAATTTCTGAAAGATGATATTACGCAAATAAAACCTGTTGTCATGGCTACTGTACCAAGACTTTGGGAGGCAATACATGATGGTTTTTTTCAGGCGTTGAAAAAAATGCCTTCTAAAAAGCAAAAAATTATTAAGTTTTTGATAAGTAATAGTTCAGTTTTTAAAAGAAGTCTCAGGAAGATAAGAAATTTAGATATCAATCAAACAACTTTTAAATCAAAAATCCCCATATTTGGTTCTGTTATTGGCCGATATCCTTTACATAAATTGTCTAATATTTTTTTATGGCCAAATATTCTTAAACAATTATGCGGAGAAAAACTGAAATTTCCCATTAACGGTGGAGGTGCATTGCCAGAGCATGTTGATCTTTTTTTTGAATCTTTAGGTGTAGATGTTTTGGTGGGATATGGCCTCACAGAAACTAGTCCAGTATTAACTTGTAGGAGAAGAGAATTAAATGTTAGAGGATCATCCGGTCAGCCTCTAGCATTTACTGAAATCAAAATAGTGAATGATGATAAAAAAAAGATTCTCAAGTTTAGAGAAGTAGGAAAAATTCTTGCCAAAGGACCACAAGTAATGAAAGGTTATCTTAATAATGAATTAGCTACAAAAGATGTTTTATCTAAGGATGGTTGGTTTGATACTGGTGATTTAGGTTTCCTAATATCAAATGGTTCTCTTTTTATAACAGGAAGAGCAAAGGATACAATAGTGCTATCAAGTGGTGAGAATATAGAGCCGAATCCGCTTGAGGCTGAAATTCTTAGTTCTGAATTTATCAATCAGATTCAACTAGTAGGACAAGACAAGAAATGTTTAACAGCCCTAGTAGTGCCTAATGTCGAATTGGTTAAAAATAAGTTTATGGAAGAAGACCTTTCTAAATTAAACCTTAATAAGAATATTGGTATATTTTTTAAATCACAAATTAATAATTTGCTTAAAAGTCGATTAGGAGCAAGATCAGAAGAACAAATATTAGATTGTTTTTTTGTTGATGCCTTTACTTTAGAAAATGGTTTGTTAACACAAACTCTTAAACAAAAAAGAAAAGAAATAGAAAAAAAGTATTCATTACAAGTAGAAAATATGTATGAAACTAAATTTAGTAAGAAAATTTGATTTGTTCTATCTATATTGAAAAGGTAATTTAATTTTTTATGGAAACAAAAAACTCAATATCTATAAAGCGTTCAATAGCTATTAAAGCTGTAGTTACACCTACTTGGAAGGAAGATGCTGAAAAAGAATTAAGTAAAGCAATTTCAAACATTGACCAGCAATTATCTCAACTTGAGCAGGAAGGGAAGCAAATTGTAAATAATATTAGATCCCAATCGGTTAATC
>CACBFH010000039.1 GCA_902538515.1 uncultured Prochlorococcus sp. | reverse complement strand
CTTCCAAGAGCTCTTTTTGTTTTTTAAAATCTAATTCTGCTGAAATATTTGATTTAAGATTTTGAGTTTCTTTTCTAAGATCATCATCAGTCAATTGAGAAATTTCTTCTTCTAAAAAATTTATCTCTTCCACTATTGGTTGATAGCGCTTTAACTTTCGTGTATTCGGATCTCCCAACAAAAGTTTTAGCATAAGTCAAAGCCCTTAAAAAATTCATCTTATTACAAACATTATAAATTAGTGCGTTACAACAGAATGAAGAAAGCTATTATCTCTTTATTTAATAGAAACGATCGATTAAGGTATTTAGATTGAAGTCACAAAAATAACCTAGCTGACATCACTTTTCAAAAATCTTTTTAATAAATGAAAGAAATATCTCTAATCAAACATGCAAAAGGAGCTTTAGGATTAAGGGTTTTTGGATTAGGTCCTAATCTTAAACCAACAAACGGATTAATTAAGCTACAAAAATTACTAGATAAAAACGCTTCCTGGGCAAAAAACAGAACAATTAATGATCTAAAAAAATGTCTTGCTAACAGTGATGTCGTAATAAGTATTTGGGTTGGCAAGGAAATAGTTGGTTTTGGTAGAGCTTTAACAGATGGGATTTACCGCGGAGTGCTTTGGGATATTGTTATAGATCAAAATCACCAAGGCAGAGGTTTCGGCACATTAATTGTAAAAAATCTTTTATCTTCTAAAAAAATTAAAAAAACAAAAAAATTATATTTAATGACAACAAATAAAAAATTGTTTTATTCTCAATTTGAATTTAAAGAAGTTACTTCTCAAAATTTATTAATTCGTGAAATATAAAGCACTCCGTTTCAAATAAAAACAAAATCAAGATACAAATTTACTATAAAGCCATCTTATAAAAGGCCCTAAAATAGGCACTGGTCCAAAAGTTGGGCCACAAAAATCAAAGTAATCTCTGTGCTCTTTTATTAATCCATTTTCACCAAATAATAAACGAGTAGTTCCAGGATAAATAAATTCTTTACCCATAATTTTTAAACCCATTGTCCATTCAACAAATCCACAATCACCAGTTATGGAAATTGCATGAGTTTCTAAAAAAATATCATCACATCTTTTAACTAGCTTTTCTTGAGCTTTAACGTAAGAATCTAAGCCGTTGGTTTTCTGAGTTGGGTCTGTAAAAATAACATTCTCATTATAAAATTCAGCCCATTTTTTTTTTGTTGGTGCATCAGTACCATAAGGTTTAGTAAATAATCCCTTTAAATCCTCAATAGAAATTACTCTTGTCATTACGAAATTATCGTTAGAAGTATTCTAAAAGATACAAACATTAAAAGCGGATGAAGAGATTCGAACTCTCGACATTCTCCTTGGCAAGGAGATGCTCTACCACTGAGCTACATCCGCACAACTTTTTTATTTTATCTCAAAGAAGGGCTTAATAAGAAAAATAATTATTTTTTTTTTAACTAATTTAACTCTTTAATTAAGGATCCCATCTCAATTGCTTGTAAAGCATAATTCCAACCAAGATTATTTTTAATCCCTGCTCTTTCTAGAGCCTGCTGCATAGTATCTGTAGTTAAAACTCCAAAAATAATTGGAACATTATTTTCATTTGAAACTTGCGAAATTCCTTTGCTAGCCTCTGATACAACTACATCATAGTGGGAAGTTTCACCACGGATCACAGCCCCAAGGGCAATTACAACGTCATAACTTTTTTTTTTCATAAGGGTTTTAGCTGCGATTGGCAACTCAAATGAACCAGGAACCCAAACTATATCTACTTGATTGCTTATCTCGGAAGTATCTAAACCATGTCTTTTTAAACAATCAAGACAACCAGATAGGATTTTATTCGTAATTAAATCATTAAATCTTGCTATTACAATCCCAACTTTTAAAGTAGATGCATTAGTGAAAGAACCCTCAAAAATAGCCATTAAATTTTACTTCGATATATTAATAGACTCTCATGAAAAGGTATTAAGTTCAAACTAATGAAGAAACTATCCCAGTAACAAAAACCAAAACAACCCAAACAGCAGCAATAGAATAGATTTTTCTCCTACTTTCTTTCTGTCCTTCCTCAGTAGAAGGTTGAGTCACATATAAAACGGGTACTCCAACTACTGCAATTAAAGAAGCAAATAATAGAGCATTTACGAAGAAAAAGTTAACAGCCTGCATAATTAAGTCTTAGATTTCAAGTATTATAAATACTATAATCTCATGAAAATGATAATTTTTAGAGAAAATTTACATACTTTAGCCACTTTAAATGCAAAAAAAAAAATTCTACCTAATATCTATTTAGGAATTAAAAAGGTATGCAAGAAGATACGATAATTCAAAAGAATTTATTTGCGATTGGTAATGATAATCATGAACAAAAAGAAATAAGAAAAATTCCAGAAGATTTATCTTTGGAAGATTTAAAAAAAGAATCGCAAAAAAGACCCAGACAAAGAAAAAATTCAACTAATTTAATAAATAAATTCAAGACTGATTTAATTTCAAATAACAAAAATGTTTACATCAATGAAGAATCTTATAGCTATAAAACAGTTTCAAAACTGAAATTAACTCCTGTAATGAAGCATTATGTAACTCTAAAAGAAGAAAATAAAGATAGATTATTACTTTATAGATTAGGAGATTTTTTTGAATGTTTTTTTGAGGACGCTGTATTAATATCTAACCTTTTAGAAATAACGCTTACCAGTAAAGATGCTGGCAAAGAGATTGGAAAGATTCCTATGGCAGGGGTTCCCCATCATGCAATGGAGAGATACTGTGCTGATTTAATTAAAAAAAATTATTCTGTGGTTATTTGCGATCAATTAGAAAGAAGTTCTGGAAATTATGGGACTCCAATTAAAAGAGGAATAACAAGAATAATTACTCCTGGAACTGTAATTGAAGAGGGGATGTTGATAGCAAAGAAAAATAATTGGATTACTGCTATTTACTTATCAGAAGAAAACTCAGATGAATCTTATGAATGGGGCATATCAAAAGCTGATGTAAGCACAGGAGAATTAATAACTTTAGAAGGCCAATCTCTTTCAAAACTATTTGATGAAATTATTAAATTAGATTCTTCAGAAATTATTGTAGGAACCAATGCAATAAGAAATTTATTAATTAAAGAAAATAGTCAAATTACATATACTGTTTCTCAAGAGACTAATTTTGGAATTAATGAAGCAAATTATCTAATAAAAAATTATTTCCAAATTGCAAACCTAGAGGGGATAGGACTTAAAAATTTAAACAATGCAACTAGATCACTTGGAGGTTTATTAAATTATTTAGAAAAAATTAATCCTTCAAATTTAGATAAAGATTCTTCTTTAAAAATCTCATTAGACTTTCCACAAATCCAATATGGTCACAACAAATTAATTATTGATTATCAAACTCAAAAAAACTTAGAAATCAAAAATACACAACGAGAAAACAATTATGTAGGTTCGCTACTATGGAGTATTGATAGAACTTATACTTGCATGGGTGCAAGGTGTTTAAGAAGATGGATAGATTCACCACTATTAAACGTTAATAAAATTTATAAAAGACAAAATATAATTACAAACTTTCTTGAATCTAAAAAATTACGTACAGATACCCAAAATTTACTTAGAGCAATGGGAGATTTAGAAAGACTTGCAGGTAGAGCTTGTGCAGGACATGCAAGTCCCAGAGACTTAATTGCAATAGCTGAAGGTTTAAAAAAATTGCCTAGACTAAAATCCATAATTGAATTATTTAAATATGATCTCCCAGATTGGACTAATCAATTAAAAAATATTGATGAAGGACTCTTAGAATTAGCTGATACTATAAGTTTTAAAC
>CACBFH010000038.1 GCA_902538515.1 uncultured Prochlorococcus sp. | reverse complement strand
AATATTTATTTTAAAAGATGTCGATCCAAAAGATCCCACGGAAGAGTTAAGTTCCATATTGAGTAATTCTGAGGTAAATTTTGAAATAGAAAAGATTGAACGTATCTTAGATTCAAAAAGTAAAAGTATGAATAAAAATTAATTAAAAATATTCAACAAAAAATGAAAATAACAACAAAAACTGAAGCATTAAATATTGTCGAGACCTCTTATTTAGCATCTCTTTCGTCTTTATTATGGGTTGCATTATATTATCTGCCAATTGGGGGAGCTTTATTAAGGTTGATTTTACCCCTCCCAATTATCTTGTTGCACTTGAGAAGAGGAACTAAAATTGCATTGGAAGGACTTTTAATACAATTTCTACTTTTATTCATAATTATGGGTCCTGTTAGAGGAACTTTATTTTTATTTCCTTATGGGATCTTGGCTTTTTGGTTAGGTTGGTGTTGGTTTAAAGAAAAGACTTGGAAACTTAGTTTAACTGGGGGAGTTGTTATTGGAACCCTTGGCTTCTTAATAAGAGTAATAGCATTATCTACGTTGGTTGGAGATAATCTTTGGGTGTTAATTACCAGAGCGAGTTATGGTCTAATAGAAAAGTTAATTGGATTATTTAATTTACCTTTATACCCGTCAATTTTGAGCATACAAATAGGTGCAATTTTATTAATAATTTTTCAAGAAATAGTTTATGTTTTAACTGTACATGTAGTTGCCTATTCTCTGTTTCCTAGATTTAAATTAACCATCCCAGATCCTCCAAGATTATTAAATAGCTTTGTTGATTTTAAGAATTAAAAAAAGTAAGAATGTACAGTACAGAATTAGGAATAAATTTTTTTGGTAATGAATCCAATAAAAAAAGACAACTTAATAAGATAGAAATACTGAAAAAGAATATTAAAAATTTAAAAATATTTCTTATAATTGCTGGCACTAATACATCTCAAATTCCAGGAATTTCCGCAGCAGGTATTAATGCAAAATCAAGGCGAAAAACTGCGCTAGCAGATGCCGAATTTTTGCTTGAGGGTGCTTCAAAAGATCATAAATATAAATTGCCTCTTCTCAATGCAGGAGTAACTCCTGCCCTAATCAGTCATGTTTGTTCAAAGCTTATAAATATTTATCCAGTTATTGTTCCTCTGGGAATAGGATTAAAGCCTTATTTTAATCATTTAGTTGTAGAAGATAGAAATTTGGGCCCATCAAATTGTCTTACTACTGGTAAATCGATGACTAAAGATAGAGTTTTAAACCTCTATGAAAAAGGTCTTGCGATAGGAAAATCCTTAAAAGAACCAGTTTTAATTTCTGAATCTGTACCAGGGGGCACCACAACTGCTCAGGCAGTAATGGAAGCTTTTGGTTTGCAGGTATCTAATTTAGTAGGGAGTAGTTTATTTAAAGCTCCAAGGGAATTAAGGAGACAAGTAGTGGAAAGAGGTCTTTTCAATGCAAATTTCAAGGCTGATTTCGACTCCTTTGATGTTGTCGCGGCGGTAGGTGATCCTTTCCAAGCTTTCTCAATGGGTCTTCTAATTGGTGCTAGGTTAGGGAAACAACCTGTAATTTTGTCTGGAGGAAGTCAGATGCTAGCGGTTATTTTGCTTGCATTAGAATTTTTAGATGAAGAAAATAAAGATGAATTTATTGAAGATGTTTTTATTGCGACAACTGGGTGGCTTGTGAAAGATAATTCTCTAAATGATTTGGTAAATCTAATTAATGAAAAATATGATGTCAAATTATTAGGTTTAGCCAGTCCTTTAAATTTCAAATCTTCAAAATACAAAGAATTGAAGGATTATGAATTAGGTCATGTAAAAGAAGGTGTAGGGGCAGGTGGAATATCATTGCTTGCTTTCTTAGATGGATTTAAAAATGAAGAAATAGTTTCATTGTGTCAACAAAATCTGAAAATGATGAAGGGCCTAGGACAAATTTCTTTAGAGAAGGATTGCTGAATGTTTTCAAAATTTGCAACCAGAAGAGAATTTTTAAATTGTGGTAAGCTTTCGATTTTATTTTTCTTAAACTCCTGCAGTAATTTACCTAATAAAGTAAAAATTGCACTACAAAATTCTTTTTATCCAGAATCTTTTAAAGATACTATTCCAAAAGATTGGAAGCAGGAAAAAATTAATTTTGAAAATATTCGGCTACAAAAAAATAGAAACACAATTTTCAATTCTGATTTTACTTTAATAAATGATGGATGGATTTCTAGTATAGATTTTTCAGAATTTGAAAAAATAAATGAATATGCACTGTTCGAAAATTTGGATAAAAGATCGATAGATTTTTTGGGAAGCTTTAATCAAAATCAGAGGAGTAAATTATTTCCTATTGGCGTAGTACCCTATACAATTATCATTAAAAATAATAAAGAATTAAAAAATTCAGCAAGAAAATCTTGGGATTTTCTTCTTTCTAAAAAATTAACTGGGAAAATTATTTTTCCACAAAGTCCTAGAATAATATTATCAATTGCTCAAAAAATTAATTCATCTAATTCTTTAAAAAAACTCAAAAGCCAAGCAATGTTATTTGATGATAAAAATATGCTCAATTGGTTAATTAATTCTGATGCTATTGTCGCAATAGTTCCTTATAGTCTTTGTTCAAAATATTTAAAAATAGATCCAAGGCTTTCTTTAGTTTTCCCAAGCCAAGGCGTACCTTTGATGTGGCATTTTCTACTTAGTCGATCAAATCTAAATAATGCATTATTAATTAAATGGATTAAATCTTTAGAGAATAAATCAATAGTAGATAAATTAGTAAGCCAGGGTTGGTACCTTCCATTCAATAGTGATTATTTGCAAAGTAAATATAAAACTGAAATGCTCCCCATCTCAGGACCTTCTGAGAAATGTTGGGAAAATAGTTGGTCTTTCCCGGTCTTAACAAATGAACAAAAAATTAATCTTAAAAATATCTGGAATGAGTCCTTATCCCCATAATCTTTTTGTAGGATTTTCAATTAATAAGTTATGAGTTTCCTTTAATAAATTTGGTATATCTAATTTACTAGGACATTTAGGAACACATTTATTACATTCTTGACAAAATGAGGAATTTTTTTCTTCCCACCAGTGGCCAGCTTTTCCTATTAAATTGTATCTTTCTTTTGAAAATTCTAATTGGCCATAACCAACAGATATATTTCTTAAACGAAGTATTTCTGGAATAGGCACTTCATTTGGACATGGAAGACAAGATCTGCATTGTTCACATTTGGTTGAGTTTAATCTTTCATTAGAAACTTCCTCAATTTTATTAAGGGCGCTTTTTTCAAGTCTTGTAAGCTTCTCGAATGAGTTTCTAAGTTTATGTGCAAATTCAAAATCTTTTTTGTTTGTCGCCCCCAAGGATAAAGTTGTAACGCCTTTTGCTAGAAGAAATCGATACGCTAATTCTAATGGATGAAAAGGCTTAGAGGCCTCTATCAAAATATCACTTGGAGAGTACAATCTACCGCCTTTATCTGCAGGTGATATTGCTAAAACTCCCATACCTTTTTTTATAGCTTCCTCTGCTAAAACAATCTTAGATTGATCTAAATAATGTAAATGTAGACTACAAAAAGTAAAAACTTCACAGTTAATTGCATCTTTAATTAGTGAATAACTTCCGTGAGAACTAAAACCGACTTGATCAACTAGTTCCTTCTCAAGTATCCAAGATATGAATTTTTTGCCCTCTCCAGTAAGAACCCAATCTAAATGTTCTTTTAAGTTTAGTCCGTGAATTGCAAGATTATTAATTTTCTCGCGATTTAAATTTTTAAGAGACTTTTTAAAATTATTTTTTAAAAAGTCAAAATCACCCTTTGGTAAAACTTTGGAAGTAATCACCCAATTTTTTTCTTTTATATTCTCTTCTATTGCTAATTTTTTTATTGAATTTCCAATAAGTGATTCAGCATCACCATAAGAGGGTGCTGTTTCTATGTGGTTAATTCCTACATAATATGCATTTTTTATTATGCTATACAT
>CACBFH010000037.1 GCA_902538515.1 uncultured Prochlorococcus sp. | reverse complement strand
TCATTTAATTCATCATATAGATAGACAACTTTATTAAACGCACTCATATATTCTTTCTGAATATCTTCATCATCAATATCATAAATTTTGGCCAAAACTAATTCAACATTCTTTTTTGATGAATGTAGTTTTTTCTCGAAATCTTTATTTAACTTCCTTCTTTTTTTTGGCATCTATAAACTATTTTAAATACAAATTTACAATACACAAATTCATAGATAAATTAAATTAAAACTTGTAAAATATAGATATAGTTTCCAAATCAAAATAAACCCTCTATATTTCATTAAGATATTCGATGATATGAATAAAAAAGAATCAAATAATCCAAAAGGGGGCATAAACCAGGATGATGCAACCAAGAAAATGGATACATACAAAAATACAAAGAAAAAAAAAGATAAAGCTCTCCCATGGTGGGTAGAGGTATTATTTGTCCAAATAGGATTGCCAGATAAGTTTCTAATAAAAATATTAAAAGCCAAAAAGGAAACTAAAGAATTTTTTAATAACGAAAAGAGAGAATTAATAACACTTTTGATTTTAATTATTATATTGGCATATTTTTATCCAGTTATTAAACATACAAAAAACAAATTAGATTGTGAATCTAGCGCAAGAAATTATCTTATTAAGAAAAAAAATATAATAGGAATTAATAAGAGCGAATTAAAAATGTTATCAACAAATTTTTGTTATGGTGGTACAGAAATATATGAAATTGAAAATTAAATAATTGAATCTTAATTATTTTCTATTAGTAAACTACATAATATAATAATACTCACCTTAAGTTTAATAAATTTTGATTTCTACCCTATGACCGATATAACAAAAAAGAAAGAAGATGTAAAAATGCATTTAAAAGATTTAAGACAAGACTTAAAAAAAATGCACTTAACAGTTACTGAAGAATTAATATTACCTAACACAGATGAAGTAAAAAAATTAATAAATAAAATGGATCAACTATTGAATTTAATAGAATCAAAATAAACTATAATTTTATGTAACTGAATCAATTCATAGAAAGAAAAAAAATGAAAAAAATAAAACAATTTGCGAAGGTATTTTTGACTTTAATTTTCTTATCTTCCTGTAGAACATCAATCAATAACGAAATCCCTACTATCAATTCTGAAGAAAATACTAATCAAAATATAAATTCAGAAAAGAAAAGAATGGAAATAAAGTTTTCCTGTGGAGAGGATGGAATCTCAGAGTACTTAGATGATGGATGGATTATTTTAAAAGAAGATTCACAAGAGAAAATATGCACCTGGAAATCCTTTCCTGCGACAAAAGATTGTAATATGGAAAAAGATAAAGGATGTAAAATAACTAAACCAGATAAAATTGGTGAAGAGAAGATTTATTTATTAGAAAAACAAATTTAGATTATGAATCAAAAATCAGAGTATTTTATTGATTTAATCTTTAAAAAATTAAAAAACTATAAGTCAAAAGAAATCTCTCTAAAAAAAGAAAATCTAAAGAAATTTATTTTTTCGCTTTTTAATGAAATTTGAATCGGAAGGAAAATTGCCATGGCTGATATTATAGAAAGATAGAAAGATATAACTATGTTTAATTTTTCCAATTTAACTTTTATTCTTATACTTAGCTTTATCGCGAGCCTTTATATTTTACTTAAGGTCACTGCAAACGAAAAAAAATAAGAAGTTGATCTTAAAATTATGTTTTTAGATAATTGGGTCTTCTCTTAGTAGTAAAACTGTATGGTTACCCAAACCATCTTTAATCCATTCTCTATATTCCTCTAAAACACACTTTTTATCTTCACTATCTAGAAGGTTAATTCTTTTTCTTGCATTATCCAGTGTAGATTTAATACAGAATTCATAGTCTTTTGAATTTTCTTGCATTTTTAATCCAATTTTAATAAAAAAAAACACTCACTTTGTATTAAAAATAACAATAACAAGCTTTTATTTGATAAGAGTATCAATCAATACGGAAGAACATTTTATATACTTGTAATAATAAAATTTTTAAATATCATGTCATACGAAGCAGGGAGTAAAGAATGTAGACATTTAATTGAGGCAAAGGAAAGTCTTCTTTCAGCAATGGAAGCATTAAGCAATATAAATTCCACTGACCTACAGCAAAAACAAATTAAAGAAATTTACAATAAATTAGAACAGATGCACGATAATCGCAAAAAAATAGAATCAGCAACTACTTATATTTGATAAATATAATCGATACAAATTCCTCAGAAATGATTATTTATTTTATTTACTCTTTTTTCTGATAATAAATCTAGTAAGGCATCAAGTTGTGCATGTACTTCCTTTGCCTCATTCAGATCTGGTAACAAATCTTCTTTAATTAGCATTTGATGCATCTCTCTCAATTCTAACCTTATATACCTAAGGTGAGAACTTACTTCTTCTCTCTTGGTTGCACTCATATTTATTTTTATTGATCTAATTATACAATATTGTGTTTTTTAAAATGGCTGATTAGATTGGGCTTCTAAAATAATATTTTAGGTTTGTTAACATATTTAATCTTATAAAATTATTTAAGTGATGAATATTTCATGAAAAAAAGAAAATCAAAAAGAGTTCAACCCAAATCTAATAAAATAAATAAAGAATTAGGGCAAACAAAAAATTCTGCAAAATTAGTACTTTTTGTATTTGGAATAGGTCCAATAGTAGGCATAATCATATTTTTATATACTAAGGGTTTTTTTAACCCCCCTAATTTGTAAATCTTAAGTGTTGAGAATTAGACTTATATATTTAATTTCATTAGAAATTATCTAAATTTTTTCAATGAAAATATTCTAAACTCTGCAATTTTCCTAGCATTCTCTGGGTTAGATACATAAAAAGGATGATCTGATAAATTTTCAAATACTTTATCTATTTTTAAAAGTAAATCTTCGCAATCAATATTTTTCCATTCCTCATCAAATGAAATTGCGAAGCTATCAGCGTTATCATAAAGTTTATCTTTCATAAGATTATTATTTGAATAAAAGAGATTTTAGGTTTCGATCTTATCTAAAAAAGGAAAGTCGAGTGAGTGCATAAAAGCACCTAAATGAAAAACAAACAATTAACTATATTAAGGGGTTAATTATAATTATACTTTCTTCTCATAACACAATTTTACACTTTGCTTGTAAATAAAAAATCCGACCATATTTGACAGAAGTGTTACAATAACGACATATATATGATTTTATGGAAAATAAAATAAAAAGGATAGGATATCTTCCTAGAAAAAGGGTACTTGAAATTATTGATGAGATATCCAAAAGCGAATCCATAAGTAGATCTAAAGTAGTTGGAATATTAGTCGAGGAAGCACTTGATGCCAGAGGAATTGCAAATTTCGGATATAGCAATATTAGTAAATCAAATAAATACGAATCAGATATTTACAAAAAATCTCAAAATGATAATAAGCATTTAAAAGAAGCAGATGATGAATTTGTTGATGATAGTGGTTATACAATCTCTTCTCACAAAACATTTGACAGATCAATATCATCCTCAGATATTGAATTAGCAAATAAAATTAATATTCTTAAAGAGTCGGGCTTAATATAACTTTTGTTGATTATTTATTTTATTTTTTAATGCATAAGATTAAATCTTTGATTATTCTTAGTCAAGAATAATATTCTTTTTTCATTATTCGAATATTAAATTCTATCTAATATTAATTCCATAGTTAAAAAATGAAAGATATAAAATGCCCATCATGCGGGAAAACTTTCAGAATTGATCCCAGTAGTTTTGAAGAAATACTTCTCCAAATAAAAGATGAAGAATTTAATAAACAACTAAAAGAAAGACTTCTTTTGGCTGAAGAAGATAATAAAAAAGCTTTGGAAATTTTAAAGGGAGAATTAAAAATACAGTTAATAGAGCAAAATCGCATTAAAGAATCAGAGATCCAAGCTCTCGAATCTAAATTAAATATTGCTGAAGAAAAGAAAAACAATGTCCTTAATGATTTAAGAAATCAAGCGACAAATAAAATCAATTCACTAAATAATGAATTAAATAAATTGAAGGAAGACATCAAAAACCAATCTTTAATTTCAGAATTATCTTTAAAAAACAAAATTAGTGAAGCTGTTACTAATTTAGAGAGAGAAAACTTATCATTAAAAAATTCAATTGAGAAGATGAGCCTTGAACAATCAATAAATGAAAAATTAATTGAAGAAAAGTTTAAAAGCAAAATTAGTGAAAGGGATCTAACTATTAAGGAACTAAGAGAAATGAAATCAAAGTTATCTACAAAGATGTTAGG
>CACBFH010000036.1 GCA_902538515.1 uncultured Prochlorococcus sp. | reverse complement strand
CATTTTAGTATTTTTATTCGCAATCTCTTCTAATTCATTTATAGCCTCAATTTCTGAACAACCTTTGGGCAATACTTCTGAAGATTTATCTTTAAGCTGAATATCTTCAGGAATAACTTGATTTATAAATTGATCAATATTATTAAAACCAAGCTTATTCAGCATAATTCTTTCATCATTATCTCCTAACCCAAGATGCCTATCTATAAACAAATCAGACCCAAATTTGGATGTCATATTAAAATAGTTTTCTTTAAAATAGCTCTTTTTAAAAAGTTTGCCTTATTTTGGTACAACCTTTGATTGATATTCCTCAGAAGTCATCAAATCAGCAATTGATGCTTTTGATTCTGGTTTCAAAATGACTAACCAACCATCTCCAATCGGATCATTCTGTAAAAGCTCAGGGTTCTCAATAACACTTTCATTTACAGATACTATTTGCCCTGAAAAAGGCAGATAGACTTCTTCTACGGCCTTTACTGATTCTATTGTTCCAAAAGTCTCGCCTTTCTCTAAAGTCGCCCCTTCATCAGCTAATTCAACAAAAACAATATCTCCTAATTGATCTATAGCGAATTCACTAACTCCAATTTTTAATAATCCATTTTCTTCCAAGACATATTCATGAGTATCAGCATAGTTGAGGTTGTCTGGAAACTTGTAAGACATGATTAAGTAGATAAAGGAAGTAGAGAATCCTTTGAAATTAATTTTTCCTCTAATAGTTCAGATAATAATCGAATTAATGCAATTTTGATGTGAGCTATGTGAGAACCACCTTGAACAAAAATATTGTAAGGATCTCTTAAAGGGGCATCAGCAGAAAATTCACTTGTACTACCTTCAATAAAGGTACCTCCTGCCATTAATAATTTCGAATCATATCCATCCATTGATGATGGAACAACATTCAGAAAAGAATCTATTGGTGAAGAATTTTGAAAAGATTGACAAACTTTTTGAACCAAATCAGGATTATTCAATCTTACTGACTGAATAAGATCAGATCTATAAGTTGCTGGCTCTGGTAAAACCTTAAATCCCAAATTTTTAAAGACTGCTGCAACCATATCAGCACCTTTTAGTGATTCGTGAACAATTTGTGGTGCTAAAAACAAACCCTGCAAAATTAATCTTCCTAATCCAAAATTTATTCCTGCAGAAGAACCAATGCCTGGTGAGGTTAATCTAGAACATGCCATCTCAACCAACTCTGCATCTCCTGCCACGTACCCACCAGTAGGAACGATTGTTCCTCCCAAATTTTTAATCAATGATCCAGCAATTATATTTGCCCCTTTAGAAATTGGTTCACTATCTTCAACAAGCTCCCCATAACAGTTATCAACAAAACATATACAGTTAGGATCAAGGGAATGAATAAGACTACAAATTTTCTCTATCTGATAATTCGTAAGAGACTTTCTCCAACTATATCCACAACTTTTTTGTATGAATACTAATTTGCATGAATTTTCTTCAAAAGAATGAACAATTTTTTCTTCAAAAGAATCAAAATTCTCGCAGATATTTATTTGCTTATATTCAATGTCAAAATCTTTAAGTGAGCCTTTTCCTCCTCCCCTAATTCCTATAGCTTCTTCTAACGTGTCATATGGTTGTCCTGTAAGAGATAACATTACATCTCCAGGTCGAAGAATTCCAAATAAGACAGAACTTATTGCATGCGTTCCACTTACAAATTGCATCCTCACAGCAGCCTTTTCAGCAAGAAACAATCTTGCAAAAACCGCATCAATTTTTTCTCTAGATATATCATCATGACCACTACCAGAAGATTGATTGAAATGACTAGTAGAAACTTTTTCTTCCTTAAAAATTGTCAAAATATTTTCTAATTTCTGGAAAACCTGATTAGACCTTTCTTGGAAAACTTTACTTAAACTCTCTTCGACAGAAAAAACAGCGTTTTCAGCCAGTTTTAAGTTATTGTCAAAAGTCATTTATTATGAAAATTCATGTTATTTTTCAGAAGCTAAATTTCTTAATTCTGCGAGGAAAGCATTAGGTCCCCTACCCTGAAAATAAGAAAGTTTTTTTGAAGCCTCATATAAATCAAGAAGTTCTCCATCTAATTCTTCTGCCGTATAATCTCTAATTCCTGCAACTACCTCAGCAAAACGTTCTCTGCGTGCAGATTTATTGACAGCATAGGCTTCCATTACCTCCATTTTACATGATCTCCATGCTTTATTCTGACAAAAATGCACTGAAAGAGCATCACTTAAAGCAGAAGCTTCTTCATCTTCTATGTACCAGTCAAAAGATGAAGGTAGAGATTTTAATCCTGAAAATATCTCGAATAACTCCCCGGCCGACAATGGATTACCAGAATCATTTTTTAGGGGTAATGCAGACTCTTCCAAAGATTTCCATAACTCTGGGTAATCACTTTCAAAACGATCCCTGATTTTTTCAATTCCTTGATCAAGAATCGTATTAACTTGAGCTAAAGCAAGAAAAACTTCAGGACCTGGCGAAGATAACTTCCCATTCCTAAGATTAGAAATTTGTGAATTATGAACTTTACCTAAATCAAGAACTTCTGAAAGTAATGGCAAAACTCTGTGAGACCAACCATTTCTTTCATGCCAGAGGTGTATCAAATGAGCCATAGCCCTTCGACCTCTAGATAATTTATCGCGATATCCGAGACTCACAGATAATTAAACTTATCAATAGTATAGTATGATAATATTACATATCGGTAATTTTGAAAATAGTATTTCAATATCATGAATTCAGTAATTTTCCAAGAAACAGCAAAATTAAAAAAACCTGTTCCAGCTGAAAAAGTTGTAGAACTTTCAGAAAAATTACTGGAACCTTCCAGTCATTCAAAAAGATATCCTCCAAGACTACATAAAACGTGGGGAACAATAGTTTTTATGGTTGCGATTCATATTCTTTCTCTTGTAGCTATACAACCAAAATTTTGGAGTCTCCCAGCAGTCACTTCATTATTATTTTTTTACTGGGTCACTGCTTGTTTAGGAGTCACCCTTGGATATCACAGATTGCTATCACACAGATCGTTCATTGTACCAAGGTGGTTAGAAAGATTTTTTGCTACCTGTGGAGCCGTAAGTTGCCAGCATGGACCAATAGATTGGGTAGGTTTACATAGGCATCACCACTCTTTTTCAGATACTGAAGTAGATCATCACAATAGTAAAAAGGGGTTTTGGTGGAGTCATATGGGTTGGATGTTTAAAGACGTTGAAGCACTAAAAGCTGTTCCAAAACTAAGTGCAGATTTAATCAAGGATCCATACTATAGATTTTTAAATAAATATTTTTTATTATTACAAATTCCTATTGGACTTTCTTTGTACGCAATAGGTCAAAAATTAGGAGTTGGAGGCTGGGCTCTAGTCCTTTGGGGAATTCCATTGAGGCTTGTGGTTGTTTATCACATAACTTGGCTAGTAAACTCCGCGACACATTGTTGGGGTAAAGCCCCATTTGAAAGTGGTGATTCATCTAAAAACAATGCTTGGGTTGCTGCATTAACATTTGGAGAAGGTTGGCATAATAATCATCATGCATTTCCAAATTCGGCTAAACAAGGATTATTTAGAGGTCAGATAGATATAACGTGGGAACATATTAAGATTCTTGCAAAATTTGGCCTTGCAAAAAAAGTAAAGTTACCCTCTAGGCCTTATTATTAACTATATTGTTCAATATTTTCATGGCTAAAAGAGTACAAGTCGCATTAACTGAAACAATCGCATCACTGGGTAAAGAAGGAGATCTAGTTGAAGTAGCACCTGGATACGCAAGAAATTTTCTATTACCTTATGGCAAGGCAATGAATGTAACACCAGCAGTCCTTAAACAAATTGAAAGGAAAAAAGAAAAAGAAAAAATCGCTGCTGATAAATTAAAGCAAGAAGCTCTAGATTTCCAAACTGCATTATCTACAATAGGCAGGTTCACTATCAAAAAACAGGTTGGAGAAGATGGAGTCCTATTTGGAACTGTTACCAATGGGGATGTTGCCGAAGCAATAGAAGCGGCTACTAAAAAAGAAATTGATAGAAGAAACATTACTGTTCCTGATATTCATAATTTAGGTTCCTTTACTGCAAAAATAAAATTACATCCTGAAGTAAATGCAGAAGTAAATATTGAAGTAACAAGTTAATCAATTTGTTGCATTATTTTGAAAAGTAGCCAGAGTATATATCTAAGCAATTAAAGATATGGTTTCCGTACCTTTTCCAAATAATGGGCAAAATAAAAATTTTAAAAAGGACTTTAATATTGAAAATTCCGGATTAGTACCTCCTCAAAACGTT
>CACBFH010000035.1 GCA_902538515.1 uncultured Prochlorococcus sp. | reverse complement strand
AAGAATAAATGCTAGTCGATTTTAAAAGGCCCAATGCTCATATTAAATACTTATCGTCATTTACCTCAGATGAGTGGATCAAACTCGCATTATCTAATCCAATAGATATTCTTATTGACCATGCTCATTGTGAACGAAAAGCAGCAGGAGTAGCTATTCAATTGATGTTTAGATATCCATCAGAACCAAATCTGGCAGAAGTTCTAAGTCCAATAGCGAGAGAGGAATTAGAGCATTTTGAAAAAATACTTTATTTTTTAAAGGATCTTGGGCATTCTCTTGAGTCTTTAAAACCGCCTCCATATGGAGCTGAGTTGTCCAAGAATATAAGAAAGGATGAGCCCAATAGAATGCTTGATAGTTTCTTAATAGCAGGACTTATTGAAGCAAGAAGTCATGAAAGATTAAGCTTGCTTGCGCTGAATTCTGAAGATAAATCGTTTCAATCCCTTTATGAGTCTTTGCTTGAGAGTGAGGCAAGACATTTTGGAGTTTATTGGAAACTAGCGCAAACTAAATTCTCTACAAATCAAACTTTCAAAAGGTTAGAGGAATTGTCTGAAATTGAGTCAGTAATACTAGCTGAAACTTTTAAGATGCCAAGGGTACATAGCTAAAGTTAATAAAATAAAAATGATAATAAACAAGTTCTTAAGTTTACCTAATCGATATAAAACTGATTTTCCAGCATTCACCATCGTTGGTGTAGGCCCTGGAGATCCGTCGCTTTTAACAATTGCTGCTGTGGATGCAATAAAAAAAGCGAAAGTTATAGTTTTTCCAATATCAGATGATAATAAAAAAAGTTTCGCTGCAGAAATAGTCAAGAAATACACCAAATTTAAAAAAAATATACCTATCATTTTTCCAATGGCTAGGAAGGATTTTGATCCTGATGAAATATGGTTTAACGCAGTAGAAAAAATTGTGAAATTTATAAAAAATGGTGAATCAGTTGTTTTACTGTGTCTAGGCGATACCTCAATATTTGCAAGTTCTTCTAATATTTTGAGGATAATAAAGCAAAATTATCCAGAAATCATCACCAAAACTATACCTGGTATTTCTTCTCTATCAGCAACAGCAGCCTTAAATGATTTTGATTTAGTTAAAAAAGGTGAGACTTTAATAATCAAAGAGTGCCCCTCTTCCAATTCAGAGTTAACATCCCTAATTAAGGAAAGTAGAGAAAATAAAACGGTCTTGGCCATAATGAAAATTGGAAAACGATGGAATTTAGTTAGGGAAACTTTAAAAAAAGAGGATATTATCAAAAAATCATTAATTGCTTTGAGTGTTGGTACGCCTGATCAAATTATTCAATATGCATCTCAATATAATAAAGACTTTATGCCTTATTTTTCTTTGATTTTGATAAGGTTCGATTAATGCATAAAAAAGAAAAATTCGTTGGAAATCAATTTAGATGGCCAATATGTAAAAAACTATTATTTCTTATTCTTGAAGATAAGGTTAGTGATGTATTTGTTTGTGAATTGGTTTGGGAAAGACTTTTTTATACTAAAGAACTATCTACAAATCATTGGTCCTTTAGCGTATTAACTCCTTCTTATTGGTCAGAAAAATTTGAAAAGGCTCCTCAAATCATTTCAGAGCGACCAGCCTCAGTACATTTGACTCGATCAATTCCAAAAGGGTATAAACAGGGATTGAAAAATTTTCTTAATTTTAAAGGCTATAAGATTAATGAACTCTATCCAAGAAGAACTAGAAGGGCAACGGCAGTAAATTGGTTGATTTATTGGGCGATTGAAAATGATTGTTTTTCAAAAGATAATGGATTAATTCCAAGTCCTAGTTCACCACCTATTAATCCAGTTAAAGGACATTTTGGTGATCCAGAAATTAAATAAGTTTTTTTGAATAAGGTAAATGATTCTATTAAAGGTATAGTTGTAATGGATACTACTTTCTTTGGAGAGAAGAATTGATTCTTCCTACAATAGCAATTATCGGAAGACCGAATGTTGGGAAATCTACCTTAGTTAATCGTCTTTGCCAAAGTAATGATGCAATAGTATTTGATAAGCCTGGTGTTACAAGAGATAGAACTTATCAAAGTGCTTCATGGGGAGGTAAGGAATTTCAAATAGTTGATACTGGGGGTTTAGTTTTTGATGATGATAGTGAATTCCTCCCAGAGATAAGAACACAAGTTTTCTTGGCTCTAGAAGAGGCTTCACTCGCGTTACTGGTGGTAGATGGGAATCAAGGCGTTACTGATGGTGATTTATCAATAGCAAAATGGTTAAGAAACTCAAGCTGTAAAACAATTGTTGCTGTTAATAAATGCGAATCTACTAATCTAGGAATATCTCTAGCTTCGGAGTTCTGGAAATTAGGATTGGGCGAACCTAACCCTGTTTCGGCTATTCATGGTTCAGGTACTGGAGATCTTTTAGATCTCGTTATTGGCGAACTTCCTGAAAATAATATCCAGGATGATGAAGAAAAGATAATGATGTCAATTATTGGTAGGCCTAATGTTGGTAAATCTAGTTTGTTAAATTCAATCTGTGGGGAAAAAAGAGCAATAGTTAGTGATATTAGTGGTACTACAACTGATTCAATAGATACGCTTATTAAAAAAGGTGATAATTATTGGAAAATTATAGATACTGCAGGAATCAGAAGAAAGAAAAATGTTAAATATGGTACTGAATTCTTCGGTATTAATAGGGCTTTTAAATCTATAGACAGAAGTGATGTTTGTGTTTTAGTTATAGATGCTATAGATGGTGTAACTGATCAAGATCAGAAGCTGGCTGGGCGCATAGAAGAACAAGGCAGAGCTTGTATAATTGTTGTTAATAAATGGGATCTTGTAGAAAAAAATAGTTCAACAATTTATCAAGTAGAAAAAGAACTTAGATCAAAACTTTATTTTTTACACTGGTCAAAAATGATTTTTATATCTGCCCTTACTGGTCAAAGAGTTGATAATATTTTTGAGCATGCTCTTAATGCTGTAAATCAACATAGAAGAAGAGTCTCAACATCTGTAGTTAATGAAGTACTTAAAGAATCAATCAGTTGGAAAAGTCCTCCAACGAAGAGAAGCGGCAAGCAAGGTAGGCTTTATTACGGTACTCAAGTAAAGAACAAACCTCCGACGTTTACTCTTTTTGTAAATGACCCTAAATTATTCGGAATAACTTATAGAAGATATATTGAAAAACAAATTAGAGTAAATTTAGGCTTTGAAGGCACACCCCTTATTTTACTTTGGAGAGGGAAACAGCAAAGAGCATTACATAAAGAAGTCGAAAGAGAAAATATTGAGTTAATTCAAAAAGATTAATGAATTTGCTAACCAAATTTTCTGTTGGTCAATACGTTCATGGTAATAGAAGTTGGCTAAGAATTATTGATAGTAGATTAAAAATAATCATCGTAATGATATTTTTAATCACTCCAATTTGGGCAGGTCCAATATGGAGATTGAGTTTAGTTGGTTCTTTACTATTAATTACTTTTTTAAGTTTATTGCCATCTAGAGTATGGTGGCGATCATTATTTTTTCTCTCATGTTTGTCACTATTAATTGGATGTATATCAATTCTTGCCTCGTCTGATATTCAATCTCTCGATGGCTACTTAAGAAATCCCAATGAGTTGCAAGTAGTACTGGAAAGCCAAAAAGAATGGAATATTTTGCAAATTCCTTCGCAGAAGATATTGTTTATTAATTTTGGTCCTTACAACTTATCAAGAAAAGCTTTTGAACTAGGAATAAAAACCTCCACTTTGATATTTACCGTTATTCATAGTGTGAATTTGATGCTTCTAACCACATTGCAGGAAGATATTGTATGGGGATTAAGTTGGTTTATGTATCCATTAAGAAAGATTGGATTGCCAATTAGTAAGTGGGTTTTTCAGTTGTTAATTGCATTACGCTTTATTCCTCTAGTGCAGGAAGAACTTCAAAATATTATTAAATCAGTGTCAGTTAGATCAATAAATTTTCGAAATTTAGGATTAAAGAAATCCTTTAATGTTTTATTAACCTTAATAGAAAGGTTATTTCAAAATATATTTCTGAGAATTGATCATGGTGCAGAATCATTACTCTCAAAGAAAAAAATTATTATAAAAACCAATAGATTTAGAACTCTTTATCCTTCAAAATCTCTCAATGTAATTGTTAATACATTATCGATTTGTTTTATTTGCATAGCAATTTTACTTAGAAAACTGTATGGTGCATTATAAATAACACAAAATTTAAGTTTGAGTTCCGAGCGTTATTTAAACCATCCAACATTTGGTATGTTGTATCAAGTCTCCCCAGGAAACGACGGAAGAGATATTTATGCGACTTTATATGCACAAAAAATGTTTTTTTTGGTAGAAGTTAGACAAAGAGAAGTTTTTT
>CACBFH010000034.1 GCA_902538515.1 uncultured Prochlorococcus sp. | reverse complement strand
TTAGAAAAGAATTTTATGAAGAATATCATAAAATTTTTCCTATAAAAAAGGGATTTGAAAAAAGAATTATTATTTATAATTTTTATCACATATTGAATCATGCCAATATGTTTGGAGGAGGATATTTAAAGCAAGTTGAAGATTACGTAAAAGCAATACTAAATATGTAATCTTTACCTAGCCTAAATATGTCTTTTTAAGATTTTGTACCTTATCTAAAACAGCTTCACGGTTTTCACTGGTACGTAGATTTTGCCAGCTCCATTGCCCAACAACAATTACCCCAAGTAGTTCTAGTAAACCAGGGAGAATTGGAAAAAAGTTTATCGTGTCAATGACAACTTTAATTATTATCTGAGCTATTACGACAACAGCAATTATGCCTGCTGCCTTGCCATACTTACCCATTTGAGTCCAATCAACATTACCAAGGGTTTCGTTGACTTTTCCCATTACATCAGAGTACTTCTCTGAAAAGCTTTTGGTTTCTGAGCTTGTATCGGAGCCGGTGTCTTGGTTTGACTCTGGAGTGTTATCACTCATGAATTCAGTAATCTTAATATATGAACCAGACAGTATCGGAAAAAACGTCTGTTGACTACCTTTTTGTTGTGCAAAATTCCGAACCGAAACATTTTGTATTTTTTTTAAGCCATTGGTAAATAAAGTCTTTGAGGATATTTAAACTTAAAATTGATTTATAAAAACTTCACATTATCGTCTAGTTCTAACAATAACATTAATAAATCACAGTAATAAGAAAAATTTAAAGGGCTAAAATTTTTATTTTAATTATTATGTTTTCATAGTTTAGCTAGAAAAAATTAAAGGATCGATATGTCCAAAGATATCAAATTTAATTTCTTAAACTCTGATGAAGAAGAAAGATATCAGAAACATTTAACCCTTAAAGAGATTGGTTATGAAGGTCAACTAAATCTTAAAAACAGCTCAGTATTATGCATTGGAGCAGGTGGTCTTGGGTCTTCCGTTTTGCTTTATCTAGCCGCAGCAGGAATTGGCAGAATTGGAATAGTGGATAATGATCAAGTTGAAAAGTCTAATCTCCAGAGACAGATAATTCATGAAACAAATACTATTGGCAATCTTAAAATTGATTCTGCTAGGGAAAGAATTAAAAAATTCAATCCGAATAGTGAGATATTAACCTTTTCAGAGAGAATTAATCCTAAAAATTCCCTTGAAATAATTAAGGAGTTTGACATTATTTGTGATTGCTCGGATAACTTTGGCACAAGATATTTAATAAATGATTCATGTCTGATATTAAATAAACCCCTAGTCTTTGGAAGTGTACAAGGCTTTGAAGGACAAGTAAGTGTTTTCAATTTATTTAAAGATAGTCCTAATTTAAGAGACTTACTTCCAGAGTCACCTTCAAAAAATGCTGTCCCTAGTTGTGCAGAATACGGCGTTGTAGGTGTTTCAACAGGTTTAATTGGAATTTTTCAGGTTAATGAAATTATCAAAATTATTTTGAAGAAAGGTGAAATTTTAGATGGGAAGATTTTAATTTTTAATCTATTGAATATGACTATGAAAAAATTACATTTAAAAAGTGATCAGTTAAATAAACGAATAAAAAATCTTTCTCAGTTTGAGGGATTTTATAATATCGATGAATATTGTGAGAAAACTCATAAAATAAAAAGCATTAATGCTTATGAATTTAGCAGCTTATATAAAGCAAAACCCAACAAAATTCTCTTAATTGATGTTAGAGAAAACGAAGAATTTTCTACTTCTGCAATTGAGGGATCTATATCAATTCCCTTAAGTAATTTGAACCAAGAATCTGACTTAAAATTTATTCAAAAAGAAAGTTTAAATAAAGAGGTTTTTACTATATGTAAATCGGGGAAACGTTCTGAAAAAGCGTCAAGAATCTTGTCTAAATTAAAAATTCAATCAAGATCTATTGCAGGCGGCATTGAAAAGGTAAAAAAAATATTGTGCAATTAATATTTAAGAATACTTAGTAATCTACACCCCTTTTTAAATCAACTCCCACATTAGCATAATGTTTATGACATACCATTTCAGAGTAAACATCGGCTAGTTCAAAGTATGAAGGTTCATTTTTACATCTTCCGGTAATAACAACCTCAGTTTCTGTTGGTTTTTTTAAGAGCGTTTGATGTATTGATTCAACAGGGAGCAGCTCTAAGTCAACAGTTGGATTCAATTCATCCAAGATAATTGTTTTATACAATCCACTCAAAATAGCAGCTTTAGCTATTTCCCATGCTCTCTCAGCCTCAACATAATCAATTGCTTGTTGTTGACCTCTCCAAACTATTGCATCTCTGCCTGAGCGCAAATGATCTACCAAATGTGGGTAACTTTCTCTCAAAGCTTCTATTGCAGCATCTTCGGTATAACCATTTCCACCTTTTAACCACTGTAATATTAATACTCTATGACTTTTATCTTGAGATATTCCTTTGCCAATAGCTTGAAGAGCCTTTCCAAGTGCACTTGTAGATTTACCCTTTCCTTCACCTGTATAAATCTCAATTCCACCATTACATTTCCTTTGTCCCATTAGTTTTGATGAGTCTCCTGATAAACGTGATCTCATTTCTGAATGGAGTTGCGATATTCTTACTAAAGAAGAAGGCGCTGCCCTTCCGGTAATAATTATTTCAAGTCCATCAGGACGTTTTTGCAAAGAATTAACCACCTCCTTAATATCAAGCATTCCTAAATCAAGAACTGGGTTCAACTCATCAAGTACAACAACAGAATAAAGTGAACTAGCAATTGCTCCTTTAGCAATATTCCAACCTCTCTCAGCCTCAGCAACATCAAACTTTGTCACTTGGTCAGCAGTAAAGAATTCAGATCTTCCTGTCCTAACATGGTCAATTAAATGTGGAAAGCCTCTTTGTAAAGCCTCTATAGCTGAATCCTCGTCATATGCTCTCTCAGGACCCTTTAGAAATCTTAGAAGTAAGACTCTTGACTGTCTTTTTTCACATATTCCTAATCCTATTGTTCTGAGAACTACTCCCAAAGCAGCCTGACTTTTTCCCTTTCCTTCTCCATCATAAATATGTAATTGACCTTTTGATCTTTCTTGACTGTCACTTGCAGTGACAATTCCAATTCCTCTATTTCTAGTCGTATTTGCCAATTGAACAAAATTAATAGATTTAATTTAATATATAAATAAGAATATTATTAAAGATTTAATAATAAATTAAACCTATTTACATTTAATTTGAATTTTAAAGTAATTAACATGTTCAATCAACTAGAATATCTTTCTGATGAACAAAATCAAAAGCTTTATGCAATTAGAAAATATATTAAGAATCTTGAAAGTGTTTGTATTGCTTATTCCGGAGGAGTTGACAGCACATTAGTAGCATCATTAGCATTCGAGCAATTGGGCAGCAAAGCAGTAGCAATAACTGGAATTTCTCCTGCTTTAGCCAATACTCTTCGCGAAGAAGCAATAAGTCAAGCAAAGTGGATTGGAGTAAAGCATTTAGAAATTAAGACATCAGAATTAGACCAATCAAGTTACAGTAAAAATCCTAAGGATAGGTGCTTTGCATGCAAAAAAGAGCTCCACAAACATACAACCTACCTCTCTAAAAAACTTAATTACAAGATTGTTTTAGATGGAGTCAATCTTGATGATCTTGAGGATTACAGACCAGGTATAAAAGCCTCAAAACAAGCAGGAGTTATATCTCCCCTTGCTAAATTTAAATTCTCAAAACAAGACATTAGGGATATATCAAGAGCATTAGGTTTTCCTTGGTGGGATAAACCTGCTCAACCTTGCTTATCATCAAGATTTCCTTATGGCCATGAAATAACTAGTGAGCGGCTAAAAATGGTTGAGAGGGCTGAAGAATACCTTAAAGAAGGTGGCTTATCAGAGGTTAGAGTTCGATGCCAAGGCTCAACTGCAAGAATAGAAATTCCCCAAGAGGAATTAAAGGATTTTTTTAATAAATACAATTTTAGTGAGTTAGTTCAATATTTCTCTAATTTAGGATTTAATTGCACAAGCTTAGATCTTGAAGGACTAATAAGCGGAAAATTAAATAGGTAAATATTTTATTAAATAGCCGTTCTGATCTGTTTAGGTACTACTGAAGGTGGTTTTCGCTCAATCAGACGCAAAGAATGTTCTTTAGCCATCAACGATTTAATTAAATATTGACTCGCTAGTTCAGGCATCATATTTTTGCCACATGTAAAAATATCGACTGCAGAGTAATTTGATTCAGGCCAAGTATGTATTGAGATATGAGATTCAGCCAGTAATGCAATTGCCGTAACCCCTTGAGGCTTAAATTTATTACTTATCAAATTTAGAACAGTTGCATTTGCCAGTTTAGCCGCTCTGTTTAAAATACAGCGCAAAAAAGACTCATCATTTAATTTTTCACAATCGCATCTATAAAGTTCCAACAAAAGGTGTTTACTTTGATGAATTAATTTTTTCTCATCACTAAACGAATTTAAAATTTGACTTTTTTTGTAGAATTCCATTTAAGAAATTTATATGAATTTAAGAT
>CACBFH010000033.1 GCA_902538515.1 uncultured Prochlorococcus sp. | reverse complement strand
AAGCTCTTTATTTTCAGACCTAGCCAATTATATGGATTATGACTTGCTGTAATTACTAACGCTCCAAGACAACCGACTTCTTTGGCATAGAAACTACAAGAGGGTGTTGTAACAAAGCTATCAGATAAGATCGGTTCGAAACCACATCCTCTTACAAAAGGCACTATTTGCTTGGCGAATTCACAAGCCATAAATCTACGATCATATCCAATAATAATTTTCTTTGAATTAACTTCTTTATAGTATTGATAATGCAACTCCTGACATGCAGCGACAACAACTCTTGAAAGATTGGACATGTTAAAGTCAAAACCAATAATTCCTCTCCAACCATCAGTTCCAAATTTTATCTTTTCTAATTTATCAGCTCTCAAATTTCAAATTTCCTTGATTTCTTTTAATTATCTATACTAATTTATATGAGTAAATTTTAAAACCGCCCTTAAAATAATTTGAATTCTCTTCATTTAAAAAGTTTTACAAGATGCAAAAGAAAAGCATGGCTCGATTTTAAGGGTAAAAAATCTTATGAAGTTTGGTCTCCCCATAAATCTATAGATAAAATTAATCAGTTTCAAATTTTCTCTAAATATTGTAATGGTGAAATATATACAGGATTAAAAGCCTGTGAAAATGGTTATCAAGGGGTAATTGGATTAAAAATCAAAAGGAATCTTTTCCAAAATATAAAAGCAGAGATACGTCCACAATTACTTTTAAAGACCAAAGGTAAAAGTAAATGGGGACAATACAAATATTTACCTGCTGTTTATAAGTTAGGCCACAAAACAACTAAAGAACATTTATTCGACTTAACTTTTTGTTCTATGCTTTTGGAATCCTTTCAAGAATCTAAAATTGAGAAAGGATTAGTAATTTCAACTTTTTATGAAAAAGTTAAAGTTGAAGAAATTTATTTAAATAAAAAATTAAGAAAAAAAGTTTTAAATGTTTTATTAAATTTGAATGAATGCTTGGAGGGATCTATACCAGAAATAACTCAAGATAGAAAAAAATGTACTATTTGTTCCTGGCAAAAATTTTGTGACAATGAAGCAAAAGAAAATGGATATCTAACAGATATAGATGGAATAGGTTTCAAAACGGCTTCATTACTCAAATCAAACGGAATAACTAATACCCAAACATTAGCTTCGTATAGCGAAAAACAACTTGGAGAGAAATTATCTAAATTCAAAGATCAGAAGTATGAAAAAGCATCCATATTTGTAAAGCAAGCACAAGCATATATCTCTGGAGAACCATATTTCATTTCTAATAAAAATAATACGGAAGATCTATTAGAAAAAATATGTTCGGGATTTTATATATTTGATATTGAGTCAAATCCAGATGAAAAGCATGATTTTTTATATGGATTTTTAAAAGTAAATAATTTGTCTATAAAAAAAGAAGATCTTATTTATGAACCAATCTTAAATCTTAAAAAGAATAAAGGAGAATCTTACAGCCAAATTATTGAAATACTTTTTTCACACAAAAAATGGCCAGTTTTGCATTACGGAGAAACTGAAAAAATATCAATAATTAATATTGCTAAAGAATTAAATTTTAGTTTTGAAGAAATTAATTCACTTTCCTCCAGATTTATTGATTTACATATCTTAATAAGAAAGTCTTGGATATTACCACTAAAAAACTATGGCTTAAAAACTGTTTCTAATTGGCTTGGATTTGAATGGGAGCAGAAAAATGTAAGTGGCTCGAAAGCACTTTATTGGTGGATTCAATATCAAATTACACAAAACCAAATATTTTTAAAGAAAATTATTCAATATAACAAAGATGATTGTTTTGCTACTCTAAAAGTTGCAGAATATTTAATCAAAAATCGATTAAAGAAAAATTGATCCTACAGATTTATTTATAATAATTTTTCCAAAAATTTCTGAAAAAAAATAACTTTCTTCCTCTAAATATTTTCTTTTTATCATAGCTAAACCTTTTATTTGACAATCTGATTTAAAAAAACTAGTAATTTTGCCTACAGAAATATCCTTGGCAGAATTTAAATATAAATTTTTATCTTCTAAGTCTAAATTCAAACTAGATTCAATTGATTCCCAAATTCTTATTTCCTGTTTTAAAGAAGAAACATTTTTTATTTTTGACATTGTTTCTTGTCCTAAATAACAACCTTTATTAAAATCTATAAGATCTTGTAATCCAAGCTCAAGAGGATTATTTCTTCCGTTTATTTCCATTTTTAATGAGGGTATTGCCTGATTAATTTTCCAAAGTTTTAAATCATTGGGATTTAGTAAATTTAATTTATTTTTATATATTTCAAATTCTTTATCTTCTTTTTTGAAGAAAATAGGCTGGTAAGTTCTCCATGAACTAGATTCATTAATTTCCTGAATTCTATTTATCAAGGAAGGTTCACTCAGAAGTACATCGTCCGCTGGAAAAATAATTTGATTAAAGTAATCTATTATTTCATTTGTGTTACCTGCCAAGATAATTACTTCTAAGCTTCTTTCTAAAATAATAATTTCAATTAATGATCTTAGAACTCCATTTGGAGTTAACCAACAAGTTTTGATAACTTTATTTTCTGCATTAATAATATTTCCAGTTGTTATTCCATTCAAAAATTTTCTAGCATCTTTTCCAGTAATTGAAAAACAATCAAATTTTTCAAGCCAAAACTTTTTTTTTATATCTTGCATTTTGAAATAATTATAAAAAGTCTTTTATTGTAAAAAGACTCTTTAATTTAACATTTTCATCTTCAAGGGCTTCTAATCCCCCTTCTTGCCTATCAACTATAGACAAAACTTCCTCAACAACATAATTATTTTCTCTTAATTTTTTTATAGCTTTTATTACTGAACCAGCAGTTGTAACCACATCCTCTAATACAGTTACCAGAGTTCCTTCTTCTAATACAGGGCCTTCTATTCCAGCTTTGGTACCGTATTTTTTGATTTCTTTCCTAATTATTAAACCATCAAGGTCTAGTCCATTTAAAGCTGCTTTAACAATTAATCCACTTACTATAGGGTCTGCACCTAATGTCAATCCTGCTACAGCTTTTGACCTTGAGTCCTTTAAATCTAAAAATAATTCACTTATTAAGTTCAAGCCTTCGCCATTTAATGACACTGGTTTACAGTTCAAGTAATGACTACTTTTTTTTCCTGAAGATAAAGTGAAGTTTCCTTTCTTGTAAGATTTTTCAATTAACTGTTTTAACAATTTTGCTTTATTTAAATCATACTTATCCGAAAATTTGCCCATTAGTAAAAGTTTAATTTATATTCAAAGATTAGAAGAAAAAAAAGAAATCTCACAAAAACTTCCTAATGAGGTTTTTTTTGAAATATTATTTTTATATTGTATATTGAAATTCAATGGAATTAAAATTACATAAATTCCCTTGGGGGTGTAGCAATCTGGTGAATGCACCAAACTCATAATTTGGCTAAGGCGAGTTCGATCCTCGCCACCCCCATTATTCATTTGTCATTGAATGAAAATAACTCTACTTTTATTTCTTTTATTTTTACCAGCCTTTTTCGCAGCGAGTGAACTCTCTTTTTTATTAATAAGGCCAAGTAAAGTTTTAAGGTTAATAGAAGAAAAAAAGAAGGGAGCATTTGCAATTTTAAAAATTCAAAAACGCTTTAGATCTTCATTAATTGCTTCTCAATTTGGAGTGACAATTTCATTAATTGCAATTGGATGGCTCAGCAATAACTTGGCTAATGATTATTGGAAAAGAAATATTTTATCAAATAGATTTTATGATCTTCTATTATTTTTAATTGTTGTTTTAGTTGTTACTCTTGTTTCTGGACTAATTCCAAAAGCTTTAGTAATTAACAATCCAGAATCTGCTGCATTAAAGTTAACTACAATATTCGATGCCGTAAGAAAAGCCATGAATCCTATTGTGAAAACAATAGAATTCTTTGCTAGCGCCTGTTTAGGCTTGTTCAATTTAAATAACAAATGGGATTCTTTAAACTCGGGTTTATCTGCTGGAGAATTAGAAACTCTCATAGAAACAGATAATGTAACAGGTTTAAAACCAGATGAGAAGAATATTCTTGAAGGAGTTTTTGCTTTAAAAGATACACAGGTTAAAGAAGTGATGATTCCAAGATCTGAAATGGTAACTTTGCCAAAAAATATAACCTTTTCAGAACTTATGAAACAAGTCGATAAAACTCGACATGCTCGCTTCTTTGTGATTGGTGAATCTTTAGATGATGTATTGGGTGTATTAGATTTGCGTTATCTAGCTAAGCCAATATCAAAAGGTGAAATGGAAGCCGATACATTATTAGAGCCATTCCTTTTACCGGTAACAAAAATAATAGAAACATGTTCACTAGCAGAAATATTTCCAATAGTGAGAGATTACAATCCGTTCTTACTAGTAGTTGATGAACACGGTGGGACAGAGGGACTTATAACTGCAGCTGATCTAAATGGCGAAATAGTTGGAGAGGAAATGCTTAATAATAGAATTTATTCAGATATGAGAATGTTAGATAATTTCTCTAAAAAATGGTCAATAGCGGGAAAATCAGAAATTATAGATATCAATAAAAAGTTAGGATGTTCTATTCCAGAAGGAGCAGACTATCATACCCTTGCTGGATTTCTGCTAGAAAAATTTCAAATGGTTCCAAAGATTGGTGATGTTTTAGATTTTAGTAACATT
>CACBFH010000032.1 GCA_902538515.1 uncultured Prochlorococcus sp. | reverse complement strand
ATGGCAATTGATGCAGGATTTAAATTAAATTTTGGATTAATTGTAGCTTGTAGTGGCTATCCTCACCCCAATTGGACCCCTGGAGAAAAATGCTCGCCGTTGATTATTAGTCATGGCTTATTTGATGACGTAGTGCCTATAGATGCTTCTAGGACTATTTATGAAAAAGTGAAGAGTAAGTCTTCTAAATTTTGTGAATTAATAGAATTCGATGGATTTCATCAAATTGATTTAAATTTAATTAATTATATAAGTTCAAATATAAGTAATATTTTTTAAACAAAAGCATATTCGTATTCTTCAATCTCTTCCCAATCATCTGCAGTAAGTTCTAGACCTTCAAATATTTTTTCTTCACCAATTCCTTCAACTACAACTTTTAGTGATGGAAATAGAAAGTGATTTTCTTCAGCATATTGGGCGCTAAATAACCCTTTTTCACCCCAAAAAAACCTATCAGTGGTATGTTCATTTCTTCTGACATTAAAAACTGAAGGCGCAGAGAGACTATTTTCAGCTATAAATCTTCTTGCTGCTGTAACTGGTTTATGTTTGCCAGTTTCGATATGATAAATAGGTACATGTGCCATTACTCTCTGGCCAGCCAATCTTCTTCTGCTGATTCTTTTTCTTTTTTTTGACATTGATTGGTACTCCTGAATTATTAATGAGATTAGTCTTATTTATTTTTACTAATCTTATATATGTGATTTTAGATTCACTACAAATTACATAGAGGACCCATCAACCCCTGATGTATCTTAAAATATGATTAAATATTCATATTTAAGGCTGCCTAAAGTCAGACCTCTTTATATATCTTAATACTTTTTTCATATTTTACAAGCCCTTTCGAGTTTTTTTAAAAAATTTCTCAAAATTTCATTCATTATGAATCTCTCAAAAAAATTTGAAGAACTAATTATTAAACAACTAGAGAGTTTTGGCTGCTCAATGGGCGTGACTAATTTAGTTATTTATCTTGCTTCAGCTAAGCAAGGAACTAAAGCATCTTTTGAAATGATAGGTCAATGGCCACAAATTGAAAGGCTACTTACATCAATAGAAGATGATCCTTCACTAAAAGTTTCATCGCCTAATAGAAGATGGTACCCGCTTCAAGAAAACGATATTCTACTTGGTGTCCTTAGGGTAGAAACTGATTTGAAAGGGGGGAATTGGCCAGTATCTCTTGATTCTAGATTAAAAGCGCTTTCAATATCTTTAGCTAAATGCGTCTCTATCGAATTAGAACGTCAAAATAAAAATGAAGAAATCAATTATTTAAAAAATCAGGTCAATGTCATTATCCATCAATTAAGGAATCCATTAGCCGCTATTAGAACATATGCAAAATTACTAATAAAAAGACTAGGTTCAGATGATAATTCTATTGAAATAGTTGAACGCATGATAATAGAGCAAAAACAAATTAATCAATATATGGATTCATTTGCGCAATTAAATACACCTATTCAACTTCCTCTGGAAATTGGAGAGGAAAGATTATTATTACCACCAAATTTAGATAATAAAAAGGTAATAACTGTTCAGAGTTTATTGAGGCCAATATTAGAAAGGGGTAAAGCAAATGCGGACTTAGAGAATAGAGATTGGACTGAACCTTCTCTTTGGCCAGATTGGACTATTTCGCCACTAAAGACAAAATATGCTGTAATTGCTGAAATCGTGGCAAATCTATTAGAAAATGCGTTTAAATATGCCCAACAAGATGCTGAAATTGGAATCGCCATCACGAGTAATGGACTTTGTATCTTTGATGATGGTAAAAAAATAACCAAGAATGAAAACGAGAAAATTTTTGAAAAAGGATTTAGAGGATCTGCCGCTAAAAAGAAGGACGGCACTGGTGTGGGACTTTTTTTGGCGAGGAAATTAGCAAAACAAATTGGAGGAGATTTGAGATTGCTGGAAAATAACTCTATAGATAAAACTGCTAAATCAAAAAATCTTAAGAAGAAAAATATTTTCTATTTAGAACTACCTATAAAAGAATTGCATGCATAAATAACATTGCAGTTTCAACTAGTACAACACTTGCACCACAAGCATCTCCGTTGAAGCCTCCAATTTTATTACCCAGTATGTTTGGGATAAAATAACTTAGAAAAATACCAATCAAAATAAGAATTAAAAATTTAATTAATATTGCTTGGGATGTAATTGAAACAAATTGGTATGCAATGAAAATTAAAAGAAAAATAATGGAGATCAAAGATTCTTTTTTAAATCCATTCCAAAACTTTTTGTGACTAATAGATTTTTTCTTATAACTCATATATTTAAACTTTTCTATAAAAAATAAATTTGAAAATCTTCCCCAAAATAAGCATACAGGTAGAACAAAAATTATTAGGTTTTGAATTTTTAGTATGCAAGCAATTTGAATTAAAGTTATAAAAACTAAAGCTTGAACGCCAAAGGACCCAACTTTACTGTCTTTCATGGCTTTTAAACGTTTCTTTTTACCCGCAAAAATACCATCGAAAGTATCCATTAAACCATCAATGTGTAGACCACCAGTAATTAAATATCCTGAAGCCAAACAAATTAATGCAGATGCATAAATTGACCAAGAGTTTGTTGTTAAAAAAAGAAAAATATAACTCTGTATTGTTCCAATCAAAAATCCTAAAGGCGGGGCAAATTGTGCAATATTTTTAAATTCGGGATTAATTAAAGGTATCTTTGGAAATGTTGTATAGAAAATCCAAGATCCTGCTAAATTTTTTATTAAATATTTTTTGATGAGATAAAAATAGATTCAATATTAAATAATAGGGTAAATTAATGAAAAAGGATTAAAAAATTTTTAAATTATCGTGTTTGAATTTGAAATTACATCGAATTGCAGTAATACTGCGGCAAGAATTGGTATATTTCATACACCAAATGGTCAGGTAAACACACCAAAATTTATGCCTGTAGGTACTTTGGCAACGGTTAAAGGAATTTCATCTAAGCAGTTAGCCTCTACAGGATCAGAAATGATTCTTTCAAATACCTTTCATCTTCATTTACAACCTGGAGAAAAACTAGTTAAAGAATCTGGCGGAATACATAAGTTCATGAATTGGCCTAAGCCTATTCTTACTGATTCAGGAGGATATCAAGTTTTTAGTTTGGCCAAATTAAATAATATTTCTGATAAAGGCGTGGAATTTAAAAATCCAAGAGATGGAAGTCATGTTTTTTTATCACCTGAAAAAGTAATACAGATTCAAATGGATCTTGGATCGGATGTTGCGATGGCTTTTGATCATTGTCCTCCGCATACAGCTAACGAAAATGATATTGAGGACTCTTTACAAAGAACTCATTCATGGTTGCAAAAATGTGTTGAGACTCATCAGAAATCCAATCAAGCATTATTCGGTATAGTTCAAGGTGGAAAGTATCAGAGATTGAGAGAATACAGTGCAAAATATATAAGTTCTTTTGATCTGCCGGGAATAGCAGTGGGAGGTGTAAGTGTTGGCGAGGCAGTCGAAGAAATACATAGTGTAATTAATTACGTCCCGAAATTTTTACCAATAAATAAACCAAGATATTTAATGGGAATTGGCTCCTTAAAAGAAATTTCTCTAGCTGTTGCTAATGGATTCGATATATTTGACTGTGTCTTGCCTACAAGACTAGGAAGACATGGGACTGCATTTTTTAATGATGAAAGATTGAATTTGCGAAATGCTAGATTTAAAAATGACTTTTCTCCGATTGACAAAACTTGTAAATGCGAAACCTGTAAATCCTATTCTCGAGCATATTTGCATCATCTAATTAGAAATGACGAAATATTAGGATTAACTCTCATAAGTTTGCATAATATTGCTCACTTAATAAGATTTACCAATGCAATTTCTACTGCAATTAGAGATAATTGTTTTACAAATGATTTCGCTCCTTGGAAAACATCCTCTATTGCTCACCATACGTGGTAACGTCTTAACATAATTAATTAAATTATCAAAAAGGTGCTCATTCTATTTAATACATTCGCTGAATTGCCCGAGGCTTATAAGGCCTTTGCTCCAACTGTTGATGTTCTTCCGCTGATTCCTTTATTTTTCTTTTTATTAGTGTTTGTTTGGCAAGCTGCTGTTGGATTTAAATAAAATTCTTTTAGTTTAGATTGTTAGTATTAGACTGGATTTTCAAGTAAAATCGCATCTCCGGAATTTTCTACTGCACTCTCTATAAAATCAGCAATTTTTAATGCTCTTGAGGCTTGCTCACCATCCACCTCAGGTATTTCTTTGCCCTGAACGCACTTAAGGAAATGCTCCAATTCTGCATAAAGAGGTTCAATGGAGGTTGTGCTAACTTCTTCAACATATCCGTCATTTCTATAAACTAATTCTCCATGTTCTGCAGTGTAAGATTCATGAGACTTTCTATGGATTTGAAGAGAGTGATTTAAAAAATCAGTTTCTACTAGTCCATTTTGGCAGTGAGCACTTAAACTCCTAATTTTTTTGTGACTCATTTTACTGGCAGTCAAGCTTGCAATAACATTATTTTTAAAAACCAAAGTAGCATTGACATAATCTATCAATCCTTCACTATTTCTCCCTCCAACTGCCGCTAATTTTTGTATTTTAGAGTTGACGAGTTCTAAAATTAGATCGATGTCATGGATCATTAAATCCATTACTACAGATACATCATTTGCTCTATCTGCATGAGGACTATGTCTTCTTGCTTCCAAAACAACAATTTCTTCATTATGAACTATTTTATTTAATTCTCTAAAAGCAGGATTAAATCTTTCAATATGCCCAACTTGTAATAGACATTTACTTGTATTAGCGGCCTCTATTAAAGATTTTGCTTCTAACTCATTAGCTGCAATTGGTTTTTCAATGAGAACGTTAGTTCCACCCTGAAGACAATCTAGTCCTACTTTTTGATGAAGTAGTGTTGGGACAGCGATACAGATAGCATCAACTTTTGGAATTAAGTCTTTATAGTCTTTGAACCATTCACATTGGAATTGCTCAATAGCTAATTTGCCTCTCTCTTCATTTGGATCTGCAACTCCAATGAGATTTGCATCTTTGAGCAA
>CACBFH010000031.1 GCA_902538515.1 uncultured Prochlorococcus sp. | reverse complement strand
GAATCTATTAAATCATTCACAGTCTTGTTTTCATTATCTTTCCTGTCTTCAATATCATTATTCTCTTCCTCAATAAACTTATCAAAGGAAAAATACTTAATAATAAAATTTCCATTAGATGAGTTATCTTCTAAATCATTACTCTTTAGTAAGGATAAACCTAAACCAATAATTCTCGACATAGAAAACTGATTGATTTCATCAGGATTATATGAAAATTCTTTTATGGCAAAGTTATTCACTGGAGAAATCAAGGCAACATCAGTCTTCAAGCTTTTACCAATTAATTTATCAAGATTCTTATGTTGACTATTTCTACCAGATAAGAATATTTTTCCTTTTTTATCTAGGTCATGTTTATCTAAAAAATCATTAAATGATTGACTTATTTCTCTTAATAAGACTTTGACATCTAGTTTTGATAAAGCATGATAATTTTCTGTTTTCTTTTGATTATTAGACTTTTGAACTTTATCATTACTTGCGTTGTCAGTTTTTTTCATCTCCTCTATAGAGGGATAATTCCTTATAGAAGCTAATCGTTTTATCAATAAAGGTCCTGACCTATCAAAAATCACAAATTGAGTAAATTGATCTAATAAATCAATAGAAATTATTAATTCATTTTTATTTAATTTATCTATTTCTGTTTTTAATAAATTTGCAATACACATATGGCTCATTTGAATTGAGCAAATTTCTAGATTTGCATTTTTAATTGAATCGAGGATTATATCAACATTTTTTTTGGGTAGAGAAGTCAAAAAATAATTATTATAAATTTTATTTTTTATTTCTTTTTTAGGTAAATCAGATAGGTTTATTTCAAAATCAGAGCTTTTTAGTGAAATTGGAATTTGAATTCCCGAATTAGGATTTTCTAGAAAGCTTTTAGAATTTTCTTCTTTTACTTCTTCTGGAATTTCAATCAACCTTGTGTAACACGCATCGGATGGAAGGCACACTGCTACTCTATTGGTATTTATTTTATTATCAATAAGAATTTGTTTTAAGAAGTCACCAAAACTTTTAGGATCAGTAGGTATGCATTTATCTAATGCTTCTAAAGGAAGATTTTGTCTCAAAACTTTTTTGATGTATAACCTATTTTTTTCTGATTTTGCAAGCGCAATATTTATAAAATCATTTCCTATTTCAAGCAAGATGACTTTACTACTTATTTTCCTAAAAAGTTCTACAAAGAGTTCTTTAATATCTTCAATTTGATATTCAGTTAATTTTTTTTTGTTTGCATTTGCTGAGTTCATAATTTACAAAAAGGTTTTGGTCTACAAAATATCCTCCTTACGGGTGTTGCATTGACTGAAATACCACTCTCTGGTGTTGCATAGAGGATGTAGATTCCTGGTTTTCCATCGCCATTTGATAACTCTGAGTAATTACTTTCTGAAAGAGATGAAGGCTTGATACATATTTTATATGATTTTGGTATTGCTTTAGTATCAATTGATGGAATATTCCAATCTAGTGATGGTAAAGTAGTGCATTCCAAGCTTAATATGAAATTCTTATTAATCCCTGGCTCTGAAAGTATTTGAATAATTGAATCAAAAGCATAGTTAATTTGAGCGTGATCATTAAGCACATCTCGTAACTCTTTATCGGAAGAAATATACTCTTCTTTTGCCTCTTCATTTAAAGGTTGAAAAAATTTTGAAGTATATTGAACAATCATTACTGTGAATCCAGTAAATGCAATTAGCATAAATATTGCTAATACTAATTCTGGAATAGTCATCCCTCCATTAAATTTTTTTTTATTCTTCATAACCTATTCATTAAATTTTAGTAATTTGATTTCTTCATTAACAATGTCTATTTCCTCTAGCTTGAAACCTGCATCAATTAAAATTTGTCTCTCTTGACTTGTAAGTGGATATTTACCAACTTTAAATAATGCTTTATCAGTAACCTCAACAGCCATAAGCATTGCGACACTAACTGCTGCCATTATTACGGAACCAATCAAAGCAGAAATCATTAATTTACTTCATAAGGACAAAAGGTTTCATCTTTTAAATAACATGAAAATAAGTCAAAATAACCATCGGAAGATCTTTTTATTAAAACTCTATGATTAAGTTCCATATTAACTAATACACAACTACCTAAGAACAAAGTATTATCAGAGGGTGTTTGAGTCCCAGTAGATATAAATATTTCTCCTGGTTCGTAAAAAGTTTCACTTAAATTTTCTTTTAATTTCAAACATACCTCCGAATCAGTACCTGAATAATTATTTAAAAAATCCATAATCCTTCTGTCATAATTTGGAAGGGATGATTGAAAATATTGATTTTCTTTAAGGTTACTTAAGAGAGTAAGGTTATTAATATTATTTCCTATTTGCATCATTGCTGAAATTCCAGAAACCATTGCAAGCCCCAAACCAATATATAAAAAAGCCATAATTATTTCTTCCCATAAAAGGTTGTTCTGAGTTTGACTTCAATTTCCTCAATAGAATTGCTAAATTCAACATTATTACTATTTTGACTTATTAATTCTAAATTTATATCATTTATTAAAATAACACTCTCCAGAAATTCAAGCTCTCTTAAAAAAGAAAGCATATTAATAAATTCCGTTTTAAAAGTTAAATCAATTGAATATTTTTTTGATCCTTCAACTAATAAAGGATCAGTTATTTTTAAATCATCATTTCTAGTTTGAATATTATTGTTTTCTTTGCTAATTTCTCCATGATTAACTAATTCTAAAGGGACTATAGATACAAATTCAATATTATTTCTTATTCCTATTTCTCCTAACTTATCAAGTAAAGTATCCAAATTTGAATTACCAGTAAAAAGCTCAATTATTTTTGTTTTTTCAAGATTTAATTTCTCAAATTTTTTATTAATTATTTTATATTGTGATTTCAAATTATCCAGATCATTCTTTTTTTTAATTAAACCATTTAATTCTAAATTTACTTTTGTAGATTCAATATATTTTGGAATAACAAAGAAAGTAATTATTAATAATGATAACCCTGCAGAGATGAAAATAGGTATGAAAGATGCAGCTTTTTCTGGCGTAATAAATTCTTTTTGGGTCTTAATTGATTTAATCATTTTATAAATCTAATCAGAAGTAGCTTCTAAATTGCTTAGAAGATTTAATCTATTAAATAAACCATATGAACCAAGTTTAATTAAATAATTCTTATTAAGCTGACTATAATTTGTTGAAACTTTAGTATTAATTTCGAATAAATATACTTTATTTTTACTATTTGTATTGCCAGATTTTATTTCTTTCAAATCGATATTATTAAATTCAAAAAATTCTGAATTATCTAAATTTAATAAGAAAGAATTTAAAGTTCCTAAATATTTTTGATCATATAACTTTGCTTTCATAAGAAGAGTATTTCCTTTTGAGGTTAACTCAAAGAGTTGAATATCTTTAGGAATAATTAAAGATATTTCCTTTAATAAAGCAGAACTAGAACTAATATTTAAAATTGAATTCTTAAAATCTTTATTGAATTTTGCAATTTCCTTAAGTTGTTTTGATTCTTGATCTAATTTTTTTTCAAGCAAATCATATTCTTCAGTGAATGATTTTAACTTATTTTTTTGATTTTCTAAGAATTTAGTTCTAAAAATAAAAGGTATGCCAAGAATTAAAGATATCGATATTAATATTAAACCAGATAAAATTCCTTTTTTAATATATTTTTTTGTGTCAATAAAATACGGGTCAGCTAAATAATTACTTTCCCTCCTATTGCGAAGTAAATCAATTTGTTTAAAATTTCCTTTAACCATTTAAAAACAATTTTTTATATTTAAAGTCATTTATCTTTTAATATTTTTGGTGTTACTAGAATAATTAATTCACTTTTTCTTTTTTGATTCGCACTACTCCTGAAGATACTTCCAAGAATTGGAATATCCCCAAGAATTGGAACTTTTGATGTAGTTACAGTATCCGAATCTTGAAGAACGCCAGTAAGAATTAAAGTTTCTCCATTTTGGACTCTAATAGAGCCAGTATCCAATTTTCTAACACTTAATGTGTTTTGTATACCACATCCAGCAATTTCGACTGTTGAGGTAATTGAAGAGATAGCAGGGCTCAATGCAAATGTCACATATCCATTATCATCAACTTTTTCTAACTTTGCTCCGAATGTTATCCCAGCAGTTCCTTCATTAGCTGTACATGTAACAATTCCCCCTTCTCCAGCAGTTTGAGTAAATCCTGTAACGACGGTTTCGCCAACTTTTATAAATCCTTCATTTTTATATGGCCTACCAATTGTTGCTCCACTAAGTGAATCATCAACTTGAGCAGCCCCAGAAGAAAGAGCATTACTATTTTCACCAAGTATCAAAGTAGGAGAAGCTAAAATTTTGGCGTTATTATTTGTTATTTTCGCCTCCAACCAATTTAAAAATTGTCCGCTACCTACTCCTCCTGTTACTACATTTGAAACATTTGCACTTGTAATAGGATTGGCTCCAAAATTAGAAGATTGCAGGCCTAATCCTTCATTATTTATAATAGATGTTTCTCCAATTTTACTTTCAAAGATATTGTTTTTAATATCAGATTTAGTTAATGAAACATCAATTATTTTTATTGTTAATGCTACTTGTTTATGTCTTACATCTAAAGATTTTATAAATGTTTCTGCAATTTTCATTTGTTCTTTTGAGCCTATTAAAGTGATTGTTTGAAGTCTCAAATCAGCTGTACCAACTATTCCATATAAAGGTCCTTTCTCGATTCCATAAGAATTAATAACTTCATCTTCAAATTCCTTTTTATTTATAAAACTATCACTAATTTCTTGCCCATCAAAAGAACCACTCATTAACATAACTTTTGATATGTCAGCCCCTAATGTTGAAAGATAATCAGCCACAGATGCAGCATTAACTTGATTTAACCTATAAGTCTTAGAAACTTTTGGTTTTAGACTTTTGTTCAAAATATTTTTACCAACAAAAATAATATTATTTTCTACCACTGCTTGCAAATCAGCCGAAAGCAAAATACTGTTAAAAACTTTAGAGATCTCAATATCTTCAAAATTGCCTGTGATTTTTGGATTTTCTAAACTTTCATCTTTAACATTTTTCTCTCCAATAATTATTATTCCATAATTTCCTAACTTAGAAATCAACTTTAAAGTTTCAATAGAATCTGCTTCTTTAAGATTTAATGTAATTTTTGGGCCTAACAACTTAACATACCCTCTGGGTGGAACCTCAAATTCACTTGTTGATATAATGCTTCTCGAAGGCAAAATTAATTTATTTGTTTTCTTTTGATTTGAATTTTTCTTATTAGATTTATTTTTTCTATTTTGAGGTTGGACGGTAATGACTTTAT
>CACBFH010000030.1 GCA_902538515.1 uncultured Prochlorococcus sp. | reverse complement strand
TTTTAAAAAAGTGTAAAGGTATTGAATGGTTGAATGAAACAGCAAAGGATATTAAAGAAAAAAATAAACTATCTGAGGTGATTTGTTTTTCAGGTCTAAGAATAAAAGCGAGGTTAGTCATTGATGCAAGTGGCCATAAAAGTAATTTCATAAAAAGACCCTTCCAAGATGAAATCGCTCAACAAGCAGCTTATGGGATTGTCGGTAAATTTTCATCACCACCCGTTAATAAGGATCAGTTTGTTTTAATGGATTTTCGTCCAAATCATTTAAACAATGAAGAAAAGTTATCATCTCCTTCTTTTCTTTATGCAATGGATCTTGGAAATGAAACTTTTTTTGTTGAAGAAACATCATTAGCTAGTTATCCTGCATTATCCCAAGAAAATCTCAAGAAAAGACTTTTTAAGAGATTGAATGGTAAGGGTATTCAGGTAAGTGAAATTTTTCATGAAGAGAATTGCCTTTTCCCAATGAATTTACCCCTCCCATTTAAAAAACAATTTGTACTAGGTTTTGGAGGATCTGCAAGTATGGTACATCCTGCATCAGGATACATGATCGGATCTTTATTAAGAAGAGCTCCACTCCTTGCAAAAAAATTAGCAATCTTTTTAAAAGAACCCAATCTTAGTTCTCTTGAATTAGCTACAAAAGGTTGGGAGATCTTATGGCCTTACGAGTTAATACAAAGGCATAAACTTTACCAATATGGTTTAAGAAGACTGATGAGTTTTGACGAAAGTAGATTAAGAAGCTTTTTCTCAAATTTCTTTAGATTATCCACCAATGAATGGGTAGGATTTCTTACTAATACACTTCCACTTCCAAAACTAATTTACGTTATGAGTAAAATGTTTATAAATTCACCTTTAAAAGTAAAGCTAGGAATGCTCAAGTTAAATTAGTATTTTTTATTTTTGCCAATCATCAATATTAATATCTGGGAAAACTTTATCTTCTTCCTCAATATCTTCAAGAAATTTTAAATTAATGAAGGAATGATTTTTAATCATTTCAACTATTTTCCAGAACCTGAATAAGTGTCTTTCTATCCTCTCTTTTGCAAGCTCAGTTGTAGTTCCAGCTCTTAGAATAAAACTCCAATCAGAGGACTCAGAGAGAAGTAATTCTCTTGCTGCTTGCTTGAAAAGTCTTGAAGATAATTCATTATTAAAATTTTTCGAGCATAAATCAACAAAAGTTGAGCCTGCTCTTGTGATTTCTGGAACAATCCATGCATTTGCATCATTCATCCAGTAATTATGATAACCTCCCTGTCCCCAGCTTGATGGTGATGGATCGCAAATCTGAATATTTGGCTTTTGAAGTAAAAATTCTTTTAAATTTGTAAGCTTAATTGAATATTTAAATGATTTCTTTAAAATATTTTCAATAAAAAAAGGTCCCTCATACCACCAATGACCAAATAACTCTGCATCAAATGGAGCTAACAATAAGGGCTTAAATGAAGAGGATAAACTTAATTGTTCTAATTGTTTTGATCTCGCGAGAAGATAAGCATCAGCATGTTCTGCAGCCTTATTTTTGGCTTCATTTTCTAAGTAAAAAGCCTTTTCCCCTAATGGCAAGTTATTGTCAGTAATTTTATGAAACTTTAACCCTAAGGGTCTTTTAGTTGAAATACCTTTCTTTTGGAGCTTGGAGACAGGTAATTCCCAACCCAAATCTTTGTGAAATTCTCTATAAACTTTGTCTCCTGGGAAACCATCCTTGGCAGACCATACGGGCAAAGTTGACTCACTATCTCTTCCGAAAAAGGCAACTCCTTTTTTCGAGCAGATTGGAGCATAAACACCATATCTGGGCCTTGGTGTGGAATTTAGTATCCCATGACCGTCTAGGATTGTATATCTTATTCCGGAATTAAATAGTATTTCGTCTAAATTCTCATAATATGCACATTCTGGCAACCAAATACCTAAAGGCTTTGTTCCAAAAATATTTTCATGACTCCTAATTGCTGTATTAATTTGTCCTTTAACAGTTTCAGGATTCTCTCTTAGAATTGGTAGATAGCCGTGAGTAGCCGCACATGTAAGAATGTCCAAATTCCCAGAGTTATTTAAAACCCTAAACTTCTCAATTAAATTTCCAGAACAATTTTGCCAATATAAGTATTTATCATTAAGGATTTTTTTTAAAAATGCAGAGGCATTTTTTTCTTTTAGTGGCAGTTCGTTTAAGAAATCATTTCTAGTTTTAAGCCAGCTTGGGAAAGCCTCTTGAATTTGTCTATTATCTAGAAGTGACAATAATGTTGGAGACAAACTAATAGTAAGTTTTGTATTTTCGGGATTTTCATTTTTGGAAGACTCTATTGACTGAAGTAGTGGTATATAACATTCCAAAATAGCCTGAAATAGCCAATCCTCTTCTAAAGAGTTTTTTTCATTTTTTCTGACATAAGGTAGATGAGCATGTAAAACTATCGCTAACTGACCTAAAACATTTTTTTGGGAGTATTGCCCATTCATATTTTTTATGGTTTATGCCTGTAATTCTAAAAAATCAAACTTTACCTTTTATAAAGGAAGCTTTAATCCTAAAAGAATACTTGAATAATTAAAGTAATTCATTTTTTTTTCAGAATTTTAACCAATATTGTTAAGTTATAAACTTGCAACAAATTTTTATTCAACAGAATCTAGTCAAATTTTTTTAATTAGCTTAATATAAGTTTATGTTAACTCCTCTAATGTCAAAAGATCCTGGAAGAATTTTAATATTTGATACAACTCTTCGAGATGGAGAGCAATCTCCAGGTGCCAGTTTAAATCTTGAAGAAAAACTTGCTATTGCCCATCAATTAGCAAGATTAGGAGTAGATGTTATTGAAGCTGGATTCCCTTTCGCGAGTCCAGGAGATTTTAAAGCTGTTAATAAAATTGCCAGTGCCATAGGGAAAGAAAATGGCCCTATAATATGTGGTTTGGCTAGAGCTTCTAAAGGAGATATCAAAACATGTTACGAAGCAGTAAGTCCAGCTCCCAAGAAAAGAATACATACTTTTATTGCGACAAGTGATATTCATCTTAAACATAAACTAAAAAAATCCAGAAAAGATGTTCTTCAAATAGTTCCAGAAATGGTTACTTATGCAAAATCTTTAGTAGATGATATTGAGTTTTCTTGTGAAGATGCCTCAAGGAGTGATCCTGATTTTTTATACGAAGTAATTCAACTAGCAATTTCTTCAGGAGCAACAACAATAAATATCCCTGATACTGTTGGATTTACAACTCCTAGTGAATTTGGAAAACTAATTGCAGATATAAATAAAAATGTTCCAAATATTGATGAGGCAGTTATCTCGGTTCATGGTCATAATGATTTGGGTTTAGCAGTAGCCAACTTTCTAGAGGCAGTAAAAAATGGAGCAAGACAACTAGAATGTACTATCAATGGAATTGGTGAAAGAGCTGGGAATGCCTCTTTAGAAGAATTAGTAATGGCACTGCATGTTAGGAAAAGTTTTTTTAATAATTTTTTCAGAAGAAATCCAGATTCACCTACTCCTCTTACTGCTATAAGAACTGAAGAAATAACAAAAACCTCTAGACTTGTTTCAAACTTAACTGGAATGACTGTTCAACCTAATAAGGCAATTGTGGGAGCTAACGCTTTTGCACATGAGTCAGGCATTCATCAGGATGGGGTTTTAAAAAATAGGCTAACTTACGAAATTATCGATGCAAAAACAGTTGGTTTGAGTGACAATAAAATATCTTTGGGAAAACTTAGTGGTAGAAGCGCAGTAAGAGCAAGATTAGAAGAGATGGGATATGACTTAAGCCGGGAAGATCTAAATGATGCTTTTGCCCGTTTTAAAGATTTAGCTGATAGGAAAAGAGAAATTACTGATAGAGACTTAGAAGCAATTGTCAGTGAACAAGTTCAGCTCCCAGAAGCTAAATTCCAATTAAGTCTTGTACAAGTAAGTTGCGGTAATGCATCTAAACCTACTGCCACCATTTCGCTTATAAATACGGAAGATAATACTGAAGATACTGCTGTATCAATAGGGACTGGACCCGTTGATGCTGTATGCGAGGCTTTAAATAAATTAGCTAAAGTTCCAAATGAATTAATTGAATTTTCTGTTAAGTCCGTAACAGAAGGAATTGATGCTTTGGGAGAAGTAACAATAAGAATAAGAAGGGATAATAAGATATATTCTGGTCACTCTGCTGATACGGATGTTGTAGTTGCTGCAGCGAATGCTTACGTCAATGCTTTAAATAGACTTGTATTTTCTGAGAAAAAAAATTCAATTCATCCACAATTTGATAGTTTAGAAAATTCTAATAAAACATTTCTATCTAATCCTGCGAATTAAACTATTTCTTAGGATTATTAAGTAGGGTAAAAAATTGTCTCTTAATACTGTAGATTAAATTAATAGTTAAAGCAGTAAATAATGAGAGAAAGGTTAGTTGGATATTGGGCACTTTCATGGGTTGGCTTAATTAGCAACATAATTGCACTTCCAATAATCGCATTAATAATAAGTTATGGGCCTCCACTAAAGGTTGCGAATATAACTCTTGCTATAAGTCTCGGATGGCCTGCTGCGATTGTTGGGATAGTCTCTTCTGCAGCTCTTTTAGCAGAGAGAAAATGGGGAGTAACTTTAACTTTAGTTTCTTTATCAATGGTAATTTCTGGTATGGGTCCATATTCAGTTGTAAGGCTAATTACTCTCCAAGACATTTATGGAATTGGTGGTTTTACACTTTTAACTACATTATTAAGTACGTTAGCTCTTCTCTATTGGTGTAATCCAAAACATCGTAGAAATATTAGGCTATAAATTTGTTAAAAAAATTCAGAAAAAGTATTATGAAAAAGTATTATTTTTACTAGTTGGGTATTGAATTCTTCTATGTCTAATTCTTTTCCATACATTCAAGAATGCCCTTTTTATTAAGAAAATTTCTCCCTTCGATAAATTACTATCATCTAATTGGCCATCTTTTTGACGTGAATAAATAATTTTAGAAATTGTTTCCAAAGCTTCGTTATCAGATGCATTAATATTCATAGCTCTTAGTGCTGCTTCACATCCATCAGCAAGCATTAAAATAGCTGTTTCTTTCGACTGAGGAATAGGACCATTGTACCTAAAATCATTTTCATTGATCATGATATTTTTCTCTTTAGCCTTATGAAAAAAATATCCCATTTTTAGAGTACCTTGATGTTCTGGGATGAAATTTGCAATAGGTTTAGGTAGTCTATTTTTTCTTGCATACTTTAATCCTTCGTCAACATGCGCCTGTAATACCTCTGCACTTCTTATAGGATCATCTATTTCATCATGTGGATTTTTTGAACCATCCTGATTCTCAATAAACCAATTAGGGGCATGTAATTTACCAACATCATGATATAAGGCTCCAGTCTTAATTAGATCAATATCACCTCCAATCATTCTTGTTGCTTCCTCTGCTAAACCACATATCAATAATGTATGTTCAAAAGTGCCAGGAGCCTCAATAGACAATCTTCTAATGAGAGGTTTCTCCTTATCAGCCAATTCGAGCAATCTTGCTTTAGTTAATAGTCCAAATATCGATTCAAAGATAGGAATAAATAAAATTGTAAAGAGCATTACTATTGCCAATAACAAGGAATCTGAAAAAATATCTCCATTAACAAACACAAACTCTGGTTTATCAATAAAAGATACTTTATCCTTACCTATCAATATCCACTGACTCAATAACGAACCAATAGGAACAAAAATTGATAGTTGAAGTAACTGAGCTCTATTCCTTATTCTTGCTCCAAGTAGAGATACTACTGAAGCGCAAACTAATAAAATAAAAAATAAATTGTTATTAATAGCAACTGTTGGATCAGGCCAAATTAGACTCGCAATTGATACCCAAGCTAAAGCTGTTATGCTTCCCATTCCTTGAGATATTATTAACGCCGGTGGAATTATTAAAGATAATGGGCTTATTGTTGAAGCTAAGGCTAACTTCGAAGCTTGTACTGCCAGAAGAAGCGTTATAATCAAAATAATCTGTCTTGATGAAATTCTAGGATTCTCTTTTTTAGAAACTAATATCAAAATAACGGAACTAATAAGTGCTTCAGTAAAGTTAAATAACCAAGAAAAAATATCTGAGATATTTAAAGGCGAAATAATTAGTAATTTATAAGAAGAAATTATTGAAATTAAAATACATATTAAA
>CACBFH010000029.1 GCA_902538515.1 uncultured Prochlorococcus sp. | reverse complement strand
TAAAGGATCAACTTGAAAGGGTTATGCATTTGGTTGAAAAAAGTGAAAATGATGAATTGCCTCTGCCACTTGCAAGCAGTCTTTGTAATCAAGAAATTATTACTAGGTGTGATCAATTAATTTGTTTCGCCTTTCACGATAGCGAAACTTTGCTAAATAGTTGTAGATGCGCTGAAGAAATGGGGAAAGTGGTTAGTTTGTTATTTTTTGACTAAATTAATCTATTTCCCCTTAATTTAAGGATGATTTATGCTAATAATATTCAACGTTACAAATTCACTATGGCAGAAAGTTTTTCATTTGATGTAGTTTCTGATTTTGATAGACAGGAATTAGTCAACGCTTTGGATCAAGTAAAGAGGGAAATATCTCAACGTTACGACCTTAAGGGTTCAGATACTTCAGTTGATTTAGATAAAGAAAATATTTCTATAACTACTAATAGCGAACTAACCTTAAATGCTATTAATGACATAATTAGACAAAAGGCTATAAAAAGAAACTTATCTTTAAAAATTTTTGACTACGGTGAAATTGAAATAGTTAGTGGTAATAGACTGAAACAGATAATCCTTTTAAAACAAGGCATTAAACAAGAAATTGCAAAAAAAATCAGTAAAAATATTAGAGATCAAATAAAAAAAATTAATGTCAGCATCAATGGAGAAACACTCAGAGTTTCTAGTAAGAGTAAAAATGATCTTCAATTAGCAATTAAGCTTGTTAGTGAGTTGGAAGATTCTTTGAACATTCCCCTAAAAGCTAATAACTTTAGATAATATCTTTAGTACACTTTATTTTTAAAATATGGCAGATTATTCAGAATCTCTGATTAAATTACTGACTAAAAAAGTAAAAGAATATCCTCGTTTTTCAAAAGTAGAAATAGAGAAGTTTTGTTGGATGGCAGTGCATGAGCATAAGCATGGTGTTTTACCCTCTGAATATGATATTAGGGAGATAGATGAGGACCTTTATTTACAACTTTTACAAGAATTTAAATCAAATATCGAGGAATGATATCTATATTTCTTTTGACAATTATTAAAAAAATATTTTAATTAATTGGCTTATTAATGCACTCATTAGTCTATTTAAATATGATTATCTTAAAGTATAAAATTAATGTCAACATCCTTTAAAAATGTCACGCCAACAGGTCCTGGTGGAACTGCAACATTATTGATTGTATTATCTTTCACAGGGTTTCTATTGCTTACGCAATCTCTTTTTGTTGTTCCTTCAGGACAAGTAGCAGTAGTTACAACATTAGGAAAAGTAAGTGGTCCCTCCAGGAGAGCTGGGTTAAACTTTAAACTTCCACTTGTTCAGTCTGTATATCCATTTGATATTAAAACTCAAGTTCAACCAGAAAAATTTGAAACTTTAACCAAAGATCTTCAAGTTATTAGGGCTACGGCTACTGTTAAATATTCTGTAAAACCTAACGAAGCAGGAAGAATTTTCGCAACAATTGCAAGTAGAAATAGCGATGTTTATCAAAAAATTGTTCAGCCTTCTTTACTTAAAGCTTTAAAATCAGTATTTTCTCAATATGAGCTAGAAACAATCGCTACTGAATTTGCAGTAATTTCTGAAAAAGTTGGGGACACTGTTGCTCAAGAACTTAATTCATTTGATTATGTAGATGTTAAAAGTTTAGATCTTACTGGACTAGAGATTGCTGAAGAATACAGAGCTGCTATTGAACAAAAGCAAATAGCTGGTCAGCAATTACTAAGAGCTAAGACAGAAGTAGAAATTGCTGAACAAGAAGCGCTCAGATATGAAACATTAAATAGAAGTCTAGATGATCAAGTACTTTTCAAATTATTTCTTGATAAATGGGATGGTAGTACACAAGTTGTACCTGGCCTACCTGGTTCAGCAGGAGGAACTCCCCCAGTTATAGTTGGTGGTAGAAAATAATTATTTTTAATTTACTTCTCTAATAATTTAATCATTTACTTAAATTATTACAGGAAACTTAAGTAGATAGTCAACTCTTAATCGAATTAAAAGATTGATCAAAAGCCTCAATAGTTTTATCAATTTCTTCATCGCTATGAGCTAGCGATGTGAAGCCAGCTTCAAAAGGACTTGGGGCTAGATAAACTCCATTTTGAAGCATCTCTTTATGCAACTTGCCAAATAATTCTGCATTATTTGTTTTGGCTTCATCAAAATTCCTTACTGGCCCATCGCACAAGAAAAATCCGAACATAGCACTTACACTACCTCCATTAATAGCGATACCATTATTTTCAGCAGACTGAATTATTCCTTCAATTAATCTAGAAGTTGTTAATTCTAATTTCTCGTATGTACCTTCTTGTTTGAGTAACTCAAGCGTTTTTATTCCTGCAGTCATTGCGAGAGGATTTCCGCTCAAGGTTCCTGCCTGATATACCGGTCCGGAGGGAGCTATCATTGACATTATTTCTTTCTTACCTCCGTAAGCTCCTACAGGTAGACCTCCACCAATGACTTTGCCAAGTGTGGTTAAATCAGGAGTAACACCAAATTTTTCTTGAGCGCCTCCATAACTTATTCTGAAACCAGTCATTACTTCATCAAAAACTAATAAAGATCCATTCTCAGTTGTTAATTCCCTTAAGCCTTCTAGGAATCCAGGCTCGGGAGTAATAAAGCCAGCATTACCAACAATGGGCTCAAGAATTACCCCCGAAATGGCATCAGGATTTTCAGAAAATAATTTCTTTACCGCTTCAAGATCATTGTAAGGAGCAGTAAGGGTATTAGAAGTTGTTGATCGTGGAACTCCTGGAGAGTCTGGAAGTCCTAAGGTTGCGACACCTGATCCGGCTTTAACCAAAAACATATCAGCGTGACCATGATAACAACCGTCAAATTTAATAACTTTATCTCTTCCAGTGAATGCTCTCATAAGCCTTAAAACAGCCATGCAAGCTTCAGTCCCACTATTAACAAATCTAACCATTTCTACAGATGGGACAGCATCTATTACCATCTCAGCAAGTTTGTTTTCTAAAACGCATGGAGCTCCAAAGCTGGTTCCTTTTTCAATTGCTTCCTGTAATGCTGTTGTAACTTCAGGGTGGGCATGTCCACATATAGCAGGCCCCCAACTTCCTATGTAGTCAATATATCTATTCCCATCGATATCCCAAGCAAAGGGTCCCTTGACCCTATCAAAGACAATTGGTTGACCTCCGACAGATTTGAAGGCTCTTACTGGAGAACTTACTCCTCCAGGCATTAATTCTTGAGCAGCGGAAAAAATTTCTTCTGATTGGGTGCAATTTAATATTTCAGTCACAATTTAACTAAATAAAGCTTTGAGAAAAAATTTGTCATGTCCTAAATTAGAAATAAGTAAAAATTTTGTCAATCAGATTGAAATTCTACATTATGATATTTTTATTGCGATAGTTTGGATTGTAAATTATTAATTTTTAAGAAATCATCAAATAAATAAATATTAGTCTAGAAAACCCTTTATTTATACGCGTTTTCAGGTATTAGAAAAATTTAATTTATTTTATTTATATTTCGAAGAAATTATCCTCATCCTCAAAAAAATCTTCATTCATGCCGCTCAAGTCAAGATCTATCATTACTGGTACATGATCACTTGGACGTAAATCACCTCTTGGTGAGCTGTCTATGACACAACTTTTAAGTTTTGATGACAACTCTTTGCTGATATATATGTGGTCTATTCTCCAACCTTTATTTAATTCATATGCGTTATTACGGTAATCCCACCAACTCCAATGGCCTGTATTTTTCTCAAAAATTCTGAAAGAATCTATTAATCTTTCTTTCAGAACATTATTTAGTGCATTTCTCTCTTTCTCAGTTGCCATTATTCCGCCCTCGTATTTCTTTGGATCATGAATATCTAAGTTTGATAGGGCAATATTAAAATCACCCATAAGACAGATTAATTCCCCATTGTTTTCTTGCTTATCTAAAAATGAGGCTAAACAACTTAACCAATTAATTTTGTATTCGTACTTACTAGATTCTAGAGAAGATCCATTTGGTACATATACATTTATGATCTTGATACCATTTATATCAGCAGAAATTAATCTTTTTTGATCAAGAAAAATTTCAATATTTTGATCACAGTCGCTATAACCGTAAAATCCTTTTTTAATGTTTTCTGCTTTTATTTTAGAAATAATAGCAACTCCATTATATGATTTTTGTCCGTAGACCTCAACTGAGTATCCTAAAGTTTCAAAAGGTTCAAATGGGAAACTATCATCCATCACTTTTGTTTCCTGCAAACATAGAATGTCTGGGTTGAAATTTTTCATCCAATCTATTACTTGTGAAAGCCTAGTTCTTATAGAATTAACATTCCAAGTTGCTATTAACAAATTTCTACTAAATTATGTAAAATTAAAATAGCAGAAGTTTTTGGCGTTTAAGAATTTTGAAATTAAATAAAATGAAAAATTATTTTTGCAGAAGCTTACCTAAACCAATACCATTATTAATTTTCTTTGTTTCCTTAATGTGCTTTAAAGGTTATTCACTAAATGCTGAATATTTACTTGAAGAATTAGAAATTGATAATTCAACTAAAACAGAAGACGATGGTTTAGCTTTCCCAACCAATCCATTTGAGCTTATGGAGATGATTAGAAGACAAAATAGTATGAATGATGCGACTAATCCTTCTGATGCTATCGACGATGCGTTAAAGTCCTTTAACAATCTAGAGGAAAAATGAATAATATTATAAATTTTCATTCCAAACTTTGATATGTTAAAAAACCCAATCCCACAAGTTACTAGTCAATTGCAATACAGAGCAATTGGTATTATTAATGGTAAATTTATCCCTCACGATAGTAAGCAACTTAATAGAGGCTTTTTAATTGATAATAAAGGCGAAAAAATTGAAACAGTAGTATTAGGCAAAGCATTATCACTTCTAAAAAAGCATATTGATTTAAATAAAAGTTATTATTGGATTGTTTATCCAAAGAATAAAAATACTCATAACTTACATTTACAGGTTGCTGGTATTTGGGATCCTTATCAACTAAATGATTTCCAGAATAATTCTTCAGAAATAAATTTTTCTAAATTATTAGAAGAGTTAGATTTAAAAGATAATTATTTTTCTGTTAGAGGAGAATTAGTTTTTGTTAACACTAAAAAAAAAGAAATTGTAATTAAAGTATGCATCTCTTCAAAGCTAAAGAATCAAAAAAATAAAAATTTTAAATTAGTTATAAAAGGGGAGCTTTCTCTTGAATTTCTTAATAGTTTTGTAAGTTTAGATATAAACAGAGATGGAAATGCTTTGAAATTAATCAGTTACGAAATTATTGAAAGAAATCTTTCTAAAAATAATAAAAATTAAAAGTTGTTTTTTATCTCAATTTTACTTATCAAGAAATTTTAGATTTATGGAAGATGTTTTAATTGAATGTTCTCCAGGTATCTCTGGAGATATGTTGTTAGGAGCCTTTTATGATTTAGGCGTTCCTAAAAAGATCATTGAACAACCACTTATTAATCTGGGATTAAAAGATCATTACCATCTAGAGTTCAAAGAATCAAAAAGTTGTTCAATCCGTGGGATCAAGGCAAAGGTTGAAAATATTGACTGCAGTCCTATTAAAAGAACTTGGAGAAGTATTAAAGAACTTATTTCAAATGGAAACTTAGAAGATAAATTACAGAAAATAATTTATGAAGTATTTGAATCTTTAGCAGCTGCGGAAGGAAAAGTTCATGGAATTAAGTCTGAGGATGTTCATTTTCATGAAATTGGAGCTATTGATTCACTAGTGGATATTATAGGGGTATGTGCAGCATTGAATTACTTAAATCCAAAAAAGGTTTATTGTAATGAACCAATGTTGGGGAGAGGTTTTGTTCAAACTGAACATGGAAAATTATCAATTCCACCTCCTGCTGTAATAGAGCTAATAAAGCAAAAAAATATTAAGGTTTTATCAAGCCTTGACTCAATAGAAGGTGAATTATCTACGCCAACTGGAATTGCTTTACTTTCTAATTTAGTCGACTACATTCAACCTCCCTCAAAATATTCTATTAACTCTTACGGAGTAGGCATCGGAAACTTAAAGTATCCATTCCCTAATTTGGTTAGAGTTTATAAAATTACTTCATTCCAGGATTGTTTAATTAATGAACAAATTAATCCAAAGCGTGAAGAGATATCTGTTCAAGAAGCGTGGATTGATGACCAAACACCTGAAGATATATCTAATTTTATAGAGAAGCTTAGAACTGAGGGGGCTTACGACGTTTCTTATCAAGCTATTAATATGAAAAAAAATAGAATTGGATTTTCTATTAAAGTGATCTTACCAATAAATAAAAAAGAATTTTTTAGGCGATTATGGTTCGAATATTCCAATACTATTGGTGTTCGTGAAAGGATTCAATCTAGGTGGATATTACTTAGAAGGAGAGGAGAATGTTCAACGACTTTTGGCAATATAAAAGTTAAACAGACTTTAAAACCAGATGGATCAATAACTATGAAACCTGAAAATGACGAAGTTTTGAGATTGAAACTTGAGCATAAAATATCTACTGAAGAAATAAGAAAAGTAATAAATGAGTCAAGTAAAAAATTTAAAGCATTTGAAAACTGGAAATGAGATTCAATATTATTAATCGTTTAATTTGGAAATATCTTAGAAAAATTAATTTTGGTGGTCTTAAAAGCATTTTCTTTATTTCAAGCTTGTTATATTTTTGCATCTATTTTTTTTACAATATTGATAAAATTTCTTTTGATATCAATTTAGAAAAAAATGGTATTAATTTATTTTTATCATTTTTATTTTGCGTTATGAGTATTTACCTTAATGCTTATGCGTGGAAATATATAGTTCAATGGTTCGGGAAAGAATTTAAAAGTGATAATCTAGTTTACTTCTATGTTTTAACCAATATTCTTAAATACGTTCCAGGAGGGATTTGGCATTTTGTTGAGAGATTTAATTTTGTAAAAAAAATAAGTAATCCTCAGATTGCCTTGTATTCGACACTTGTAGAACCTTATTTTATGTTGAGCGCCTCTTTTCTATTGGCATCACTGGGAGCAATTTTTTCACCACTCTACTTTTTTTTAGTTTTGCCTTTAATTTTTTTAAATAGGAAATTAATTTATCTTATATTAAAAAGAATAGGTTCTCTTAAAGGGAAATTATTTGAGGTTTTGAAACTTACAAATTCAAAGGACCAATTTGAAAAGAAAATCAATATAGTTTCTTTTTTCCCTACTAGAGTATTATTACTTGAAATTGGTTTTGTTTTATCAAAATTCGTTGGGTTTTATATTTGCCTAAATACTTTTGATACAAGTAATACATTCAACGTCATATTTTTATTAGTTATCTTTTCTTTGTCATGGTCTTTAGGTTTGCTTATCCCTACTGCTCCAAGTGGAGTTGGCGTTTTTGAAGCCTGCCTCCTTTTTCTTGTTGGCAGTAATATCCCACAAAATGCAATACTTGTTAGCCTAATTTACTTTAGGGTTATATCTACTTCTGCAGATTTGTTATTAAGCTTCCCTTTTTTAATGAGAAAACTTTTGAAAAGGATTTAGTTTTTTTTCTCTAAACTTGGTATCAATGTAATTGATGCAATAAGGCCTAAAGTCATTATAAGAAGAGCTGGTAATATCGCCTCTACCATTCTTTCATCTCCAGCGTATTGATAAATTCTCACAGATAATGTATCGAAATCGAATGGTCTTAAAATAAATGTAATGGGTAATTCTTTTATCGTGTCTACAAAAACTAAAAGTGATCCTACAAATATTGGCCCTTGGAGTAGGGGTAGATGAATTCTTTTGATTATTCCAAGCCAATTCTCTCCTAGTCCAAGTGCAGCTTCATCAAGTCTAGGAGAAATTCTCTCAAGACTTGCATCAATAGAATTCTTAGAAATAGTTAAAAATCTGACAACATAACCCCAAATTAGTATGAAAATAGCAATAAAATTGAATTTTGAAGAAGAAATGCTTATTAAAGACAAAGCTAATACTGTTCCTGGAATTGCATAACCTATTCCTGCAAGATTTGTTATTATCCCAAGTAATAAGTCCTTATTTAAACGTCTAGCTAAGGAAATTATTAAGGAGAATAGCATTGTTATTAATGCGGTTAAAAGTCCTAGACTAATAGTCCTCAATAATAGGGTAAGTAATTCAATAGATAACCCTTTTTGAATCTGATCGATATTTAATATTACCCAAAAACAGGGAATTCCAAAAGAAAAAAATGGGGGGAATAAGGATATTATTATTGCCAAAAGAGCTCTAATTTTATTTAATTTCCATCCTTGAGAATCTTTTGATGCAGGATTTTCGCTCCACCTTTTTGATTTTCTTCTAGAGAATTTTTCAAAAATAATTAAAGTGAAAATTATTGATAAGGCTATTAAAGATAATCCAATAGCATTTTTTGTATTACCCTCTATTATCCAATTTTCGGCAATGCCTGTAGAGATACTTGGAATATTTAATAATGTAAATGTACCTAATTCATTCATTACTTCCATACACATTAAACTTATTCCAGTTATTAGTGCTGGTAACGCCATAGGAAAAGCAATTTTAAAAAAGCTTCTCCACGGCCCAACCCCTAAACCTCTGCTTGCATTGATTTGATTAACTCCAAATTTATTAAAACTTTCGTTTGCAAGAATGAATACATATGGATAAGTAGAAATAGAAAGTATTAAAACCCCCCACCATAAACCAGTTATTTGATATCCAAAAATACTTCCTAAATCCTGCAAAACAGCTGTTACTAAATATGCTGGGGCAGCTAGTGGAACTAGCTGAAAAATACGGAGAACTTTTCTGAACTTAAAATCACAATTTGAAAGTAACCATGCATTCAAGGTTCCTAAGCCTCCTCCAAAAAAACTTGTCAGAGCTAAAACTTTTAAAGTGCCTATTACCTCTTCTCCTCCTGTAATACCAAATGAAAAATTTCCACCCAGAACATATCGAAATCCTTCAAGTAGAAAATTGGAAATTGGAATGATTACTAAAAGTGCAACAATAAATGAAGTGATATAAAGAATTTTCAATTCAGTTACTACTTTTTTAAATTCTTTAATAAGTATTTTCAAAAATTAAGTAAATCCTTTTATGTAATCTAATCTGAATTAAATCTACATGATGAAAGTTGATTCTTAATAGTTTGATGATCTAAGTTTTTGCCAATTAATACTATTTTATTAGATTTTTCTTTTGTCCATTCTTCATCATCTAGAGAAAACCGTTTACCAGATAGGTGAAAAATATGCTTTCTTTCACTTTCCATGAACCATAGTATTCCTTTTGCTCTAAATACATTTTGAGATATTTGATTATCTAAGAAATATTGAAACTTTCTTAAGGAAAATGGTTCAAATGTC
>CACBFH010000028.1 GCA_902538515.1 uncultured Prochlorococcus sp. | reverse complement strand
CTCCAGATAAAAATGAGTTAGAGAGAAGAATAAGAAATAGAGGTACAGAAAAAGAAGAGGCTATTAAAAAAAGACTTTCAAGGGCTAATTATGAGATTTCAGTATCAAATCAATTTGATTTTGAATTAACAAATTTCAATGTTAATGAAACAGCAAAAAAAATAATCAAGTTAATAAATACCTGATTATTTCTCTTTTATCAGCTCATTGGATGGAATAATAAATCTGGGAAAAACCTATTAAATTCAATAATAATTCCAGCAGTGAGGCTTAGCCAAATTGCTGCTACCACTGGGGCAGATCTGACAAATTTTGTGTTTAGAATTTTGAACATTTGTTTTATAAAAGTTTTTAAAGATGTTTAGCGTGGACCATTAAGTGTAATGTTGTTATCTTTTTCTCTTAAATCCCCATTTCTGCCTTGCTTATTAGCAAGAAGAGGCCATTGCGCTCCTTTTATTAGGCATTTTTTGGCTAAGTCTAGGTCAATGATGATCTCAAGATCTGCTGGATTCTTAGTCTTTTTTGATTCAATGAGATACTCTCTTCCTGACCAACCTATAATTCCAGCAATGTAAATGAACAATACTCCAGGAATAAGTAAATCTCCTTCGTGACCTCTATTTAAAAGGGCTCCCCATGGCTCAAGAGGAGGTCCAATTATTAAATGTGGAAGACCATCATCTCCGCATGATGCTTTTCCGTATCTTTCAAATCTTGCGATGTCTTTTTGAGTAGTTGCAGAATTTGCTCTCTCAATGAATTTAGGATTATCAGAGCATTTTGTGAGGGCTGAAGCAGTATATTCTGTGCTAGCTCTATCTGCGTTTAGTGCAGGCCCATTTGCAGCTAGAGCAATTGGAGTAATTCCTAGGAACAGAAAAACAGAGGTTATGATTGAAAAAAAGAATTTCATAAGTTGCAATCTTTAATTCCTTATAGTGTGTTAAGTAAGAAATTAATATTAAAATAGAACAAGTTGTATCAAAAATGTATAAAGTTTTAGCTATTGAAACAAGTTGTGATGAGACATCTGTCTCAATAGTCTCTAATATTGGCGATACTTTCAGAATACATTCAAATACAATTGCCTCTCAAATTGAAGATCATTCAAAATGGGGAGGAGTTGTTCCTGAACTCGCAGCTAGAAAACATTTAGAGTCATTACCTTTTGTTTTAGATAAGGCTTTAGAGGAATCAAAAATCAAAATTGAAGAAGTAGATTATATTGCAGCAACTGTAGCTCCTGGATTAGTTGGCTGTTTACGAGTTGGGTCTATAACTGCAAGATCACTGTGCATGTTACATTCAAAACCATTTTTGGGAATTCATCATTTAGAGGGGCATTTATCTTCAATTCTATTTTCAGAAAACTATCCAAAGAAATCTTTTCTTACATTACTTGTTAGCGGCGGGCATACTGAATTAATAAAGGTTGATAATAGAAGGGGAATGCAGAGACTTGGGAAAAGTTTTGATGATGCCGCAGGAGAAGCCTTTGACAAAGTTGGGAGACTATTAGGACTTAGTTATCCAGGAGGACCGGCAATTGAAAAGATTGCCAAAAATGGGGATCCAATGAAATTTAATTTACCAAAATGCAGGATTTCTGATAAAAAAGGTGGATTTCTTAAATATGATTTTTCTTTTAGCGGTTTAAAAACTGCAGTATTAAGATTAGTTGAAGGAATAAATTTGGATGGGAAGACTGTTCCAATTCCTGACATTGCTGCGAGTTTTGAGAGAGTAGTGGCAGAGGTCTTAGTAGAGAGAACAATAAAATGCGCAGAAGATCATAGCTTGGCAAATGTTGTTGTAGTTGGAGGAGTGGCTGCTAACAATACATTAAGAAAAATGATGATTAGTGAAGCTAGTAAAAAATCTATTAAAGTTCATTTAGCTCCTCTTGATCTTTGTACAGATAATGCGGCAATGATTGGAGCGGCGGCGTTGTTCAGGATCAAATTTAAGGATCATTTTAGTTCTCTTAAATTAGGTGTCGCAGGAAGACTATCAATTGAACAAGCAAATACCCTTTATGAAGAACCCCCTCCTTTTTAAATTCAATGAACAAAAAAACTAAAATCGAGATTAAAGAGACAAAGAACTTCGTTGATAAAAAGGAACTGAATTTGTGGAAAAGAGGTTTTACTCCTCAAGCTGAAATATGGAATGGAAGGATGGCAACTGTTGGCATAGGAATTATTTTTATAATTATTGCTTTAATAAGTCAATTGCCTTAATAGAAATTAAATTCATTTGACTTAAAAGTATTTTGAAGGATTTGATAAAAATTTCTTTTGTTCAGCTCATTTATTAAATTAAAAAGTATTGTATTTGTTGGACTTCAGATAAGATTGTTGATTTAATCAAAATATTAAATATTTTTACTATATATAATTTTTTATGACGCCTGAAAGGCTCGGATTACTTTGGGGAATAACTGTATTCGCAGGTGCTTGTGCGCGATTATTTTCTTCTTTAACAGGATTCCCTAGCGTTGTTATTTTATTACTTTCTGGATTACTAATAGGAAGATCAGGTTTAGGACTGGTTGAGCCTTTAGATCTTGGCCAGGGGCTTGAAACTATTGTAGGGCTTTTAGTCTGTTTGGTTCTATTTGAGGGGGGACTAAATCTAAAACTACCTGAGGGGAATATAAGAAATACTGTTTTAAAAATTTCATTGGTAAGACTCTTTATTTCATTATCAGCTGGAATTTTTATTTCTCATTGGCTGGCAGGCCTTTCATGGCAAGTTTCAGGGATATATAGTGCAATAGTTCTAGCTACCGGACCAACAGTTGTATCTCCATTAGTGGAACAAATAAAATTAGCTTCCCCTCTCTCGGACGTTTTAAAAGCTGAGGGGTTGTTGCTTGAACCAATTGGTGCAGTCCTGGCATTACTGCTTTTAGAACTTACTTTAGGGGATCTACGTGGTATTAACGATGTATTTATAGCATTAATGCAAAGATTAGGGGGAGGAGTCTTAATCGGATTAAGTGGAGGATGGTTACTATCAGAAATCTTAAAAAAAATAAAAAATGAAGCCTCATTTGGCATAGAGCTTCAAGTTACCCTTGGATTTATTTTCCTTTTGTACGGAATTTGCGAATATTTTTTGCCAGAATCAGGCTTGCCCGCATCAGTAGCTGCAGGTTTTATTGTAGGCAAAAGAGAAGTTATAGATAAGGAGAGATTGGATAATCTAATCGGTGAATTAGCTCAATTAGCAATAACAGTTCTTTTCCCTCTTTTGGCCGCTGACGTTTCTTGGGGTGAATTAAGTCCGCTTGGCTGGGGAGGCGTTGTTTGCGTTTTTATGTTGATGGTAATTGTTCGCCCTATCTCTATATGGGTAGCAACAATGGGTAGAGAATTGAACTTAAAAGAAAAAATATTTTTAGCCTGGTTAGCCCCAAGAGGTATTGTTACTGCAGCGGTAGCTTCTCTTTTTTCTATCAGATTAGAACAGGCAGGTATCCTTGGTGCTGGTCGACTCCAAGGTTTAGTTTTTCTTACTATATTGATGACAGTAGGAATCCAAGGTCTTTCAGCTAAACCTTTGGCGAGTAGGCTTGAATTAGAACAAAAAAAAATTTAGGTTGATTAAAGACATCTTTCAATTCGAGATCTATCTGTTTCACTCTCTGAGAAAAGCTCCCAACTTTGAATTAGATCTGGCCCACTAAGAGATCCAAAAAAGGCTACTCTTAATGATTTCATTAATATCCCTTTTTTAATATTATGAATTTTTGAGATTTCGTTTATTATTTCTTTGGCTTTTTCTTTATCTAGTTTTATAGTATTTTGCTCAGTTAAATAATTTAAGGTTAGTCTTAGAGATTCTTTGCTATCCTTGTTTTCCAGAAAATCTTGACCTTCTTTTTGAATTTTAGGTATTAAGAAAAATGGTTCTGACTGATCAATGGCATCTTTTAAAAGAGTCATAGAGTCTCTAAGCAAAATTGCTAATTTATATGCCCATTCTTGAGATGGCGGTACCCAATCATTATCATCCCAGTATTTTTTAATGATCTCACTTAACTTTATTGATTCCATATTTTTTATATATTGAGAATTAATCCAATTGAGTTTTTCCCAACTGAATTTGGCCCCAGCTTTATTTATGTCTGATAAGGCAAAAATTTTAGATATCTCATCAAGTGAAAGTATTTCTCTGTCAGCAGATTTTGGAGACCAACCTAAAAAGGCCATATAGTTTGATAAAGCCTCAGGTAAATATCCCATATCTTTAAATTCGTCGATTGAGGTAACGCAATCTCTCTTTGATAATTTTTTACCTTCACTATTAAGTATTAGGGGTGTATGCGAAAAAGTCGGTAAATTAAAATTTAATGCTCTATAAATCAAAATTTGTTTTGCAGTGTTTGAGATATGGTCTTCACCCCTTACAACATGAGTAATATTCATGAAATTATCATCAACTACAACTGCAAGATTATACAAAGGATCTCCAATCTCATATCCCTTTGCCCTTCTTGATAAAACTAAATCACCACCTAAATCCTTCCCTTGCCATTTGATTTCACCTCGTATCTGATCTAGCCATTTAATTTCAATTTTTTCATCAATCTTAAACCTTATTACTGAAGTCCTCCCTTGGGATATAAATGTTTCTATTTCTTCTTTTGAAAGACTTCTGTGTCTATTATCATGCTTTGGAGGTAATCCTTTCTTTTTTTGTTCTTTTCTTAATTCAGAAATCTCATCTTCTGTTGTAAAGCATCTATAAGCAGCACCACATTCCAATAGCTTTTTTATACAACTTTTGTGAATCGAAATTCGGTCACTTTGCTTTATAGGTTCTTCATCCCATTTAAGTCCAAGCCATTTCAAGCCCTGTAATATATTTTTTGTATATTCAGATTTAGATCGAAGAAAATCTGTATCTTCTATCCTGATGAGAAACTTTCCGCCTATATGTTTCGCATACAACCAGTTGAATAATGCTGTTCGTGCTGTCCCGATATGAAATAAACCCGTTGGACTCGGGGCTAGTCTTAATCGTTTTTCCAAATTTCTTTTAGAAAAAACGGGACCGACGGGATTCGAACCCGCAACTTCCGCCGTGACAGGGCGGTGCTCTAACCAGTTGAACTACGGTCCCAAATTTTTGTTCTAAATATTCTAAATATATTTAGAACTCCATTCTTAAAATTATCAGATCATAATACTCAATTTATAGTGTTGTAATAAAAAACATTTATTAATTTGAGGATTTACAGAAAAAGTTATTTTTATAGTTGGCTTATTTAAAATAACTATTTATTTTTGAGGTCTGAAACCAGCAGGTTCTATCAACCTAACTTGGTTACCTCTCGCGGTAAATTCTCTGCCTTGGTCACTTTGTACGACAACTCTACCTCCGGATTTAACTCTGATGACTCTTGCACGAACCCATCCTAAAGCAGCTGATTCGAGGACTTTAACTACATCCCCAGGTTGAAGATCTAACTCCATCTTATGAAAAAATGATTTACATAATGTTGATCAAACGCGTCGTGGAGGACTTGAACCCCCGACATCAGGTTTTGGAGACCTGCGTTCTACCAACTGAACTAACGACGCATTTAAATGATTATAAGCGTCTCTATGACCAATAAGTTGATTAATTTACAACTTTATCGGTCAAAGCGTTGTTTTACGCGAGTAGCTTTCCCTACTCTATCTCTTAAATAGAATAGCTTAGCTCTTCTTACTTTACCTCTACGTTCAACTTTTAGAGAGGCAACCTGTGGACTATGTAGCATAAATACTCTTTCAACACCTATACCCTGAAAAATTCTTCTAACTGTAATTGTCTGGTTAATACCTCCATGTCTTTTTGCTATAACAACACCTTCATAAGGTTGGACCCTTTCTTTATTACCTTCTGTAATTTTTACTCCAACTTTAACAGTATCCCCAACATAAATTTCGGGTAATTCTTTTTTTAATTGTTCATTCTCAAATTCCTTAATAAGATTTGATGCGCTTAAGATTTGCGAAGTTTCAGCAACCATGTTTTTTTCTTTTTGTTCAACTGCTACATCAACTGATGCCTCAGCTTTAATACCGGTTTCTAATTCCTTCTCTTGTTTCTCATTAGCCATTTTGGTCCTTTTTATCCTTAAGTTTTATATCTTAACCTTTTGACTCGCCTTTAGTAACCTTTTTGGTAAATGAAATTTTTTTTGAAAACATTTGGAATCCCGTTATGAGCATCCATAAAACTCCAAGGGAATTCAATATTACGTATATTAATTCTCCATTATCTCCTAGCCATTCGCCTTCATGAAGAGACATTAACCAATGTACTTGTTCTCTAGAGTAACCTAATAAATCTTTTGAAACCCTGTAGAGAAGTCCGGTAATTGAAGATATAAATAATGGAAGAAAAACCCAGGGCGCCAAAGCCTTGTGAAATTGTCTAGAATTAAAAAATACTTTCATTTTTGTTTTTTTTTTCATTGTTATTGATAGATTTGAGATAGCCAAGACCATAATGGCTATCTTGAACATATTTCACTACTACTATTATTTATCCCAATGAGACATTTTGCAGATCTTTTGTTAAATAAAAATAATTCCAAAACTAATGATCAAGTTCCTTTTATCCAGAGAAGAAGAGGAATTGAAATAAAGTCTTCACGAGAAATTAATTTGATGAAAAAATCTAGCAGAATTGTAGCAACTGTTTTAAGGGAAATTAATGACTTAATTAGACCTGGATTGAGTACAAAAGATTTAGATGATTTCGCAGAAAAGAGGATAAAAAGTTTTGGTGCTGTGCCAAGTTTTAAGGGTTACCATGGTTTCCCATCTAGTATTTGTTCTAGTATTAATAATGAGGTTGTTCATGGAATACCAAATAAAAATAAAATAATTAAAGATGGTGACTTAGTTAAAATTGATACAGGTGCATACTTAGATGGCTTCCATGGGGATAGTTGTATATCAATTTGTGTAGGAGAAGTTAGTCCAAAGGCTCAAAATCTTAGTGATGTAGCTTATAAAGCATTGTATGCGGGGCTTTCGAAAATCAAAGCAGGGAATACACTTCTTGATGTGGCTGGCGAAATCGAAGATGTTGTTTTAAAAAATGGTTTTAGTGTTGTGGAAGACTATACAGGTCATGGAGTAGGAAGAAATCTTCATGAAGAACCATCAGTATTTAATTTTCGGACCAAAGAATTGCCCAATGTCGTTCTTCGTGAAGGAATGACATTAGCTGTGGAACCTATTGTTAATGAAGGGACAAAATTTTGTAAAACATTAAATGATAGATGGACCGTAATAACAAAAGATGGAAAATTGTCGGCCCAATGGGAGCATACAATAGTTGTTTTAAAAGATGGTATTGAAATATTGACAGATAGAGATTTCTAGAAACTAAGATTTGTACTTAAAGATAATTTGGCAATACAAAAAAATAAAAAATTCTTTTAATGGAAAAAGTACGTAGGATAAAGGGTTTGGACTAATTATTATTAAATAGTTTTTTGAATTTGCTAAAGCATAAATTTTTTTTGAAACAAATTTGGGACTCATTATTCCGATAGGATTTAATTCTGATTTAAAAGGCCCTAAGATGATTTTTTTTATTATTAGTTTTTTCTTTGCATTTTTGTCCAGAAGATTTTTTTTGAAAGAAACTAATTGACCAATAAGGGATTTACTTATCTCATATGAAGGATTTAGGGCTGGTAGTATTTCTGCTTCAGATGTGTTTATCCAAATCTCTTTTTTATTTAGTGAATCATTTTTTAAAGCAATTTCCTCAAATAAATTTATCAATTTGAATTTGCTTAATGCGTTTATTTCTATTGAGTTTTCATAATTGAAATTTTCTCTACTCAAATTATAGATACCATGGTTCAAAATTAAAATATCTATTTTTTCTAGTTGTTTTTTTAGTGAGGACTCCTGCCCACATTCCCATTTAATCCATTCATTTGGAGATTCAAGATTTATTTCATAATCAGTTTTACTATGAGTAAATCCAATCACTTTACATCCTTTTTGACGAAACAACTTTGTTAATTCTTTCCCTAGTGCTCCAGAAGCTCCAGTAATTCCAATAGTTTTTTCGTTTTTAATTGAATTTATCATTTTGCTTGATTTTGATGAGATACCAAAGAATTAAAATAAATTTACCAAAAAAAAAAAATTATTTTTTTATTTGATTAAAACTCATAAATAAATATTTGTTTAGTTCTAAAAAAAATATTATCTTGAACCTAAGGATAAATAATTTATTTAATTATGAGCGATATATTGTTAATTGGTTCATGTGAGCCATTTAGTGGTAAGTCTGCATTGGTTCTTGGGATAGCAAAAAGACTTTTACAAGAGAAAAAACTAGTACGCATTGGTAAACCTCTAGCAACATGTATCGAACTTACTAATTTATCTTCAATGTCTTATGAAGGCTTAATAGATGATGATGTAAAGTTTATTGGATCTACATTAAATATCAAAGAGGAGAATTTAATTTCTTCAGTAGGATTATTAGATAATATTTCAGCTGAAAAAAGAATATTTAATAAAGATTTACTTCCAGGAAAAGGTTTTGATCAAATTGCGGGATTGGTTAATGATGGTTTTGAAGGATTGAATATCCTTGAAGCGGCTGGAAGTCTTCATGAAGGAATGATTTATGGCTTAAGTCTTCCACAACTAGCTAAGAGTTTGGATGCGAAAGTCTTAATTGTGAATTTATGGGAAGATTGCAAAAGCGTAGATGCATTACTTGATGCGAAAAAACAATTAGGAAATCATTTGGCTGGTGTGGTTTTGAATGCTGTTTTGCCACAAGAAGTCGAAAAAGTTAAAAATGAAATAATACCTTCTCTTAAAGATCTGCATATTGAAGTATTTGGAGCTATGCCTAAATCCCCATTGCTCAGAAGTGTGACCGTTGGTGAACTTGTAAGAAGACTAGATGCTAAGGTTATTTGTTGCCCCGAAAAAGATCAATTACTTGTCGAAACATTAAGTATTGGTGCAATGGGCGTAAATTCCGCAATGGAATTTTTCAGAAGAAGAAGAAATATGGCTGTAGTTACTGGCGCTGACAGAACTGATATCCAACTTGCGGCATTAGAAGCTTCGACTCAGTGTCTTATATTAACTGGTTTGGGAGAACCCTTATCACAATTGATTCATAGAGCAGAGGAATTGGAGGTGCCTATTTTAAAAGTGGAGTTAGACACTCTTGCTTCAGTAGAAATTATTGAACAAGCTTTTGGTCATGTCAGAATACATGAATCAATTAAAGCTTCTTATGCTGTTCAATTAGTTCAGGAACATGTAAATCTTCAAAGAATTCTCGAAAAGATAGATTTTCCCTGCAATTTTTCAGATAAATGCTAATTTCAAATATAGTAACCATTTTATTTTGAGTCGCTCTTTAGATCTACCTGCAACAGAAGGCGTTGATGCCTTAGCTCAAGAACTCGCAAAACTCCAAGATAATGGGAAAAGGAGAATCGCTTTTCTGGGAAGTAGACATGTCCCAGTCGTAGATATCCACTTGATTGAGTTGATAGCA
>CACBFH010000027.1 GCA_902538515.1 uncultured Prochlorococcus sp. | reverse complement strand
TTTTTTTGATAAATTTCTTATTTTAGCATCATTTGTTTTACTCATATTCATAACTTTTTCCGTTATTTATATATCATACATCTCATGGAAAGATAAAAAAAGACTAAAAAAATAAGAACTATTTTTTCTGATCTTTTTTCTTATCCTTAATCCTTAGTTCCTCTATTAATTCTTTCGCTTGTTTCATTTTAGATATGCTGCTTTTGTAAATTCCAATATCTTTTTCTGCTTTATCCGTAGATAAGTTTAACTTCTCAAAAAAATCAGAGAAAATTTTATTCATATCAGATTCATTATTATCTCTGAAATCTTGGGAACTTGAAATTAATATATACACCCCTAGGTTCAATATCCTTGAAGGATAAGGTTTGGAAGTGTTTTTGTCTTTTAGTAATTTCATAATATCTTTTGATGACTTATCCTTAAATTCTATTAGAGATTTTTCAGAAATTTCTTTAATTTGATTCACATCAAAATTTGTAGAATTGCATAATGACTCAAAAAGTAGATCTAAATGTTTTTCGGGTTTGTATCCTTTCATTAATTCTTTGAATGTTTCGGTTAGACCAATACAAAAGAGATAATCTTGTGTAAATTCATTTTGATGATTTAAAAGATTAAGTTCGACAAGCATTTCATCAACTATTCTTTTATATAAACCTGGTATGACGTAAGGGAATTTTTCATGGAATAACTTTTTGCTATCTGAAACAGTCAATTTTTCTTTCAATTTTTTATATGTAAACCTTAATAAGGTTAGCGTATGTTGACTCAATATCGTTAAAATCTAATAAACAAATAAATATTATTATGATCCCCTTAGTTTTAGAAGAATCTGGTGGTAGTGAAAGAGTCTTTGATATTTATTCGAGACTATTAAGAGAGAGAATAATCTTTTTGGGAGAACAAGTAACAAGTGAAACTGCCAACAGAATTGTCGCACAACTATTATTCCTTGAAGCTGAGGACCCCGAAAAAGATATCTACATGTATATAAATTCACCAGGCGGTTCTGTTTATGATGGTTTAGGTATCTTTGACACTATGCAACATGTTAAGCCTGATATTCATACAGTTTGTGTTGGTTTGGCGGCTAGTATGGGTGCTTTTTTATTGGCAGCAGGGACTAAAGGTAAAAGAAGCAGCTTAAGGCATTCAAGAATTATGATTCATCAACCATTAGGAGGAGCAAGAGGCCAAGCTAGTGATATAAGGATTCAAGCAAATGAAATTTTGTTTTTAAAGGAACGTCTCAATATAGAACTTTCAGAAAGAACTGGTAAAGATTATGAAACTATTAAAGAAGATACTGATAGAGATTTTTATATGTCTCCAAATGAGGCTGTTGAGTACGGATTAATAGATTTAGTGTTGGACAAGAAACCAGTATAAATCTAATTTAATAGTTGAGGTGTTCTCTCTTTTTTTGGAATATTAGTGTATTTAGAGAGGATACTGATAAACTCTTCACCATCTAATGTCTCTTTTTCTATAAGTAGGTCGACAATTTTATCCATAGCTTCCCTGTTTTTACTTACTATAGAATAAGTTTCTTTATAACATTCTTTAACCATAACTCTAACACTTTCATCAATTTGTTTTGAGATTGAATCAGACACTTCACTTCTAGTCATAAGATCTCTACCAACAAAAACTTCTTGATTACCACTTTCTAATGCTATTGGACCTAAATTACTCATTCCAAATCTAGTTACCATTTGGCGAGCCATAGAAGCAACTTGTTGAAAATCACCTCCTGCACCTGTTGTAATTTCACCTTTTCCAAAAACTACGTCCTCTGCAGCTCTTCCTCCGAGTGCGCCCATTATCCTAGCTTTCAGTTGAGCTCTACTTACAAGGGTTTGCTCATCATCTGGAGTGAACCAAGTTAATCCCTTAGCTTGACCCCTTGGAATCACAGTAACTTTTTGAACAGGGTCATGAGCCTTTACAAGTGAACCGATAAGAGCATGACCAACTTCGTGGTAAGCAATTAATCTTTTACTTCGTCCATCTGTTAACGGAGAACCTTCCATACCTGCAACAATCCTATCTACAGAATCATCAATTTCTGAAATACTTATAGAATCTTTTCTTCTTCTTGCAGTAAGAATTGCAGCCTCGTTTAGTAAATTTGCTAGATCTGCTCCAGTAAAACCTGGGGTCCTTCTAGCAATACTTTCGAGTGTTAAGTCTTTTTGTAATTTTTTATTTCTTGCATGTACTTCAAGTATCGATAGTCTTCCTTTTATGTCTGGTGCGTCTACGGTTACTTGTCTATCAAATCTTCCTGGTCTCATCAAAGCAGAATCCAAAACGTCAGGTCTATTTGTGGCCGCTATTATTATTATTCCGCTATTCCCTTCGAATCCGTCCATCTCAGTGAGCAACTGGTTTAGGGTTTGTTCTCTCTCATCGTTACCTCCTCCAATACCAGCACCTCTTTGTCTTCCTACAGCATCAATTTCATCAATAAAAATTAGACAAGGACTATTTTCTTTAGCCCTTTTGAATAGGTCTCGTACTCTACTTGCACCAACACCAACAAACATTTCAACAAATTCAGAACCTGATAATGAAAAGAATGGCACACCTGCTTCTCCTGCAATAGCTTTTGCTAAAAGGGTTTTACCTGTGCCAGGAGGTCCTACCAATAAAACCCCTTTAGGAATTCTTGCGCCAACAGAAGTAAATTTTTCTGGTTTTTTTAGAAAGGTAACAACTTCTTGTAAATCTTGTTTAGCTTCATTAACACCAGCAACATCATCAAAAACGACTCCTGTTTCTGCTTCCATTGCAAATCGCGCCTTTGTCTTTCCAAATTGCATTGCTTGACCTGGACCTCCTGGCATACCATTTGATCTCCTGGCTAGTAAAATTAAACCTCCAATTAAAATAGCTGGGAAAAGTAAATTACCGAAAATTCCAAGTGCAGGTGGAGCAGTTTTAATTGGATGTACGTCAAAACTAATTCCTTCATTTTTTAAATTATTTATAAGTTCTGGAGTTAAGCCAGGGAGATCCACTCTTAGTCTCTGGACTTTATTATCTAAGTCCGAATCAATGGTCTCTATTACTGCATTTCTACCTCCTTCAAATATATCAACTGACGTAACCCTTCCTGATTTGACGTAATCTAGAAATCTACCGTAACTAACTCTTGCTACCGCAGAATTTCTTGGTGCTACGGTGGTTCCATTTGATTTGAGAGAATCAACGTTGCTAGAAGATAAAAATTGATATGAAAGTGCTATTACTAAAAGTATAGGTAAAGCCCATAAAATTAATGTTTTAAATTTCTGATTCATTAATTTGCAGATAGTTAACTCTAGGATTCTAGACTGAATCAGTGCATTTCGTTGATATTTTCTCTAACTTTATGCTTATATTACTCATGTATGTATCCATTTATTAATGAAATTTGAAATCAAAGATAAGGTTAAGTTGATTGCCCCAGTATCATACTTAAAAACTTCAGATAATATGCCGATGTTAAGACCACCTGATCTAGTGGCAATTGATGAAATTGGAGAAATCTTATCAATCAAATCTCCAGATACTGTAGAAGTAAAATTCAGAAGAGGATCGTTTTTGATCGATATTGAAAAGATTGAGAAAAGCTAAATTAAAAGTATTGTACCCACCTTTTAGAAATTTCTAAACATATTTTTTTATTGCCGGAAACACTTAGAAAAGGTTTTGAAAAATACTTATTAGTTACTTTAAGGATATCTAATGAGGATATTTCTTCTATCTTAGAATTTAAATCGAACTCAGAAATTGAAGTAATACCATAACTAATTAATTGTATTTTTCGCTGTAAAATTTCATCTAGTGATTGATTTCCTAATAGAAAAGAACCTTTTAGTTTTTCTTTAGCTAAAAATATTTCACCATCAATCAAAGGATTTGAAAGTAAATTTTTCCATAAAGTTGATAAAAGTTCAAAAGCAAAAAGTGCTTGATCATTAGATACGGATAAATAAATTAAAAATGGGGCATTTCCACTCCTGATAGGATAATAAACACCTAAATCGTAAGTGATACCATGTTTTTCTCTAAAAAGTTTAAATAAAGCAGCGCTCATTCCATAAGATAAATATGAATCCAAAACCTTAAGAGGAAAATATTCACTACTTCTTCGCGAGCAAGTTTGGTCCCCCATCATTATTATTGTTTGATTTGAATCATTATTAATGTAATCGAATCTATTCATAGTATTTAAATTATGATTTAAAGGATCTGATTTTTCTTCTAAGATTTTTTTTTCTAATGTTCCAAAATCTTCTCCACCTATTTCGGAATTATTTGAAATTAAATACTTTTCTCTATTTTTAAAATTTTTAAACTCAATTAAAACATCTTCATAGGTAATCTTTGAGACATCATTAGCATTCCCTATTGTGTTGAAAGCATAAGGATGATTTGAGTAAACAATTTTTCTCCATTTTTCAAAACAGATATTGAATGGATTCTCTTTATCTTTTTTTAAATAATCAATAGAGGATTTTTTTACTTTATTAAATTCAGTTTCCGAGAGGAGTGGCTTATTAAGTATTAAGTCTAATAAAGGGAATAATTTGCTGAAATGTTCATTAAGGGATTTAATACTTATTGAAATACCATCCTCAAATATTTCTTGATTTAATTCTGCTCCGTAGGACTCAATATACTCAGAGAGAGTAAAATTGTTAAAACCTTCACATCCTCTGGTAAGTAATGAACAAATGATCTTGTTTATACCTTTTTTGCCATTACTATCCATATCACTCCCCCCTTTAATCCAAATCGAAGCAGTTGAAAAATTCCTTTTTTTATTATTTAAAAAATATTTTTTTAACATTTATCCAGTGGATGCAACAAAAGTGAATTTTTCTCCACGGATATATTCTGTGATCTCTTTGAAGTTATCCAAGTCATTCCAATATTTTAAATGACTCTCTAAATTATTGATTGAAGATTTTCTGCCCCAAAGAAGTTCATTTCCAAAGAATGAAGAGAGTTGTGTAGATGTCTCTAAATTAAAGATATAATTACTTTTCACAATATTTATTGCTTTTTTTATTTCATCCAAAGACAAGGCTTTATAATTTGAGATCTCATCTATTGTTTTATTAATTTGCTTTTCTACTAGATCAATATCTTTGGATTCACAACTTGCTTCCATTATAAATAATCCTCCTAATTCTCCAGCATTTACATCTACATATACCGATTCAACAAGATTACTATCTTCTTTTAAAATTTTAACTAATCTGCTGTTTCTTCCAACAGAGAGTATTGATGCTAATATCTCTAGTCCAATAATAATTTTTTGATCATTAAGGTTTGGGATAAACCAAGCCATAAATATTCTCGAAAACTCTAAATTATCAAACTTAACTGACTCTCTACCGTTCCTGATTTTTAAAGAAGGTTTATTTTTTAGATTAATTAAATTTGGACTTTCTTTTATTCCAGATAGATCACTTTTTTCAAAAATTTTATAAATTTCTTCAGAGAGATTACCGGCAATTGCAATACAAATTTTTTCTGTAGTGTAATGTTTGCTATGAAATTTCACAAGATCATTTATCTGTAAGTTTTTAATGCTATTTTCAGTTCCCAGAATCGAATTGGCATAATTCGGACTTAACCAAACCCTTTTCAAGAAATAATTAAATAGTTTTTCTTCAGGCTGATCATTTTGTTGTTTTATTTCATCAATAACCACCCCTTTTTCTTTTCTAAATTCATCAGGATTAAAATCTGGAGCAACGACAATATTTGTCAAAAGAGCAAGTGATTCTTTAAAGTTACAGGGTGGAACTAAGACATGGTAATGTACATCATCATAACCAGTTGAAGCGTTACTTAATCCGCCTAGTGATTCAATTTTATGGTCAAACTCACCTGGCATTATTTTGTTAGATCCTTTAAAAATCATATGTTCTAGAAAATGAGCAGTGCCGTTTTTATCAACTTCCTCAAATGAAGAACCTGCTTTGCACCAAATATCAATGCTTATAAGCGGCAATTCTTTATTATCCACAAACACACATCTAGTTTTGCTTGAATGAGTGTAGTAGTTAACATCTCCTACTTTCATTTTCGGTTCTCTCTTTAAAATCTATTTTGGTACTTTTTAGCCTTGTTGTCTGAATCTTTAACTAAAACAAAATTAACTGACCCTCTTATTTTGGAGTTGTTACAAAATATTAGAGAGCATAGATCCATGCTTGAAGACCTTAGGATTATAAAAATTGATCCAAGGCTAACTAATATAATATCTAAAGAAATAGGCAGAGAACTTTATATTGAAAATGAATTTCATAAAGCAAAAGGATTTAGAAAGTTACATATTGAAGTAGCAGAATTTTCGAAGAATCTTAAAATATTTCACTGCGTTTTTTTTCCTGATCCAAAGTTTGATATCCCGATTTTTGGTATGGATTTGGTAAAAATAAACGATATTGTTTCTGCTGCCATAGTTGATTTATCCCCCGCATCACAAAACCAAGGTTTGAAATACGAAAAATTACTTTCTGAAGTTGATAAAAGTTCTTTTACCTCTTTGAGAGAGATTCCTAAATGGGGGGGGATCTTTTCTAATAGTGTATTTTTTGCTTCCTTAAAAAGTAATTCTGAAAAAAATGATTTTTGTAGAGTTGTGGATCAATATCTCACTATTTTGATCAAATTAAGTAAGAAAGCAAAACCGGAAGTTAATGTGGAAATTATCCAAGAGAGAATAGATTTTCAAAAAAATTATTGTGTTCAACAAATGAAAAATGAAAAAACTAGTATGGTCCTTCTAAAATATTTTGATGAAAAATGGGTCAATAACTATATAAAAACAGTGCTCTTCGATTTTTAATGAAATCAAAAATAATTTTTAAAAATTTATTTATTTATATTTTGTTAACACCATTATCTTTTGGGGTTATTTCGTGTTCTGGAAATAATAAATCTAGTTCTCAGTCTATAGAGGAAATAACTTCAGATATTATTCCGCCTATTACAGCTGTTGCCGCACTAGGTCAACTTTCTCCTTCGGGAGAGATTAGGCAATTGGCAGCTCCGATAAGTCAGTTTGGCTCGTCACCTCGAATTGTTGAAATTTTAGTTATCGAAGGAGATTTTGTAAAAAAAGGTGATATCCTCGCAATTTTTGAAAATAGAGAAAAGTTAATTTCTGATCTTGAAAGAAATGAAAATCTAATTAATACTGTTAACGATGAAATTGCCCTCAAGAAAGATCAAATTCAAAGGTATGAGTTAGCTTTGAACAAAGATGCATATTCTTTTGTACAGTTTTCGCAGAGAAAAGATGAATTATTAAAATTGCAAAAACAGAAAATAAACCTTATCGGAGATCAAAAAAATATCAAGATAGATCTATTTAATTCAAAACTAAGGAGTCCAATTGACGGTTTTATCCTTGGAATAAATACGAGAGTTGGTGAGAGGCCAAAGAATGAAGGGATTTTGGATATTGGCTCTAGTCAAAAAATGGAAGCTTTGATAGAGGTTTATGAATCTGATATCGATAGAGTCTTTATCTCTCAGAATGTTGAATTGAGCAGTGAGAATGGTGGTTTCCAGAAAAATCTTAAAGGAAAGGTAATTAGGATTAGTCCTCAGGTAAAACAAAGAAAAGTCCTATCGACTGATCCAACAGGGGATGCTGATTCGCGAATCATAGAGGTACTAGTAAAACTAGATCAAAATTCTATAGATACCGTGCAAAATTATGCAGGAATGAAAGTGATTGCAAAATTTATTCCCAAATGAGTTTTTCTTTTTTAAAATTCAGAAAAATCCCATTAGCTTGGTTGTTATTAACTAGGCAACCATTAAGGCTTGCAGTTGCCATCGCTGGAATAAGTTTTGCGGGGATTTTGATGTTTATGCAATTAGGTTTTAGAGATGGTTTATTTGACACTAGTGTAACTATTCATAAACTTTTAGATGCTGATCTTGTTTTGATAAGTCCCAGATCAAAAAGTTCTATAAGCATGAGTGGATTCCCAAAAAGAAGGCTGATTCAGACTCTAGCAGTAGAAGATGTTGAAAAAACGGCTCCCGTCAATCTAAATTATCTACTTTGGAGAAATCCCGAAAATCTTAAAACCAGATCGATACTTGCATTAGGTTTTAATCCCTCTGATTCACTTCTTTTAGATGATGGATTCTCAAGGAATGCTTATAAATTGAGAAATCCATCAAGAGTTCTTTTTGATAAACTATCTAGACCTGAATTTGGACCAATTGAAGATTGGTTTTTATCAGAAAAAAAAGTTGAGACAGAGGTTGCAGGGAAAAGAGTAATTGTAGAGGGCCTTGTGGAGTTGGGACCATCTTTTGGTGCAGATGGTAATTTGATAACTAGCCGAGAAACCTTCTTAAGACTTTTTCCTGCTAATCCTCCTGGTAGTATAGAAATTGGTTTGGTAAAGCTAAAAAAAGGATCTGATCCTGAATTGATTTCAAGAATTTTAAGTAACTCTCTTCCAAATGATGTTCGAGTACTTACTAAAAATCAATTTATAGAATTTGAGAAGAATTATTGGAAAAATAGTACTGCAATAGGTTTTATATTTAGTTTGGGAGCATTGATGGGTTTCGTTGTAGGGTGTGTGGTTGTTTACCAAATTCTTTATAGTGACGTTACAGATCACCTCCCAGAGTACGCCACCTTATTGGCAATGGGATATAGACTTAAGTCCCTTTTCTTTGTAGTAGCTAGAGAGGGGTTTTTATTGGCATTGTTTGGTTATTTACCTGCTTATTTCTCTGGTCAAATACTTTACTCAGTTATAAGAAGTTCTACTAAACTCCCAATAATAATGGACGCAGATAAAACTATTTTAATTTTCGTATTAGTTTTAGTTATGTGTATGGGGTCCGCCGCTGTAGCGATGCGTAAATTAGTTGACGCTGATCCTGCGGAAATTTTTTAATAAATAAAAATAAATGGTTAAAGCTAATAAATCAAAAAATAATGTTAAAAACCTTAAAACAGTCTCAATAAATAATTTGAGTCACTTTTATGGGAAAAATGAGAATAAAAAACAAGTTCTTAATGACGTTAATTTAAATATTGATAGAGGAGAGTTGGTTCTTTTGAAAGGACCTTCTGGATGTGGTAAAACGACTCTTTTAACATTAATTGGTGCCTTGAGAACCTGTCAAAGTGGAGATTTAACTGTATTAAATAATCAGTTAAATGGAGCATCAAGGAAAACTCGTCAGATTCTTAGAAGAAGTATTGGAATGATTTTTCAAGGTCACAATCTTCTGAGATGTTTAACAGCAGAACAAAATGTCCAGATGGGGGCCGATCTAATAAAAGGTTTAACATATTTGCAAAGACGTGAAATAGCACGGAATTGGTTGTCGGCAGTAGGATTAGAAGAACATCATAAAAAGTTGCCAAATGACTTATCTGGTGGGCAGAAACAGAGAGTAGCAATTGCTCGAGCTTTATCTGCTAACCCAAAACTTTTATTAGCTGACGAGCCCACTTCTGCTTTAGATAGCGTCACAGGAAGAGAAATAGTAACCCTTTTAAGGAAACTAGCAAAAGAGCAAAATTGTTCTGTACTTATGGTGACTCATGATCCAAGAATTTCTGATATGGCTGATAGGATATTAAATATGGAAGATGGTAAAATATATAGTGCTCATAGTGAGCTAATATAATGAAAAGTTAAAAATTCTATGTCTAAGAGAAGGAATCTAAAAAAAGAAAAGCAGGAACGTAATAGAGCCTATGCTAGAAAATTCAAAAAAAGGAAATTAAGAACTGATGGAAGACCTGATGGTGGAAACGTTACAGGTACAGCAAATAATGGCGGGGCAGCTGATTAGGGAATATCTTTTATTTTATCTTTTGGAGTTAAATATATTATGCATATTTGAGACATAATCATGAATGTAAGTATTGTTATACCGACTTACAATAGATTACCTATATTAGAGAAATGTCTCTTTGCGCTTGAGAATCAAAAATTAAATGCAAATATCAGTAATTATGAAGTAATAGTAGTTGATGATGGATCAACTGATGGGACAACCTCATGGGTAAATAAAAACAAAGCTAATCTCCCACACGTTATTCTATTTCAGCAAGAACATGGAGGGCCTGCACTTGGAAGAAATCTGGGAGTAATCAAATCAAAATATGAAATTATTATATTCATTGATAGTGATCTTATCGTTTTAGAAAATTTTATAAATTGCCACGTAGTAAAATTACTTGACTATTGGAAAAAAAATGATAAAAAATGTTTTACCTATGGCTCGGTAGTCAATACATCTAATTTTCTAAATCCTCAGAGTGAAAAACATAAAATAATGGACACTTCTTTTGCATACTTTGCTACTGGGAATGTAGCGATATCAAAAGAATTGATTTTAAGTGTGGGATTATTTGACACTTCTTTTAGTCTTTATGGTTGGGAGGATTTAGAACTTGGAGAAAGATTAAAAAAAATTGGAACAAAATTAATTAAATGCCCAAATGCTGTGGGTTTTCATTGGCATCCGCCGTTTAATTGCGAACAAATAGATTCATTAATAGCTCAAGAAAAAGAGAGAGCAAAAATGGCTTTAGTGTTTTATAAGAAACATCCAAATTTAAGGGTTAGATTTATGATTCAATTAACTCCCCTTCATAATTTGCTTTGGAAAATTCTTTGCTTGGGAGGACTAATCAGTGTTGATAGAATCCTTCCTTTATTAAGATTCCTAGTAAATAATAGAAGGAATAGACTTGCACTTGAGATACTTAGGATCCCTCTAAATATGATTTACATTAAACAGTTAACCAAATCAAGATAAAAAACTTTTAGAAATACACATCACTTGCTAGAATCTTTGAAATTAAATCCACACATCTGACAGTTTCGGGTGAATTATTAATAATTCCCCGTCAGATGGAGGCTAACCCGAAACCCTTTTAAATTATGGCTGTTGTATCACTATCAGAAATGATGGAAGCTGGTGCTCATTTTGGGCATCAAACTAGACGTTGGAATCCCAAGATGTCTAAGTATATATATTGCGCGAGAAATGGTGTTCATATCATAGATCTTGTAAAAACAG
>CACBFH010000026.1 GCA_902538515.1 uncultured Prochlorococcus sp. | reverse complement strand
GAAACAAATAATAGTTTTTGTCTCGAATTAAAATCAAGTCTTAACGATTTTGTTGAAGATCTACTTCCCTCTGAACTAAAAACATCAGAATTAAGAACATTAGCAACTATTGCCATCAAAAAGAAAATCTTGCAATCTGATCTTATACTTCTTCGAGGTTCAGGAGCTTATGATCATATTAAAGAATTATTAGAAAAGAAGTTTATTGTCAAACGAAAGCAAAAAGATGGTAGGTCATATTGGTTATCATTATCAGAAAAGTTTTTTCAAACATTTGCTGTTAGTAATGAATATCTTTCAAGCATTGGAAGTCCCAATAATAAGCAACAATAATAAGTAGATGTTAATATATTCTAAATTACGTCAAGATAATGTTATCTGAGATTTTTGCAGTTCTGGGCCAAACTTTATCAATTTATTCTTTCATATTAATAATAAGAATTTTACTTACATGGTTTCCTGGCATTGATTGGAGTAACGGTGTTTTATCTGCATTAACATCTATCACCGATCCTTACTTAAACATTTTTAGAGGTATTATCCCTCCAATAGGTGGATTTGATATTTCATCATTATTAGCTTTTTTACTTTTAAATGTTATTCAAAACTTAATTACAAATCTCCAGTACGTAAGCTTAGGTTATAGCTAGATTTATCTATCATCTCCAGAACCTCTTATTTTTCCATTGTCAGCTCTTATTTTTAGTTTTTGAAGATTTTGTACTGCAACATCCTCTAAATTGAAATTTAATTCTGTACAAAGATTTGATATGTACCACAATACATCTCCCAACTCTTTTTTAATACCTAATTTTGATTCGTTATCGAATATCCCATTTTTATCTCTTATAACTTTTTTTACTTTTTCTGCTACCTCACCAGCCTCCCCAACTAAACCAAGAGTTGGATAAATATTATTTGAACCTAAATCTGGATATTGTGCTGTTTCTCTAGCTTTTTTCTGATAGGTTTTAAAATCCATGACTTAAATAACTAACTTTGGGTATGGTAAATTGATTTATACATAGCAATATTATCTATATATGTCGAATATTGATTTAAAAAGAAGAACAAAAATAGTAGCAACAATTGGCCCTGCGACTCAATCTGAAAAGATAATTACAGATTTAATTAAAGCTGGAGTAACAACTTTCAGATTAAATTTCTCCCATGGAGATCATAAAGATCATGCTGAGAGAATAAAAACTATAAGAGAGGTATCAAAAAAGTTAGATATAGATATTGGAATATTACAAGATCTTCAAGGACCTAAAATTAGATTAGGTCGCTTTAAAGATGGTCCAGTAAAAGTTAAAAAAGGTGATAAATTCACACTGACATCTAATGAAGTCGAATGTACAAATACCATTGCAAATGTAACCTATGACAAACTTTGTCAAGAAGTTAGCGTAGGGAAAAGAATACTATTAGATGATGGAAAAATAGAAATGATTGTAGAAAAAATAGATATTAAAGCAAATCTTTTGGAGTGTCTGGTAACTGTTGGGGGGGTTCTTTCTAATAATAAAGGTGTAAATTTCCCAGATGTTCAATTATCAGTAAAAGCATTAACAGAAAAAGATAAAGAGGATTTAAAATTTGGTTTATCTGAAGGAGTTGATTGGATAGCTCTAAGTTTTGTAAGAAATCCATCTGATATAAACGTGATAAAAGATTTAATAAACAAAAATGGACATTCAACTCCTGTAGTCGCAAAAATAGAAAAATTTGAAGCAATTGATCAAATTGATACAGTATTACCTTTATGTGATGGCGTTATGGTTGCAAGAGGTGATTTGGGAGTAGAAATGCCTGCAGAAGAAGTTCCTCTTTTACAAAAGGAATTAATTAGAAAAGCTAATTCATTAGGTATCCCAATAATTACAGCTACTCAAATGCTAGATTCTATGGCTTCCAATCCAAGACCAACTAGGGCCGAAGTTAGTGATGTTGCAAATGCAATTTTGGATGGAACAGATGCAGTAATGCTTTCTAATGAAACTGCAGTTGGCGATTATCCTGTAGAGGCAGTAGAAACGATGGCAACAATAGCAAGAAGAATTGAAAGAGATTATCCACTTAAAGCTATTGAGAGCCACTTACCTAGTACAATCCCAAATGCTATTAGTGCTGCTGTAAGTAATATAGCTAGACAACTTGATGCAGGAGCCATTATCCCTCTAACAAAATCAGGTTCTACAGCTAGAAATGTTAGTAAATTCAGGCCTCCAACACCTATCTTGGCAACTACTACAGAAAGGAGTGTAGCTAGAAGATTGCAACTTGTATGGGGAGTTACTCCCATAGTAGTTAAAAATGATGAAAGAACTGCAAAGACTTTTAGTTTAGCTATGCAAATTGCTCAGGAGATGGGGATCCTTAATCAAGGAGACTTAGTAGTTCAAACAGCAGGGACATTAACTGGTATTAGCGGCTCTACAGATTTAATAAAAGTCGGTTTAGTAAGAAAGATTGTATCAAGAGGAATTTCAATAGGGGAAATCGGTGTTACTGGTAAAGCAAGAATAATAAAAAACAATCTTGATATTTCCTTAATTTGTCCAGGAGAGATATTATTAGTTCCAGAGGAATTAATGCAAAATATTCCACTTAGTAAAAATATTGCAGGTATCATAACTAACCAGAATGTAAATGATGTTTATGCTTTGTTTAACAAAAATAATAAAAAGATCTCCACAATTTGTAATTTAGATAATATGGATAATCATCAAATTAATAATGGCGACCTTATTACACTGCAGCTTAATGAAGGTGTTATATACATGGGGCAATTTGAAGAAGATGATGCAATAGATAAATATAAATATGTCTAGGAATATCTCAATAAAAGAAGCCTTAGGTATGGCCACAAAAACTTTGGTTTCGAACAAATTGAGAAGTTCGTTAACAATGTTGGGAATAATTATAGGAAATGCATCAGTTATTACACTTGTTGGGCTTGGAAGAGGTGCTCAAACATTAGCAAAAAACCAATTAAGTAATTTAGGTGCAAATGTTTTATTCATTGTTCCTGGAAATAATGACACCAGAAGAAGGGGTATTTCATTTCCTAAAAATCTTGTTTTAGAAGATGCAGTAGCAATTAGTAATCAAGTCCCAACAGTTAAAAAAGTTGCTCCTCAAATCTCTGCTAACGAAATTGTGCAATCAAATTCTAAAAGTCTAAATATATCAATTGCAGGAGTAACTCCTGAATTTCTTGAAGTAAGAAGCTTTGAAGTGGATAAGGGTAGGTTTTTATCTAAGAGTGATATTAATAGTGCAAGAAGTTATGTAGTAATAGGTCCTGATCTTAAAGACGAATTTTTCAAAGATAAATCATCATCTCTAGGTGAAAAAATTAGAATTAAAGATCATACTTATGAAATTATCGGAATATTAAAACCAAAAGGTGCTGTATTTGGAAGTAATCAAGACAAAAATGCTTATATTCCATTAACCACCATGGTAAATAGGATTACTGGTAAGGACCCTACATTTGGAGTAAGTTTAAGCTTTATTAGTGTGGAAGCGATTAATAAAAATTCAACTAGTGCTGCAAAATTTCAAATTACTAACTTATTAAGACAAAGACATAAAATAATAAGAGATGATGACTTTGCAGTTAGATCACAAGAAGATGCATTAAATATAGTCACCAACATAACAAGTGGCCTAACGTTTTTATTGGCTGGTATTGGAGCAGTATCATTAGTTGTTGGAGGTATAGGAATCATGAATATTATGCTCGTTTCTGTCAGCGAAAGGACTGAAGAGATTGGTCTCAGAAAAGCTATAGGAGCAAAACAGTCAGATATATTAATTCAATTTTTAATTGAGGCATTGATTTTATCTACAATTGGAGGATTAATAGGAACAACAACCGGATTATCAGGTGTTTTTCTTTTATCTCTGATAACTCCACTTCCTGCATCTGTAGGAGTTACAACTACTTTTTCGACCATGATCATTTCAGGCTCAATAGGTTTGATCTTTGGCGTTTTACCCGCAAAAAGAGCTTCTAAATTAGATCCAATAGTTGCACTGAGAAGTTTATAAATAGAATTTATATTCATGCTCAATTTTTATAAATTAATTGAGATACTGGTGAGTCTTCAATTACTAGTTATAACATCAATGCTTTATGTTTATATACCACTACCATTTCTCAATAAATATAGTTATGGCCTTGAAATACCTATTACATGGCAAATTCCAACCACTATTATATTAACTCTTATATTTCATAAAAAAGTTGTTTTCAGAGCATTTTCTTTATATATAATTTTAGGGTTATTTATTTTTCCAGTCTTTCATCAAGGAGGTTCGATAGGATATCTGCTAACTCCAAATTTTGGTTACTTATTAGGAATGTATCCCTTAATCAAAATAATTGATAATTTAAACAATAGAATTAAATTAAATTTCGGTAACTTTTTAATAAATGGATTAACAGCAATAGGTGCTATGCATTTAACTGGAATATTTTACAACCTCATACAAATTATATTTTACGGTGATTTAAATATATTTTTGTATAATCTAGGGAAATACTCTGTAGGTAAAATTGGATTTCATTTTTTAATGCTTTTACCACTACTATTACTTATTAAACCTATAAAACATTTAGGAAAGATAAATAATGATTAATAAAATACAAACAAAATTATATTTTTTATTACTAAGTATTTTTATAATCCTAATAGATCAATTTACAAAATATTTAATGTTTAATAATTATAAGATATTTATAAATAAAGATTTTCTTTTATTTAGATTAGACTTTGTAAAAAATTACGGGGCAGCATTTAATATATTTAGTGGGAGTAGAATATTTTTATCTTTTATAAGTATTATTTTTTCTATATTACTTATTTATTTAATATTAAGGAGAAATACATTAAACATATTATATTTATACTCTTATAGCTTTATTCTTGGTGGTACTATTGGTAATGGAATGGATAGAATATTAAGAGGTTTTGTAGTTGATTTTATAAATTTAAATATTATAAATTTTCCAGTATTTAATATAGCTGATGTATCTATTAATATTGGTTTTATTTTTTTAATCTATAACATTTTTAAAAATAAAGGATAATATGTTTTACTTCAAATTAAAGTATATAAAAAATTTTATATTTATTTTATTTCTTTATATTTTATTTTTGATACTTATAAGAATAGTAAATATCTATACGATATTATTTCTAATATTATTTATGTATATCCTTTATAAAATTGATAAAAAATTATTTAAAAAAATAGTTTATAAAGTTATATATAAAAATAAAAATAATAAACTTTCATTCAAAGATAAATATGGTGCTGCCAAGATAAGTTTGGAAGGGATAGAGAAAATAAATAAGAAAATTAACGATAAAGTAAAAGTTGAATTGTTAAATTATCAAAAAAATAAATTAGAGTCACAATTAAAAACTGGAGATTACAACGTTACACTTTTTGGGGCAGGTTCCTCAGGTAAAACATCTTTAGCAAGATCTTTACTGAAAAATATTGTCGGACAAACTTCAGCAAAAATAGGTACAACAAAGAAAATTAATAGCTATAAAATTCGCATTCCAATCTTAAAAAGAAACATTAAAATAATTGACACTCCGGGATTATTCGAACCATCTAGGTCAGGAGAAGAAAGAGAGAAAGCAACAATTGTACAAGCATCAAATTCTGACTTAGTTCTTTTTGTCTTAGATCAGGACATAAATAAATACGAAAACTATTTAATTAAAGAATTATTGAAAATAGGTAAAAAAATAATAATAGTTTTAAATAAATGTGATTTGAGGTCTAGAGATGAAAATAATCTTATTAAAGAAAATATAATTTCTTTAACTTCCTCTAGAAAATATAAAATTTCAGTTGTTCAAACAATCGCAGTACCTCAAAAATCTTCATATAAAAAATCAGATACTTTAAATTTAGTTCCAGAGGTAGGAAGTTTATTTAGAGAAATAATTGAAACACTCGATAATAATGGCGAAGAGTTGTTGGCAGATAATATCCTTTTTCGATCAAATAAATTAGGTATTAAAAGTAAGAATTTCGTCCAAGAACAAAGATTTTTAATGTCAAATAAAGTGATTAATAAATATATGTGGATAACAGGAGGAGTAATACTATTTAATCCACTTCCAGCAGTTGATTTTCTTACAACTACTTCCGTAAACCTTCAAATGATAATGGAATTATCAAAAATATATGAAATAAAGCTTACAAAAAAAGATGCAAAAGATTTATCTAAATCATTGCTAAGCGCATTGGCTAAACAAGGCATATTAAAAGGGGGGCTCGCAATTCTTTCCCCGGTACTAGCTACAAGTTTGACTAAAATAATATTATCAAAATCTTTACAATCAGTTACAGCAGGCTGGTTAATAAGAATAGTAGGACTAAGTTTGATTGAATATTTTAAAAATGGTCAGGATTGGGGGGATGGAGGAATTCAAGAAGTTGTAGATAAGATCTACAAAATAAGTAAGAGAGAGGACATTTTAAATAATTTCGTTAAAGAAGCTATTTCAAAAATTGAAATCAAAAAGTATCTTAAGTCAAATAGAAATTTGCCTCCATCTCCTATGTAAAATTTGATAATTGATCATTTAGATAAGTTCTAAAATCAAAGATAGTTATTAAAAGTAAATAAACAATACAAATTGCTATAGATATAAACCCTGTTATTATTGCAATAATTTTTGGTCTACCGATATTCATTATTAATTATCTAAAAGTCTTAGAAGTTCTTCAATATGAAATTCATTAGTATTATAGTTTCCCATGACGACCCTTAAAAAATATTTACCTTTAAATTTCGGTCTTGAAAGCATAAAATTATTTTTTATTAGTTCATTAACTTTAGTTTTAGTCCATAAATCTGTATCTTTTGGTGCTATTCCCTTTGGTAAGAATGAAACAATATGTAAGGGACCTGAAAAAATTTCATATTTATTTTTACTAATATTTTTTAGAAAAAAGTCTTTTCTTTTTATTGATGATTTTAAAATATCTTCTATTCCTTTAAGACCTAAAAAACGCAAACCAAGCCATAGTTTAATAACCTCTGCGGGCCTTGAACCTTGTATGCCGATTTCTCCTCGATTTACAATATCTTCTTTAGATGATAGGTAGGGAAGTCCAGTAGAAAATGTATTTTCTAAAGTACTCATTTCTGAAACTAATAACAATGATGATGTCTTAGTAATACCAATTATTTTTTGAGGATTAATTGTTATCGAATTAGCCTGATTTATATTATTTAAACCCTTTATTGGAATAGAAGTTAAAGCAAAAATGCCTCCAATAGAGCCATCGATATGTAGCCATATATTTCTTTCTTTGCAAATTTCACTTATTTCTTGAATAGGATCAATTGCTCCTCTTACGGTTGTACCAAGTGTGGCAACAATAGCGAAGATCTTTTTTTTATCAATTAAACATTTATCTATGGTTTTTCTAAGATTATTTAAATCCATACTACCGTTCTTATCAGTTTTAACCCTGATAAGATTTGCTTCGTCAAGACCCATTATTCTCGTACATTTAATAAAGGAGGAATGAGCATCTTCACTAACAAGTAATACAGAATTGGGATCTGAACCTAATCCAGAATTATATCTAGCTGCTATAAGTGCATTCAAATTACTTAAAGTGCCCCCGCTAGCTGCTATGCCTCCGGAAGAATCATTAAACCCTATTTTCTTTGCAAACCATTTGCATAATGATTCCTCAAGCAAAGTAATACTTGGAGACAACTCGTAAGCAAGAAGATTATTATTTAAACCAGCAGCAATTAAATCGCCTAAAATAGAAAATATCAAAGGTGGGGGATCCAGATGAGCTAGAGAGCCAGGGTGTACTGGATTAAATGAATTATTTAGAAGAGATTGAATATCAGAAAACAAATCTTCTGTAGAATTACCATCTTCATCAGGCATTAAGCACTTAAAATTCTCATCAAATGGTAATGGACCATATTTATCGACTTTAGAGAACCAGTCACAAAGAATTTCAGTTGCTCTATTCAAGAGAGTAATTAATTTATCGTTAGACCCTAAATACGAAGGGAAGTATATATCTTTTTTATTAATTAAATCTTCAGTCATCAGATAAGATATCTATTAATAAGTTTATTCTCAATATTGATTAATGAGGTATATTTTTGAAAATGTAAATAGTAATTATGATGAACAGAAAAGAATAAATATTTCAATATACTCAAGATGGATGAACTCTATTCTAAAAAGATCTTCAGAAATTGGAAAAGTTGAGTTGCCAATCTGTTCAATAATTTTAGATGATAAGGGGAGATGTATAGGAAGAGGTGTTAACAGGAGAAATACAAATAAAGATCCATTAGGTCATGCTGAAATAATGGCACTAAAGCAGGCATCCCTAATAAAAAATGATTGGAGATTTAATGAATGTATTATCATCACAAATTTAGAACCATGTACCATGTGTGCATCAGCACTTATTCAAGCAAGGATGGGTAAGGTAGTTTTTGGTGCCTACGATAAGAAAAGAGGTGGATTAGGTGGCTCAATTGACTTATCTAAGCATAAAAGTTCTCATCACAAAATGGAAATAATTGGAGGTATTTTAGAAGACGAATGCAGTCAAGTTTTACAATTATGGTTTAAAAAGTTGAGGACTCAAAAATAGAATATTTTTTTAACTCTGTATCAAATAGGTTTAATAATCTGTCTACATTCTCTTCACTTGAATTAAATCCCATTAATCCTATGCGCCATACCTTACCAGACAATTCTCCAAGTCCATTTCCTATCTCTATTCCAAAGTTGCTTAAAAGATGATTTCTAAAACCATCTCCATCAACAGCCGGTGGGATCTTAACTGTTGTGAGAGTTGGCAATCGATAATCTTCTGATACATGTAATTCCATGCCTAGACTTTCTAAACCATTCCAAAGTTTCTTTGCATTAGTATTATGTCTATGCCAAATATTCTCTAAACCTTCATTTGCTATTAATCGTAAACCTTCACGAATGGCAAAATTCATATTAACAGGGGCAGTGTGATGATAAACGCGATCAGAACCCCAATATTTATTTAAAAGGGATAAATCTAAATACCAGTTGGGAACTTTTGTTTTTCTTGAACTTAGTTTTTCTTCAGCTCTCTCATTCATTGTAAAGGGACTTAATCCAGGGGGGCAGCTTAATCCTTTCTGGCTACAACTATACGCTAAATCTATTTTCCATTCATCTATCAATAGTTCTATAGCGCCAAGGGAAGTAACTGCGTCAACTAAAAATAAGCAGTTATTTTTTCTACATACATCTCCAATTCCATCAAGAGGTTGTAAAACCCCACTAGATGTTTCAGCGTGAACTATAGCAAAAATAGCTGGTTTTTTAGTCTCTATTTCATACTTGATTTCTTCATATGAAAAGGATTCACCCCAGGGTTTTTCCATAACAAATACATCTGCTTTATATCTAGTTGCCATATCAACTAGTCTGTCTCCAAAATATCCTTTTTTAGCGATAAGGATTTTTTCTCCTTCCTCTATAAAATTTGCTATTGAAGCTTCCATAGCTGCACTTCCAGTTCCACTCATTGGAAGAGTCAGGCGATTATTACATTGCCAGGTATATCTTAGAAGTTGTTGAACATCAGACATCAATGAAATATATGCTTCATCTAAATGTCCAATAGGATTTAAAGAAAGAGCACTTAAAACTTCAGGGCGAGCATTTGAAGGGCCAGGACCTAATAAAAGTCTAGAGGGAACATAAGTCTTTGAGAAATGAGATAAATTCTCTTCATTTAAAGCCGAAATAAGTTTTGCTTCTGTCAAAGCATTATATTCAATTACTCTTAAATTAAACTAATATTGCTACATAGGCGATATTTATTTAAAGAAATTCATTCAATTTAAATATTTAGGTAAACAATTATTAAACTTATGACTTGAAATACTAAAAGAAGACATCAAGTCTTAAAAAAGTTACCGTTGATACATAACAAGAATCATCAAGTTATTAATTTCATATAAGGTATTACAAAATTATGTCTAAATCTCCTCAAGATGTTTTAAGTCAAATTAAAGATGAAGGAATTGAACTCATCGATTTAAAATTCACAGATATTCATGGAAAATGGCAACATTTAACTCTTACATCAGACATGATTGAGGAAGATTCTTTTACAGAAGGCTTAGCATTTGATGGCTCATCTATAAGAGGCTGGAAAGCAATTAATGCCTCAGATATGTCAATGGTGCCTGATGCCAGTACAGCTTGGATAGATCCTTTTTATAAACATAAAACTCTAAGTATGATTTGCTCTATCCAAGAGCCGAGAAGCGGAGAGCCTTATGATAGGTGTCCAAGAGCATTAGCTCAAAAAGCCTTAAAATATTTAGACTCAACCGGCATAGCAGATACAGCATTTTTTGGACCAGAACCAGAATTCTTTTTATTTGATGATGTTAGATACGACTCTAAAGAAGGAGGTTGTTTTTATAGTGTAGATACTATTGAAGCACCTTGGAATACAGGGAGAATTGAAGAAGGGGGTAACCTAGGATACAAAATACAATATAAAGAAGGATATTTTCCAGTAGCTCCAAATGATACCGCGCAAGATATCAGATCTGAGATGCTTCTTCTTATGGGTGAATTAGGTATCCCCACAGAGAAACATCACCATGAAGTTGCTGGTGCCGGGCAACACGAGCTTGGAATGAAATTTGATTCGTTAATAAATTCTGCTGATAACGTTATGACTTATAAATACGTTGTAAGAAATGTTGCAAAAAAATATGGAAAAACTGCAACATTTATGCCCAAGCCTGTTTTTAACGATAACGGAACCGGAATGCATGTTCACCAAAGTTTATGGAAGAGTGGACAGCCTCTGTTTTTTGGTGAAGGAGCATATGCAAATTTATCACAAACAGCAAGATGGTACATCGGGGGCATACTTAAACATGCGCCTTCGTTCCTAGCGTTTACTAACCCAACAACAAATAGTTATAAACGATTAGTACCAGGATTCGAAGCACCTGTAAATCTAGTTTATTCTGAGGGTAATAGATCAGCTGCAGTAAGAATACCTTTAACAGGTCCAAGCCCTAAAGCTAAAAGATTAGAATTCAGATCAGGAGACGCACTAGCAAATCCTTACTTAGCATTCTCTGTAATGATGCTTGCTGGTATTGATGGAATTAAAAATCAAATTGATCCTGGTGATGGAGTAGATGTAGATTTATTTGAACTTCCAGCTGATGAACTTGCAAAAATTGATACAGTGCCTTCATCTCTTAATGACTCACTCAATGCGCTAAAAGCAGATAAGGATTATTTATTAGCGGGTGGAGTATTTACTGAAGATTTTATTGATAACTTTATTGATATAAAATACGAAGAGGTACAACAACTAAGACAAAGGCCTCATCCACATGAATTCTTCATGTATTACGACGCGTAATTAAAATAAAACTTTAGTTTAAATTAATCAATTTGAGAAATATCACAAAATATTCTCAAATTGATTTTTTTTTTGTTGGAATATAGATATATAAATTGAAAAATGGCTAAGGAATCTATTTCAAAAATTGCATATAAAACGCTACAACAAAGTAAAAGCATTGCAGGTTTTGCTCATAAGCAGATCAGTTCAAGATTAATGAATTTTATTCTTCCCGATTCGAAGCTTGAAAATTTTGATATAAATAATGATCTTTTAATGCAAATCCAAAAATCAATGGATATCTTAAGAGAAGAAGATTGGAATGACGCAGAAAAAAATATATATCCAAAAAAATTATTGTTTGACGAGCCATGGCTTAGGTATCTAACTCAATATCCAAAAATTTGGCTAGATATGCCGAATACATGGGATAGGCGCAGAAAACAAAACTTTGATGATCTTCCAAAATCAATTGATAAAGATAATTATCCTCAATATTACTTGAGGAATTTTCATCATCAAACAGATGGTTATTTATCAGATTTTTCAGCTAGCATTTATGACCTACAAGTAGAGATACTTTTCAATGGAAGTGCTGACTCAATGAGGAGAAGAATAATTAAGCCAATAAAAGAAGGACTAGAAATTTTTAGCGATAGAAAAAAAAGTTCTATAAAAATACTTGATGTGGCTACAGGATCAGGAAGAACATTAAAACAATTAAGAGCCGCATTTCCTAAAGAAAAAATTACAGGAATTGATTTATCTGATTCATATTTAAAAGAGGCAAGTAGATATATTTCAGATTTAGATGGAGATTTAATTCAGTTAATAAAAGGTAATGCTGA
>CACBFH010000025.1 GCA_902538515.1 uncultured Prochlorococcus sp. | reverse complement strand
ACTGGTGGTTATATTTCAGCACCTACTATTGTTGCCTCAAAACTTCTCAGGATACCTATCATTATTCATGAATCAAATGTAATTCCAGGAATGGTCACAAAATATTTTGGTTTTTTATGTACCTTTGTTCTTTTAGGATTTAAGGAAACAAATTCTTATTTAAAAAATTGTAAAACTATTTTTACTGGTACACCTTTAAGAGAGCAATTCTATAAATTTAATTTTTTGCCAGAATGGGTTCCAAAAGGAAATGGACCTCTTTTGATTGTTATGGGAGGTAGTCAAGGAGCAAAAGCTATAAATCAAATTCTTTATGAATCTCTAGAATTTTTAATAAAAAAACAGTTTCGGATAGTTCATATTATTGGCGAATCTAATCAACAACCTTTTCATGTAAAAAACTCCAAAAATTATATTCAAAAGAAATTTACCAATGAAATAGCAGCTTTAATTCAAAACTGTGATCTTGTAATATCGAGATCTGGTGCAGGAACAATCAATGAACTAATGGAGGCTGAAAAACCTTCAATTTTAATTCCATATCCAGATTCTAAAAATAATCATCAGGAGAAAAATGCAATGATTCTTGCTGAAAGTGGAGGCTCAGTTTTAATCAATCAGAATAAAATTTCTAAAGAAGTTTTTGAAGGAACTCTAGAAAGAATTTTTAAAATAAAATCAAAAAAGGGAAAAAATCATTACGAAATCTTAGATCTCATGAAGAAGAACATGGAAAATAATAATAAAATAAAATCTAAAAATGAGATTAAAAAATTTATTAATTATTTTTTAAAGGAATTCTGAATTTCTTTACATAAAAGAGTGTTATTTTTCCTATTCTGCAAACTTATTCTTGCCCACTTTTCATCAAGAAATCTAAATGAAGTGCATTCTCTAAGCAATATTCCCTTATTTTCTAAGTATTTTATATTTGGCAACAAGGATGTTTTACTTTCTATTAAAAAAAAGTTGGTTGAAGAGTTATGAACTTTAAGGTTCTCTATTTTTGATAATTTTTCAAATACTCTCTTTTTTTCAAGATTTATCCAGCTGTGAATCTGTTTTGTCCACTGTTCATAGAATTTCTTATTACCTAGTAGATCAATTCCGGCTTTAATAGCAAATGAATTTAAAGGCCAAGGATCTCTATTTGTTTCCCATTGTTTAAGTTTTTTCGGAGAGCCAATAACGTACCCCAGTCTAAGACCAGGAATATTGAAGATTTTGGTCAAGCTTCTCAAGACTAATAAATTGTCAAATCTTTGGGTTAATGGTATTAAAGATTCTTTGTCTCCATTAGGTGTTATCGATAAGAAAGCTTCATCACAGATAACTAATTTATATTTTTTCACAACTTCCTCCAATGAATTCTTTTCCCATAATTGGCCCGTAGGGTTATGTGGATTTGTTATCCAAATAACATCACCTTTTGGATAAAGCGGAAATGATTGAGGAAAAATATTATTCCAGTTTTTTGGTAATTCGCAATGTATAAAATTACTATTCCAACAATTTAACGATCTTTCATAATCAACAAATGATGGAGAAGGAATACAACTTGTTCCAAATTTGGATGCTTCATAACCTGCCCAAGTTATTAGTTCAGAAGCTCCATTTCCAGGCAATATATTGTCTGGATTTATCCCATGAAATTTACCGATTATTTCTTTCAGATCACTCAAGTTTCTCTCTGGGTAATATCTAAATCCAAGATTCTTAATTCCTGCATTTAATGAATCTATTATTATTTGAGGTGGATCAAAGGGTACTAAAGAGGCACTTGCGTCAATAATTTCAGAGGGTAATAAATTTAATTTTTTTGCATTTGCATATACATTTCCTCCATGTTTTAAGTTTGATATTTGCATGGCTAATGTTGAGTAATCATTTGTTTCCGATTTGTTCATTATTCATTTTCTAATTTTTATTTAACCCATTTTAAATCTGATCCAATTGCCTCTTTAATATTGGACAATTGATGGATATTGAGTTGCTTTAAAATCCCGTCAAGTATATTGGGAACTAATTGTGGCCCCTTATATATCCATCCCGTATAAAGTTGAATTAATGATGCTCCAGAACAAATTCTTTCCCAAGCCGACTCAGGACTATCAATTCCACCAACGCCAATTAAAATAATCTTTTTATCAATATTATGGATATGTTTTATTATTTGATTTGCTTTTTTTTGTAGAGGCTTTCCACTTAATCCTCCATTTTCTTCAGAAAGTAATAATCCAGTTTGCCTGATCTTCCTATTTTCAAGACCTAATCTATCTATGCTGGTGTTAGTAGCAATGATTCCATCGATATTTTCCTCGATTATTAATTGGCAAATATCTTCAATATCTTTGAGGCTTAAATCTGGCGCAATTTTTACAAATAATGGTGGACAATTAGGTAAGTTTTTGATTTCTCTAAGAAGTTCTTTTAGAAGAATTGGATCTTGTAACTTTCTAAGACCTTCGGTATTTGGAGAACTTACGTTTATTGCTGCGTAATCACAATATGGAATTAATAATTTTAGAGAAGTTAAATAATCATCTTTTGCTTGAGATAAACTTGTGATCTTAGACTTACCGAAATTTATTCCTAAACAAATATTCTTTCTGTTTTTTTTGAACTCAATATCTTGCTCAAGAAAATTTTTAACCAAATTTTTAGCACCATTATTATTGAAACCCATCCTATTTAAAGCTGCTTCTTCAGCTGCTAATCTAAATAATCTTGGTTTTGGATTGCCATTTTGAGCGAATTTAGTTACTGTGCCAAGTTCAGCAAATCCAAAACCAAAATCTTTCCATATATTTGCAGCATTTCCATTTTTGTCAAAACCCGCAGCTAAACCAACTGGATTACAAAAATTTATTCCACATATATTCTGACTTAACCTTTTATCAATTATAGAAAATTCTTCATTTAGATTTTTTAGGATTGATGAAACTAGAGGCCAATTATGTTTTCTTGAACTAAATGATAGAACGCTAAGAGATAAATTAGTTAAGTATTCTGCATCTATTCCAGAATCTTTTTTTAGTATAGGGGTCACCAAGTTTTTATAAAGATTTTTAAATACCCCCTTCTGTTCATTCATAAAAAATTAGAATTCTTTTTTTTCTATTATCCAATAATTTTTATCTTTTGGAATCAATCTCCAATTACGCCATTCAAAAAGTAAATATTGTTTTATATTCACCAGGTTTTCTTCACCTAATAAATTACTTAGTTCTAGTGAACTTAATAAGTACTTTTTTTCTGCAAATTTTTGAATTAATTCATTTCTTGAAAATAATTCTTGAATTTCTGCAGGTGCATGTTTTTCAAAAAAATCAAATGAAGATTCTGCTGTTTTTAGGTTTCTTTCGATAGATATACTTTTACTGTAATTAGTTGCAATTTTATCAACTCTCTCATTTTGTTTATCTCCGCTATGACCTTTAACATATTCCATTATTAGGCCATTTATTCTTAGTTGATCAATTTTTTGCCATAAATCAACATTTTGAACTGACTTTCCTGAGCTTGTTTTCCATCCATTTCTCTTCCAATTAATAATCCATTTTGTATAACCTTCTATGACATATTTACTATCAGTTCTTAACTTAAAGTTCTCTTTTAATTTATAGCCTTTTAATTTTTCAAGAGTTTTTATTGCAGCAGTCAGTTCCATTCTATTATTAGTGGTGTTTTGCTCTGAACCACCTATTTCTAATTCGCTGTTATCGTCAAAGATTATTAAGCCGCCCCAACCTCCTGGGCCAGGATTACCACTGCAGGCTCCATCTGTTGCGGCTTCAATCGCAATACTATCACTATTCATAATTTTTGAAGCCGATATTATGGTTATCGGCTTGAAAAAATGTACTCTTACTTAAGTGTAACTTTACCGCCAGCTTCTTCAATCTCTTTCTTTAAAGATTCAGCATCTGCTTTAGCAATGCCTTCTTTTACTGTTTTTGGCGCAGACTCAACAAGTGCTTTTGCATCGCCAAGACCTAGACCAGTTGCATTTCTTACGACCTTAAGGACTTTAATTTTTGCAGCTGCATCAAAGCTTTCTAGAACTACATCAAATTCAGTTTTTTCTTCAGCAGCGCCACCATCTGAGTCACCTCCAGCTGCTCCTGGAGCTGCCATTACTACACCTGCAGAAGCTGCAGCAGATACACCAAAAGCCTCTTCAATTTGCTTTACAAGCTCAGATGCTTCTAAAAGTGATAGAGATTTTAATGATTCAAGAATTTCTTCAGTTTTTGCGGACATTTTCTTAAAAGTTAATTAGGGTTTGAATTTAAGATTCTGATTTTTCAGAATGTTGTTTAAGTGATCTAGCAAGTCCAGAAGGCACTTCATTGATAGAGATCGCAATTTTTGTTGCTATGCCATTTAGAGCGCCAGCAATTTTTGCCATCAATACTTCTTTAGATGGAAGACTTGCAATTTCTTTTATTTCAGAATCGCTTAGAAGTCTGCCTTCAAATAAAGCTCCTTTGGTTTCGGATTTTTTTGTGTCTTTTTGAAAAGATTGGATCGCTTTTACAGCGCCACCAACATCTTCTTTAATTAAGACAAAAGCATTTGTTCCGGTCAATAAAGATTCAAGATCGTTCCAATTACTATCTCCATCAATAGCTTTACGCATTAATGAATTTTTAGTAACTTTGCAGATGCCGTTAGTTGTTTGCAATCTAGATCGCAAATCTGACATCTCTTTGATAGTTAAACCTTTATAGTCAAGAACTACAGCCATTTCCGAGTCGCTTAATAGAGATTTAATCTCAGTAACGATTTGTTGCTTATTCTCTAGTGTTCGGCCCATTGTTGTTTTTTGGATCGTAATTTAGGGAGAGCAGGAAATGCGGCAAAGTCCTTTTTTAAAGAGGCCGCTTTTATTAGATCCAAAAAAGAAATAATTAAGACGAATCCTCGGTAGGAATTAAAAATTTAGAATAACTAAATAAACCTACTTTCTTTGGCCGTATTATTGCAATTTAAATTATACTACAAAGAGTTAACCTTCAGGTTGGTAATCTTGCACAGCATTTATGTCAACTTGAACTGAAGGCCCCATTGTTGAAGTTACATAAAAAGTTTTCCAATACTTTCCCTTAGCTCCACTTGGTTTATTTTTGTCAATTGATTCTTGCAAGGTTTTTAAGTTGTCAAATAGAGCCTCTTTTGTAAAACTTGCTTTTCCAAATCGGACATGAACGATACCCGCCTTATCTGCTCTAAATTCGAGTTTGCCAGCTTTGAATTCTTTTATTGCATTAGCAATATCATTGGTGACTGTTCCAGCTTTAGGGTTAGGCATTAAGCCTCTAGGTCCTAAAACTCTTCCTAATTTTGCAACCTTAGGCATCATATCTGGAGTTGCGATAAGTAGATCGAACTCCATATTTCCTTTGTTGATGCTTTCCACAAGATCTTCTTCGCCAAATAAATCTGCACCAGCAGACTTAGCTTTCGATACATTCTCACCGCTTGTAATTACTGCAATTTTGATGCTTTGGCCAGTACCATGTGGTAATGCAACAGTAGTCCTTAATTGTTGATCAGTATATTTTGGATCAATACCTAAACGTATATGTGCTTCAATAGTTTCATCAAATTTTGCATTAGCATTTTCCTTGATAATACTAAGAGCTTCAAGTGGTGCGTAAATGCGATCTTCTATCTTTGTTGATAGAGCCGCCATTCTTTTGGATAGTTTTTTCATAGTAATTTTGGGTACAAACGGTTATTAATTAACCTCCCCTAAGAAGTGAGCAATTGTGTCTTGAACTTAATCAGTAATAGAGACGCCCATATTACGAGCGGTACCCTCAATAACTTTCATTGCTGATTCAACACTAGAACAGTTTAAATCAGGAAGCTTAGTTTTGGCTATTTCTTCTAATTGAGCTTTACTTATATTTCCAACAGAGCCTTTTGCGGATTCACCTGATCCTTTCTCTATACCAGCTGCTTTTGTTATTAAGACGGAAGCGGGAGGTGTTTTTGTTATAAAAGTAAAGCTTCTATCTTCAAAAACAGAAATCTCAACTGGAATTACAAAACCTGCTTTGTCTTGTGTTCTTGCGTTGTATTCTTTACAAAATGCCATGATATTGACACCATGTTGTCCTAAAGCTGGCCCTACAGGAGGAGCAGGATTTGCTTTGCCTGCTTGTAGAGCAAGCTTGATAACTGCAACAATTTTTTTTGCCATTAGATTAGAGAATTTAAGCTGATGTAGAAAATCATAATTTTACTCGACAAACCAGAAAAATTAGAAATTAATTTAGTTTATTGATCTGGGAGAACTCTAATTCTACAGGAGTCTCGCGCCCAAATATTGAAAGTAATGCTTTTAATTTATTTCTTTCCCCGGAAACTTCTATAACTTCTCCTTGGAAATCTTTGAATGGACCACTAGTTACTATGATTCTATCTTTTTCTTCAATATCTAACTTGATTACCGCTTTTTTTTCTGATGCACGCTTAAAGATTCTATTCACTTCTTGTCTGGACAATGGTCGAGGTTTGATATGACCTCGAGATCTTCCGCTCCCTCTACCGTCTTCAGCACCAACAAAGTTAATTACATTTGGAGTACTTTTTACAGCCATCATTGTATCTTCATCCAAAATCATTCTTACGAGGACATAACCTGGGAAAACTTTTTCTTCAGTTGTTTGTCTGCTTCCATCTTTTTTTAATTTGATTCCAGGAGTTTGGGGAATTTCAATTTCAATGATTCGATTATTAACACCTAAAGTTACTGATCTCTGCTCAAGAGTAGCTTTTACTTTTTTTTCACAGCTTGATGCCACTTGAACTGCATACCATCTTGCGATGCTTGTATTTGCTTTTGAAGAAGCAAGGCTTGTAGTCAATTCATTACTCATTTTTTTCTGGAAATTTAATTTAGATCTTTATTAATGGATAATCAGGGATAATTCAACCAAAAATTTGCGAGGCTGCCCATCCATAGAATCTGCTGACAGATGCAATGGCTGCTGCAGAAAAGGACACCATAATTATAACCGCTACTGATTCGCTAAAAAGTTGTTGTTTGTTTGGCCACACGACAAGTTTTAGCTCATCATAGGTAGATCTAAAAAAATTATCCTTTTTTTTAGGCTCTTCAATTTCAGGAGAATCCTTTTTTGGAGGTTCTTTATTAGTAGTAGGACTTGTCACAAAATTTTTTTTGAGATTAAGATAAATGCTTTTAACTTATTTTAGCTTATTGATTTACTCCTCAGCTAGGTTTGAAAACGATCTCATCTTTTTTAGCAGAGTTAAGTTTAATTGTGATATTTTTTTTGTTTTTAAAGTTATCCTCTAAAAGTTTTGCAGCTAAGGGATTTTCTATTTGTCTTCTAAGTTCCCTGCTAAGTGACCTAGCACCATATTCAGGTTCGTAAGAATCATTTGCAATTTTATTGATAACTTTTTTGTCAATTATGATATTTATTTTCTGTTCGAGTAGCAGGTTTTTTAAATCATCTGTTTGTAGAATTATTATTTTTTGAAGTTCATTTATAGTTAATGGATCAAACTTTACAACTTCGTCAATTCTATTTAAAAATTCAGGTCTAAAAATTGAAGACAATGCATTACTAATGGAATCATCTAAAGTTTGTTTATCTTTTTCTACCTTTTCTTCACTTTTAGAAATCTTTTGTGAATACTCCAGTATAGATTTACCAGCTAGGTTACTTGTCATAATTATTACGGTATTTTTGAAATCTACGGTCCTTCCTTGAGAGTCCGTTAATCTGCCTTCATCTAAGACTTGCAAAAGTATATTAAATACTTCTGTATGTGCTTTTTCTATTTCATCAAGAAGTATTACTGAATAGGGTTTACGTCTTACTGCTTCAGTTAATTGACCTCCTTCTTCATAACCAACATAACCTGGAGGAGCTCCCAAAAGTCTTGCTACGGCATTTTTCTCCATATATTCACTCATATCTAATCTTAACAGTGCATCCTCTTCATCAAATAAAGCTGTTGTAAGAGATTTTGCTAATTCTGTTTTGCCAACACCCGTAGGACCCATAAATAAAAAAGATCCAATAGGTCTTTTAGGACTTTTCATACCAACGCGAGCTCTTCTGATTGCAGCAGAAACAGCTTTTATAGCTTTTTCTTGTCCAATAACTTTTTCACTTAGTTCTGCTTCTAGATTGACTAATTTCTTACGTTCATTTGAAACAACTTTAGAAATTGGAATTCCTGTTATTTTTGATATAACGTCAGCAATATCATCAGGTTCAACTTGATATTTAAAAGGCAAATTTCTATTTTTCTTTATTTTATTAAAGTTCTCTTCAACTTTTTGTATTTCGTTCTCTATTTCACTTAACTCTTCTTCAAGATTTTCTAAATAATCTAGATCATTTTCAATTTTGCGATCTGATTTATCTTTAATTTGTCTGGTTAGCTTATCTTCTTCTTTCATCAAAATAGATAATTGCTCCATTTCTTCACGCAAATTGTTCCAGTTGTCCCAAAGAACATTCAATTTTGCCTCTGATTGTTGCCTCATATTCAATAGTTTTTCTTGAGCTTCGATATTTTTTCCTTGCAAACTATTCAGTTTTTCATCAATAGTATGAAGTTTTTTTTCTTGTTGGATAATTATTTCAGGCTTGTTATTAGACTCGATTTTTAACTGTGCAGCAGCTTCATCAATTAAATCTATTGCTTTATCAGGAAGACATTTATCGCTGATGTATCTGTCAGCCAATTTCGCAGAATAGTGTACAGCCTCTTCAGAAATTCTTATGCCATGATGTAATTCATATTTCTTTTTGATGCCCTGAAGTATTTCTGCACTTAATTCTACTGTAGGTTCATTAACAACTATTTTTTGAAAGCAATTATTTAATGCTTGATCTTTTTCAATAGTTTCGCGAAATTTCTCAGGTGTAGTTGTTCCAATACATCTAAGTTCTCCTTCAGCTAGTAAAGGTTTTAAGATATTACTAATATCGGCAGTAGATCTGTCAGAACTTAATATTGAGTGGATTTCATCAATAAATAAAATCATTCCTTGGTTTGGATCGATTAGTTCTTGCAGTATTAGGCTAAGTCGTTCTTCTAGTTGGCCTCTAAATTTTGTACCAGAAACTAATGCACCTAAGTCAAGTGAAATAATTTTAAAGTCTTTTAAAGAATCAGGAACTTTTTTATCTACAATTAATTGTGCAAGTAATTTCGCAATTGAAGTTTTTCCCACTCCAGGATTGCCGATGAGTATGGGATTATTTTTGTTTCTTCTGCAGAGTACCCTCATCAAGTTATTGATCTCATTTTCTCTTCCTATAACGGGATCAAGTAAGCCTTTTTTAGCAGACTCTGTCAAATCTTTTCCATAAATTGAAAGGGCAGTTTCATCTTTTACAATTTGTTTTTTGGTTTCGATTTGAAGTTGCCTTTTAGGGGATGGAATAATAGCTTTTTCTGATTTTTCTTCTTTAACTAAATTCACATTGTTTGATTCTAAATTAGATTGATTATTTATCTCAATTACGTTCTTATAATTAAAAGGATCTTTTGATTGATTAATATTTGGGAAAAACTTTAATTCTTCCTCTAACTTTTCTATTGAAAGGTTGCTCTCTTCAAAAACATAATTTCCAATTCTCAAATCCCTTCCAAGAGCTATTAGTAAATGAGGGATTTCTATTAATCTTGACCCCCATTGGATTTTAATCTGATTCGCATTATCTAATAGAATTTCTAAATCTTCACCGATTGTAAAAAATTCTGACTCATTTGTTGGTGTCTCTTCTAAAAAATCTTCTGTTATATCTAAAACTGTATCTTGGTCAATTGATAATTTTTCAATGAAGGCAAAGAATTCACTTGAGGAAAACAATGTATGAATTATGTGTTCTATATTAAATTCGTTATGATCCCATTTTTTTGCGGTTTCTTCTCCTAATAAAAGAAGATTCCAACTGATATCGCTAAAAAGTTCAGGGCTTGATGTAAGTGTTTCTCTCATAAAACTATAAAACTATAGTTGATTATTAATTAATATTCTAAATAGGATCTGCATTAATAATCATCCTGTATTTTTCAAATTGTAAGATGAATTTGAAAAATATGTTTACGATAGGGGTTGCGGGGGCTTTGGAATTAATAAAAGCGTTAAATAATACCTAATTTGTCTTGGAGTTTAAAATTATGATTGGTTAACATATATATTTCAGGTATTAGCCAAATAGTTCAGCTATTAATAGGATTTAAATAGTAATAATTAAATTGTGAAAGAAACTATTGATTTTCTTATTGATACTATTGAGTCAAGGCAAGTCCTTGATTCAAGAGGTAATCCAACTGTAGAGGCAGAAGTATTTTTGGAATGTGGTGCAAGCGGTAGAGCAATTGTTCCAAGTGGAGCTAGCACTGGTGCTCACGAGGCACATGAATTAAGAGATGGTGGTTCAAAATATATGGGAAAAGGTGTTTTGAATGCTGTGAATAAAATTCATGAAACAATATCCCCGGCTTTATGTGGTTTGTCAGCTTTAGATCAAACTGCAGTAGATAAATTAATGATTGAAATTGATGGTACTCCTAATAAGTCTAACCTTGGAGCAAATTCAATACTTGCAGTAAGTCTTGCAACTGCCAGAGCATCAGCAAATGCTTTAGATATTCCCCTATATAGATATCTTGGAGATCCATTATCCAATCTTCTTCCAGTCCCATTGATGAACGTAATAAATGGTGGCGCCCATGCACCAAATAGTCTTGATTTTCAAGAATTTATGCTTGTCCCACATGGAGTTAATAATTTCAGTGAATCATTAAGGATGGGCACTGAAATTTTTCACTCATTAAAATCACTACTTGATAAAAAAGGTCTATCTACTGCTGTAGGCGATGAGGGTGGATTTGCGCCTAATTTGTCATCAAGCGAAGAAGCCGGGGACTTATTATTAAATGCAATTCAAAAAGCCGGATTTAAGCCTGGTGAGCAGGTATCTTTAGCTTTAGATGCTGCTAGTACTGAATTTTATAGTGATGGTATTTATAAATATGAAGGAAAAAGTTTAAATAGCTCTGAAATGATTTCATATCTTTCAAGATTAGTTTCTAATTATCCAATAGTTTCAATAGAAGACGGTTTAGCAGAGGATGATTGGGAGGGTTGGTCAGAATTAAATAAAGAATTAGGAAATAAAGTTCAGCTTGTAGGTGATGATTTATTCGTTACTAATACAGAAAGGTTAAGGAAAGGGATTATGGAAAAATCTGCCAATTCAATCTTAATAAAGGTAAATCAAATTGGCACATTAACTGAAACTTTGGAAGCTATTGAGTTAGCTAAAATGTCCGGTTTCACAAGTGTTATTAGTCATAGAAGTGGTGAGACCGAAGATACAACAATTGCTGATTTATCTGTCGCCACAAGATCGGGTCAAATCAAAACCGGCTCTTTGAGTAGAAGTGAAAGGATTGCAAAATATAATAGGCTTTTAAAAATTGAGGAGGAATTGGGTAATCAAGCAAGATTCGCCGGAGCTTTAGGTTTGGGTCCCAAAAATATATAGTTTTTTATCGCTGAAGTTTTTCTAAACGTGAGCCTTTTCTCATACTTAATTGGCATTTTATCCAATCAATACTTATTGGTAGTGCAAAAAAAAGTGGCAACAATGCAAAATTATTTTGTTTATTGGTTACTAGTAAAGCAGATGCAATTGATAAGCTTCCTATAAGGATTGAATGACCCAAAGTCTTTTGAGCAGTAAACATTTTTTTGAATTGCCTATCAGACTCTCCCATTCTTATTTGCAATTGTAAATCGCCCTGTTCTAACCTTTCTAAACTTTCATCTATTCTTTTAGGTATTCCAACAGCTTTAGATCCTAGTTCACCAACCTGTCTTCCAAATTGGTTAATTAAATCGTTGGGAGTTTGATTATTTGAAGTCATAAGTTCTATTAAATAAGGCTTAGTCACTGATACAAGGTTAAACCCTGGGTCAAGCATTCTACCAACTCCTTCAAAAGTTGATAAAGCTCTCATAACAAAGATTAAATCTACTGGTAGTTGAAATGGAGTTTCATAAACAAGTTCGTATAAATCTCCAGATAATTTTTCAATAATATTTGGACTAAATGGGGGAGTTAAGGCTTCTTTAAGCATCAGTCTGACTAATCTTCTGACTGGTCCTACATCAATATCTTTTGAAATTAGCCCAGCTTGTTGTAATTGACTAACAAGTGATGAGGGGTCTCTTAATGCAGCAGCCTTAACCATCCCCCCTAATCTTGTTTGAAGATTATTTGAGATATTGCCCATCATGCCAAAATCATAAAAAATCAATTTACCTTCATTTGAAACTGCTAGATTCCCTGGATGAGGGTCTGCATGAAAAAAACCGTAATTTACTAATTGTTTTAAATAGCTAATGGCACCTATTTCTGCAATTTTAGGTAAATCAATTGCTTGTGATTTTAATTTTTCTAAGTCGCTTATTTTTGTTCCTTCCAGATAACTTAAACAAAGCACCTTTTCACTGCTCATATCCCAAATTACTTCGGGAACTTCAACATTTTCATCATCAAGAAATTGCTGTCTAAATCGTGCTGCATATTGTGCTTCACAATTAAAATCAAGCTCTTTCATTAAAACTTTCCTACACTCTTTAGCAATCTCAACCCAGTTCCTACCTTTACTCCAATTCTTATTTTTCTGCAACAATCCTGCTATTTGCTGCATTATGCCCAAATCGATAATAAACAATTCTTTTAAATTGGGTCTTTGGACTTTAAATACTACTTTCTTACCATCTTTTAAAGTCGCCTTATGAACCTGAGCTAGTGATGCTGATCCAACCGGATCACCTATTATTAGATCAATTTCATTAAACTTCATCCCTAGTTCTTCTCTTATAATTTCTTCAACTTCTGCAAAAGAAAAATAAGGAACTTGATCCTGCAATTTAGACAATTCCTGTATCCAGGTATTAGGAATTAAATCAGGTCTCGCTGATAATAATTGTCCAATTTTAATAAATGCTGAACCAAGCTTTATTAATTTATTAGTAAACCACCGAGCTCTTTTAATTTGGACCCTATTTTTTTCATTGCTCTTAGTTTGGAAAATTGTAAATCTAATATTATCTATCCACAAATTTATTAAAAGCGTAATCAGAGTTATCCAAATCAGAAAGGCCCTCTTCAATTTTTTTAAACGATAATGAAGAATGTGATGACTCATTTAATTTGATTACTTATAGTTTTATTAAAGAGATCAATTTGCTTGTTGATATCTTCAATTTCATTTAAAGCTTTTTTTATTTTGGAATCTTGATAAGTATTTGTGGAATCATTTTCTTGAATATTTTCGGCTTTCTCCATTTTTGAGGCTTCATCGATTATGGCATCTTTCAAACTATTAAATTCTTTTTTGAGAATTTCTGGAACATCCTGAGCAATATTTGTTGCTTCTTCAATTTTTCCAACCAATATCTCGTTTAATTTTTCGGTTACTTTCTTAATGGCAGCTTTTAAAAGGTAGTCAGAGTTGGTCATGAAAATATAATGTTTCTACGGCAATTGATTTTTCGATCTGACCCAATAATAGATCAATACAGAACATTTCACGTAACTGATTATTTTGATAATCAATTTTTTATGTTTTTCCTATGTAAGTTTGTTTCTATATTATGCTTTTTTCTCTTTTTTCTTTTACCTTATATCTATACACAAGGTTAGGTATTTACATTAAAGATATCTTCTAACCAAGAGCTCATCTAATTAACTACTAAAAAGGAGTTTTATTAAATTGGAAATTATTGAGTCAGATGTAGTTATTATCGGAGGAGGCCCAGCAGGATGTACTTGCGCACTTTATACATCTCGTTCAAACTTAAAGACAGTTATTCTAGATAAAAATCCATCTGTTGGCGCCTTAGCAATAACTCATCAAATAGCTAATTATCCAGGTGTTCCGGTTGATATAAGTGGGGATAAATTACTAACTCTAATGAGAGAACAGGCTGTTCAATACGGCACAGACTATAGAAGAGCACAAGTGTTTGGAATAGATGCTAGTGGAGAATGGAAAGTGGTTTATACACCCGAAGGCACTTTCAAAGCTAAAGCACTTGTACTTGCAAGTGGAGCTATGGGTAGGCCTGCATCATTTAAGGGCGAAGCGGATTTTCTTGGTAAAGGAGTAAGTTATTGTGCGACATGTGATGGGGCCTTTTATAAAAATAGAGAAGTTGCCGTTGTTGGTGTGAATAAAGAGGCAATTGAAGAGGCAACCGTTCTAACTAAATTTGCATCAACTGTGCATTGGATAACATCAAGTGATCCTAAATCAGATAATGAAGAAGCTATGGAATTGATGGATAACTCAAATATAAAACATTGGAGTAGAACAAGATTATTGGAAATATTGGGTGATGATATGGGCGTTAATGGGGTTGTTGTAAAAAATAAGCAAGAAGAAAATCCTATCAATTTAAATCTAGATGGAGTTTTTGTTTATATGAGTGGTTCAAAGCCGATTACTGATTTCTTAGGGGATCAAATTGCTTTAAAAGAAGACGGAGGAGTTATTGTGGATGATTTTATGTCTACAAACTCTGATGGAGTATGGGC
>CACBFH010000024.1 GCA_902538515.1 uncultured Prochlorococcus sp. | reverse complement strand
TGACAGGAACTGCAAAAACTGAGGAGGTTGAATTTGAAAAAACTTATAAATTAGAATCAACAGTCATACCGACAAATCAAATAAGAAAGAGACAAGATTGGCCTGATCAAGTATTTAAGACAGAGATTGCTAAAGAAACTGCACAAATTCATAGAGAAGGTAGACCTGTTTTAGTTGGCACAACAAGTGTTGAAAAAAGTGAATTATTAAGTTCACTTTTATCTGATGAAAAAATCCCACATAATTTGTTAAACGCTAAGCCAGAGAATGTTGAACGTGAGGCAGAAATTGTTGCTCAGGCAGGAAGAGCAGGTGCTGTCACTATTGCAACTAATATGGCTGGAAGGGGAACAGATATAATTCTTGGTGGCAATAGTGACTATATGGCAAGGCTCAAATTAAAAGAAATTTTAATTCCTTTGTTAGTCAAGCCTGACAATGAGCATAAGCCACCAATACCTAAACAAAGAAATTCAAAATCTAAGGGTGGTTTTTCTACAAAAGCTGGTTCAAATTTGAAAAAGAACATTTCAAATACTTCAACAAGTCTTTTCCCTTGCAAACTAGATGAAGTAATTGAAAATAAACTATCTATTTTATCTGATGAACTTGTTAAAAATTGGGGAGATAGACAACTTTCTGTCTTGGAACTTGATGACAAGATAGCTACAGCTGCAGAAAAAGCACCAACTAATGATGACTCGATAAAGCTTTTGAGAGAATCTTTGTCTGATGTAAAAAAAGAATATGAAAAAGTTTTGATTCATGAAGAAGAAAAAGTAAGAGACGCTGGCGGTTTACATGTGATCGGTACTGAGAGACATGAATCACGAAGAGTGGATAATCAACTTAGAGGAAGAGCAGGAAGACAAGGTGATCTTGGAAGTACAAGATTCTTCTTATCTTTAGATGATAATTTATTAAGGATTTTTGGAGGTGATAGAGTAGCAAATCTAATGAATGCTTTTAGGGTTGATGAAGATATGCCTATCGAGTCAGGAATGCTCACTAGGTCTTTAGAAAGTGCTCAAAAGAAAGTTGAAACCTATTATTACGATATTAGAAAACAAGTTTTTGAATACGACGAGGTAATGAACAATCAAAGGAAAGCAGTTTATGGTGAAAGACTCAGAGTATTGAAAGGAATTGATTTAAAAAGACAAGTAATAGGATATGGAGAAAGGACAATGATTGAAATTGTAGATGCTTATATTAATCCTGATCTTCCTCCTGAAGAATGGGATATTGATCAATTAATTTCTAAAGTCAAAGAATTTATATATTTATTAGACGATCTTAAATCTGATGATATTAATTTACTTTCAATAGAAGAATTAAAAAACTATCTGCAAGAGCAGTTGCGAATAGCTTATGATTTAAAGGAATCACAAATAGAAAAGATTCGTCCAGGATTAATGAGAGAAGCTGAAAGATTTTTTATTTTGCAGCAAATCGATAATTTATGGCGAGAACATCTTCAATCCATGGATTCCTTGAGAGAATCAGTTGGGTTGAGAGGCTATGGACAAAAAGATCCTTTAATCGAATACAAAAACGAAGGTTATGATATGTTTCTCGAAATGATGACGAATATGAGACGAAATGTTATTTATTCAATGTTTATGTTTCAGCCTAAAATTGACGCAGATGATAAAAATTAAATTGTGATTTAATCATCTCCAAGAAATTCAATTATTTCTTTGTCCTTGAGATTTTGAGAATCACCTAGTTTAGAAATATCAATAGCTTCTGAGTTGGCTAAACATTGAAGAGTTTTTTGTAACTTAAGAATCTCATTTTCTAGGGAGTCTATCCTATCCATTAAATTTTTTATCACATTAGCTTCTGCATCTGGTAAGGCAGAGTGAGCTAATGGATTAACTTTGACACCACTTTGATGCACAACTCTTCCAGGAACTCCAACTACCGTGCTGTTACCTTCTACATTACGAACAACTACTGAGCCGGCTCCAATTCGTGTATTAGATCCTACTGTGATAGACCCAAGAACTTTTGCACCTGCTCCAACTACAACGTTCTCCATTAAGGTTGGATGTCTTTTCCCATGACTTTTACCAGTGCCCCCTAATGTCACCCCTTGGTAAAGTAGACAATTATTTCCTATCTCAGCTGTTTCGCCAATTACAACTCCCATTCCATGATCAATGAAAACCCGTCTACCAATTTTGGCTCCAGGATGAATTTCAATGCCTGTGATTATTCTATTTAGATGACTTAAAAGACGGGGAATTAAGGGAATTTTTAATTTCCATAATTTATGAGTAAACCGATGAAGTACTATTGATTGAAAACCTGGGTAGCAAAGAAAAATTTCAAGTATTCCTCTAGCAGCAGGATCCCTTTCTTTTATAATTTCAATATCTGATTTAAAAGTTCTTAGAATCATGTTTAATTGATAACTCCAATTTCTTTTTTTAATTGGTTTATCGTTTCAATACTCAAATAATTTTTTGCGCATATTATTTGAGGTAATCTCATCAGTTGAGAACGATTTTTTAATAATGTATTTTCTACAACTGATAAACTAGGACCATCACATACGATATGGTTCGAAGCTTTTAAAAGAGAAAGTAATCTACTGTTATTATCTGATATTGCTGTCATAAGCATTAATTCACTGCCTCGCATGCTGTGTATTATCACTTCTGCCGCTCTCAATAAACCAGGACTAATACTAACAATACCTACACAACTTCCAGTATTTAATTCTTTGAGAATTTTTAATTCCTTTTTAAAGTCGCTCAAGTCAACTGCAATAGCTCGGATTCCATGTTGATTTGCGACTTTTTCTAGTGGTTGTAAAAAGTATCTACTTGTTACAATAGTACCATTATTTGAACAACCCAAAACTTTTTCTAACTCTTCCATGGGTATAACTTCTACTGGAACATTGACTTTTGGTGATAGGTCTTCTGCTATTAACATAGATGCACCTATATCCTCTCTAGGGGTACTGACTATAATCCTTGCTCCGCATTTTATACGCCAATCAATTTCGTTGGTTAATATTTCTCTTGTTTCTTGTAAAGTGCAGCCAAGATTTATTAAGTTATCAATAGATTTTTTTGCTTCTTGATCTGGTGACTGGTTGATTTTGTCTTTTGAGTAAACTGATCTTTTGAAGTCTCTTTTGGTAAGATTATCTCTGACGTAGATGCCTGATCCCGCTATCGCTTCAACAACCCCATCCATTTCGAGTTGTCTGTAGACTTTACTTATGGTATTTCTATGGAGTCCAGTCTGCATTGCCAGTTGCCTGGTACTAGGGAGTCTGTGTCCTGGAGGATAATGTCTAGCTGCAATTGCAAAGCAAATTTGATTGTAAAGTTGTGTAGATGCAGGGATATCACTTTCCTGTTGAATATGAAATCTCACTTTGTAAAAATCCTGACTAAATAATACTTATTGATAGTGACACTTTAACATTCGTCATAGTTTTTCGAAAATTATTTTTTATTCTGCATCTTTTTTTATTAGGGGAGTTTTTCTGGGGCTTAAAAACATAATCATGTTTCTCCCTTCTCTAGTTGGCTTTTGTTGTACTTCTGATTGCTCTTCTAAATCACTAGCCATTTTTAAAAGAAGTGTTTCAGCTAAATTAGAGTGTTGGATTTCTCTCCCTCTAAAAATTACAGTGCATTTTACTTTATCTCCTGATTTTAAAAATCTAGTGGCTTGACCTATTCGTACATCATAATCATGCTTGGCAATCTTGTATCTCATTTTTACCTCTTTAACTTCTGTTTGATGAGATTTTTTTCTAGCTTCCTTTGCTTTTTTTTCTTGTTCAAATTTATATTTACCATAATCCATGATCCTACAAACAGGAGGGTCTGCTTTTTCGCTTACCAAAACCAAATCAAGTTCTCTTTGTGAGGCTATTTCTATTGCTTTCAATCTATCTAAAACACCTAATTGTTTTCCATCTGAATCAACAACTCTCAATTGAGGGTATTTTATTCTTTCGTTAATATTAGGGAGCTCTCTAACAGGAGCGCGGCGGTCAAAACGTGGGCGTGGTGGCATTCAGCTTAGTTAAAAAATTGATTGGGTGTTGAACTAAATCTTTTAATATTTCAAAGTTAGCCTAAAAAAGACTCTATTTTAATTATTGCATCTTTTCGCAGGTTTTTGTTATTAAGCCAAATAGGGTTATTTTTATTACGAAACCATGTTTTTTGTCTTTTGGCAAATTGGATCGTTTTTGTAGTAGTTAATTCAATAGCCTCATCAATTGTTAATTGGTTATTTAGAACTTCTTTAGCTTCACGATAGCCAATGGTCTCTAAAATTTGTAAATCGGATCCATATTGAGAAATAAGAAATTTAGTTTCTTCAACAATTCCAGACAAAAACATATTTTTTGTTCTTTGTAAAATTCTTTGTTTTAAATTATCTCTATCTAAACCAAGCTCGAGAATATGCCAATTAGGTGGTTTTTGTATTTTTTGATTAGATAAAGGTTTGCCTGTTACGTAAAAAACTTCTAAAGCTCTAATTGTTCTAATACGATCAGCAAAATTGATTTTTTTTGTTGAAATTGGATCACAATTTTTCAGAAGCTCCCAACATTCTTTCTGATCAAGTTCTTCTAATTGTTCTCTCAAATCATATTGCGGAGGAACATCCGGAACAAAAAAACCTTTTGTGATTGAGTTCATATATAGACCACTACCGCCAACAAGAAAAGGTAAATAATTATTTTTGATTTCTGCTTTAATTGATTTTTGTGCAATTTTTTGAAATTGCTTTACATTAATTGGTTTGATAGGCTCCTTAATATCTATTAAAAAATGCTTTATTTGTCTTTGTTGATTCTCAGATGGTTTGGCAGTACCGATATCCATATACTTGTAAATTTGTCTTGAATCGATATTGTGTATTCGAGTTTTAAAATATTCTGCAATTTCAATAGCTAATTCTGTTTTGCCGCTAGCTGTGGGTCCAATTAAAACTATTACATGAGGTGGATAAGAAGACATATTAGTTTCTGAAGAAAAATCTATTAACTATATAATTAAAGAAATTAAATTTTCCATAGACTTCGAGCCTTTCTCTTATTACAGTGGTAAGTTTAATGAAAGACCTTTTAAAAATAACAATTTTTAAAGTTTATTTTTTATATTAAATGAGCGAGGACAAAAGATCTAATAAAATCTCAAATGATTATGGTGCGGAACAGATTCAGGTTTTAGAGGGTTTAGAGCCAGTTCGTAAACGTCCTGGGATGTATATAGGTTCAACCGGTCCAAGAGGTTTGCATCATCTAGTATATGAAGTTGTTGATAATTCAGTTGATGAAGCACTTGCTGGACACTGTGATCATATAGAGATAATTCTTAGATCAGATGGATCAGCTCTAATTTCTGATAATGGAAGAGGTATTCCAACAGATGTTCATTCAAGGACGGGGAAAAGTGCATTAGAAACTGTTCTGACTGTTCTTCATGCAGGAGGAAAATTTGGAAGTGGGGGTTATAAAGTTTCGGGCGGCTTACATGGAGTAGGCATATCTGTAGTTAATGCTTTAAGCGAATGGGTTAATGTGACTGTTTTTAGAGATGGCAATGAATTTAATCAAAGGTTTGAAAAAGGTGTATCAAAGGGTGAGTTGAAAACTAAAAAGCAATCTACAAAACCTTTTAAAAAAGGAACCACTATTTGTTTTAAACCTGATATAACAATTTTTACTGGAGGAATAGAATTTGAATATAGTATTCTCTCATCCAGGTTAAGAGAATTAGCTTATCTTAATGGTGGTGTAAAAATTGTTTTTAGAGATGAGAGAAATCAATTGTCAGATGGTTCTTTCAAAGAAGAAGTTTACTTATATCAAGGAGGCATTAAAGAATATGTTGAATATATGAATGCAGAAAAGGATTCTATTCATCCCGAGATAATTTATGTTGACTCACAGAAAGAAAATGTTTATGTAGAAGCAGCCATGCAATGGTGTTCAGATGTATATTCAGATAATATTTTGGGCTTTGCAAATAATATTAGAACTATTGATGGAGGAACTCATATTGAAGGGTTAAAGACAGTTCTCACAAGAACATTCAATACTCTTGCAAAAAAGAGAGGAAAAAGAAAAGACATAGAAAAAAATTTAGCTGGTGAAAATATAAGAGAGGGATTAACTGTAGTTTTATCAGTTAAAGTTCCAGATCCTGAATTTGAAGGACAAACAAAAACAAAATTAGGTAATACTGAAGTGAGAGGGATTGTTGATTCTCTGATTGGAGAAGCGTTAACAAGATTTATGGAATTCAATCCTGGAATTCTAGACTTGATTCTTGAAAAAGCAATTCAATCATTTAATGCAGCCGAAGCTGCAAGAAGGGCTAGGGAATTAGTCAGGAGAAAAAGTGTACTTGAAAGTTCAACCCTGCCTGGGAAATTAGCGGATTGTAGTTCTAGGGATCCTTCAGAATCAGAAATTTATATCGTTGAGGGAGATTCCGCTGGAGGGTCAGCTAAACAAGGGAGAGATAGAAATTTTCAGGCTATTTTGCCTCTTAGGGGTAAAATTCTTAATATCGAAAAAACTGACGATACAAAAATATATAAAAATACTGAAATTCAGTCATTAATAACAGCTCTAGGATTAGGAATAAAAGGTGAGGATTTCGACGTGAGTTCTTTGAGATATCATAGGGTAGTAATTATGACGGATGCTGATGTTGATGGAGCTCATATTAGAACTTTATTATTGACATTTTTTTATAGATATCAAAGAGAACTTGTTGAGAAAGGTTTTATTTATATTGCATGTCCTCCTCTTTATAAAGTTGAAAGAGGTAAGAATCATAAATATTGTTATAACGAGAATCAATTGAAGGATACAATTACAGGCTTTGGAGAAAATGCAAATTATAATATTCAGAGGTTTAAGGGATTAGGTGAGATGATGCCAAAACAATTGTGGGATACAACTATGAATCCCCAAACTAGGATGATGAAAAGGGTTGAAATTGAAGATGCACTTGAAGCTGATAGAATATTCAACATTTTAATGGGAGATAAAGTTGCACCAAGAAGAGAATTTATAGAAACTCATAGTAGTAACTTAGATTTGGCTACTTTAGATATATGATTAATACTCTTCTCAAGAATTTTTGTCTAATTACTTTTGCATTAATTGCTCCAATTACATTGCCTGCTGGAGGAATTCAAAAAAGCTTAAATCATAATAAGTTTTCTAATAATACTAATGAAATTATTTTGAGTGCAAATACTTCTCTTTATTCTTCTCCTGAAATTTATGCAAAAGAATTATTAATTCTTGATATAGGTACAACTTTATCAGTTTTAAGTAATTGGAAAGTCAGTGAAAGGCAAATTTGGCTTAGAGTTGAGTTAGCTTCCAATAAAATTTTAGACGATCCTAATAAAATTACAAAAGGTTGGATAAAGATGTAAATTTTGACTTTTAGTTCAATAGGCATCATTTTAATTAGCAGTACGTTTGGATTAATACTGAGGATATTCATACAAAATAATTTTAAAAAGAAGATAGGTTTTGATATTCAAAATACTTCAATAATTAATTTCATAGCATCATTTTTTTTGGGAATTTTAGTTTCATTAAATTTTATTAATAATGATATATTATTATTAATTTATGTTGGTTTTTTAGGGTCTTTTAGTACATTTTCTTCCTTTATATTCCAGTTATTTATTTTATTTAAAGAGAAAAAATATTTAAGATTATTTTTTCATTATATCGAAGTAATAGTTATATCTTTTCTTTTATTTTATTTAGGTTATTTCCTTGTTTAAATTTTTTAAATTGAAAAAGAAACATATTATTTATATTCTTTTAGCTTGTTATCTAGGGACGTTTTTAAGATTATCGATAGACAATAACTTCATTATTTCCGTACTTGGATCATTTTTTGTTGGTTTATTTAGCAGTAAAAGCTTAAGTTACTCAAGCGAAAAAATTTTATATAGTGGTTTCTTTTCTTGTTTTACATCTTTTAGCGGGTTTATTTATTTTTTGTATGAAATTATTAATCAAGGAAACTGGATAAGATTTGTGATATTTTTTAATTTAATGATTTTCATAAACTTATTTACTATGTATTTTGGATCATGGATAAGTAGAAAAATTACTTAGATTTCATATAATAGTGTTGTTACTTTGATAGGAATTATATTTTATGAATGAAAATAATTTCGAAACAGTTACATCTTTATCTTCAGATTTAAGTACTCGTGAAAAAATTACAATTCAACTTGAAGAATTGTTAGTGGCAGGAAATTATGATGAGGCAAAATTACTTTTAGAACCTTCACAACCAGTTGATATTGCAGATGCTATAGGAAGTCTTCCACTAATATTGCAGGCAATAGCTTTTAGATTGTTAAAAAAAAATGAGGCAATTGAGGTTTATGAATATTTAGATCCAATTGTTCAGCAAACATTATTAGACAGACTTCGTTCAGGTGAAGTTTTAGAAATTGTTGAGAAAATGTCTCCTGATGATAGGGTTCAACTCTTTGATGAATTACCTGCAAAAGTTGTACGTAAATTTTTGTCTGCTCTTAGTCCTGGTGAAAGGAAAGTTACCGCAGAATTACTTGGATATGAGCCTGAAACTGCTGGAAGATTAATGACTACTGAATTTATAGATCTTAAAGAAATGCAGACAGCAGAAGAGGCTCTTTCTTTAGTTAGAAAAAGAGCGCCATTTACAGAAACAATTTATAGCCTATATGTTACTGATAAAGAAAGGCATTTAACAGGTATTCTTTCTTTAAGAGATCTTGTAACTGCTGATCCCTCTAGACCAATTGGTAATGTTATGACGAGAGATGTAGTTAATATTTCTACGAATACTAATCAAGAAGAAGTCGCAAGAGCAATACAAAGATATGATTTTTTAGCGCTTCCAGTTGTTGATAAAGAAAAAAGACTTGTTGGGATAGTAACTGTCGATGATTTAATTGATGTCATTGAACAAGAAGCAACAAGAGATATTTATGCGGCGGGTGCAGTTCAACCTGGAGATGAAGATGATTATTTTCAAAGTAGTTTATTTACAATTGCTCGACGGAGAATTTTATGGTTATTAATTTTAGTTTTAGCTAATGGTTTAACAACGAAAGTTATAGCGATGAATGATCAAATATTAAAAGAAATAGTCTTACTAGCTGCATTTATCCCGCTGCTTATAGGTACTGGGGGGAATGTTGGTGCCCAAAGTTCAACGGTTGTCATTCGAGGATTAAGTACGCAAAAATTGAAATCTATTGGTGCGATTAAAGCAGTTGTTAAAGAGGCAATCACAGGCGCTCTTTTAGGTGTTTTGATGATGATAGTTGTATTCCCTTTTGCTTGGTGGCAAGGAGAAGGTCCTCTAATAGCTTATGCGGTAGGAATTAGTTTAATATCAATTACTACTTTAGCTGCTACAACAGGTGCCATTCTCCCTTTGTTGTTTGACAGAATGAGATTGGACCCTGCTTTAATGTCCTCTCCTTTCATAACAACTGTTACTGATATTGCAGGTGTATTTATTTACCTGACTACAGCAAGATTGCTTTTAAGTTCTTCATTAATTTAAACAAATAGGTATTTATTCTCATTTTTGTAAAATTGTGGATTTTTTTGTTTAACTTTACAATTCTTAATGGTATTGTTTACAAAACAACATTTAAATCACAATGTCACCTGAAACATTAAATGAGAACAAAATAACACCAATATCAAGTTTAAAAGCTAGTAACGATGTTGATCTTGTTAGGTCTTATCTGAGAGATATTGGAAGAGTTCCGCTATTGTCACACGAACAAGAAATAACCCTTGGTAGGCAGGTACAAGAATACATGCAAGTGGAAAGAGCGGAATTGGAAATTACTGAATTAACAGGAGATAAACCAACTATTGAGGAATTATCAAACAAATTAGATTTATCTATTTCCATCATTAAGAAAAGAATGAGAGCAGGTCAGAGGGCTAAAGAAAGAATGGTTGCAGCTAATTTAAGGCTGGTAGTAAGTGTTGCAAAAAAATATACTAAAAGAAATATGGAATTATTAGATTTAATACAAGAAGGAACTATAGGTTTAGTAAGGGGGGTAGAAAAATTTGACCCAGCGAGAGGCTATAAATTTTCAACTTACGCATATTGGTGGATTAGACAAGGAATTACAAGAGCTATAGCCGAAAAAAGTAGAGCAATTAGGTTACCAATACACATAACTGAAATGTTGAATAAGTTAAAAAAAGGTCAAAGAGAGCTGAGTCAAGAAATGTCTAGGACTCCTACAGTTAGCGAATTAGCGAAATATGTAGAGCTTCCCGAGGAAGATGTTAAAGATTTGATGTGCAAAGCTGGGCAGCCAGTTAGTCTTGAAACAAAAGTTGGCGATGGTGAAGATACTGTTTTATTAGATTTATTAGCAGGTGGTGAGGATTTACCAGATGAACAAATAGAGATGGATTGTATGAGAGGTGATCTTCATTCCCTTTTGCATCAATTACCAGATCTGCAATGTAGAGTTTTAAGAATGAGATATGGAATGGATGGTGACGAACCAATGTCACTTACAGGTATAGGAAGAGTTCTTGGTATAAGTAGGGATCGGGTAAGAAATCTCGAACGTGATGGGTTAAGAGGTTTGAGAAGACTGAGCGAAAATGTAGAAGCCTATTTTGTTTCTTGAATAAAATCATATATTAATCTATTTGTTTCTTCTGGTTCTTCGTCATGTGGACAATGACCCACCCCTTTTATTATATCTAATCTTTTAATATTCTTGAACTTTTTCATCCACTCTTTTGCTTCAATTAAAGATTCCCAAGGATCCTTCTCACCCCAAATTAATTGGATTGGAGCATCAACTTTCTCGAAAAGGTCAGTAGCAAGATAGTCATCAAATAAGTTGATAAAACCACGAAATGCTTCTCTAGAATTTTTTCTTTGCGAAGGTTGATAAAGTATTTTGATCAATTCTTTGTCGATATTTTTTCCTGAAGGGTAAGCTTGCTCAAGTATTTTCTTTATAACTTTTGGGTTAGCAGCTCTTGTAAAAAGTGTATTACTAATTACTCTTTGTCTAACTATCGTTTTAATTACAGGTCTCAATAGATTCATTAAGATATCACTTTTTTTTAAACGTTTATCATCCATAGTTCTTTGTGCACAATCAATCAAAATGACACCTTTACAATCATCTTTGAGAATTTCAGCAGCTTTTAAGGCAATAACACCTCCAATCGAATTTCCTACCAAGTAAACAGGAGATTTTATTACCTCTGCACAAAATGTTGATATTTGATTACCCCATAAGTCAAATGAATATTTAATTGAGTTTTCTTTTTCAGTTTCATAATTTAATACAGCACTAGGCTGACTGCTTTGTCCAAATCCTAATAAGTCAATTGCGTAGCAGTTAGAAAATTTACCAAGAAAATCTTGATTATGTCTCCAATGGTTTTTTGATGCACCAAATCCATGAACTAATAAAAATTTAATATTCTTTTTAGAAGTAGATTCTTTTGATAAAGACCAAGAAATTTCCCAGTTTTTCCACTTCCATGTTTCAGATTTATTTAAAGACACTATAGTTTTGATTTTAATTAAACTTTAATTCAAAAAAAAATTATTCGTTTTTAATAAATTATTCTTAGTTAAGAAAAAAACGTTTATTTTATGAAAAAGAAAAAGGTCATATGTATTGGAGAGGCTTTAATAGACAGAATCAGAAATAAGTCAAATCAAGGATTTACAGATTTTTTGGGTGGTGCACCAGCTAATGTTGCTTGTGCATTAAGAAAATTGAAAATAGATTCATCATTTATAGGAAGTTTGGGTAATGATGGTTATGGAAAAAAATTTATTAAGAAATTTAATGAATTGGACGTCAATTTAGATTTCTTGCAATTAGATAATCATTCATCTACTCGCGTGGTTAATGTAGATAGAAATGAATTTGGAGATCGTTTTTTTTCAGGCTTTGAGGAAAGTTCTTATTCATGCTTTGCAGACGAAATTCTGAGTAAGAAATTAATCGAAAAAGAAATTTTAAATTTGGAGAAATCTTTTCTAGAAACAAAATATTTGGTCACAGGAACGATTTTTTTATCGTCTCCAATATCAGCAGAGACTATTTATTTTCTTCTTGAACAGGCTAAAAAATTTGAAGTCAAAATAGTTATTGATTTGAATTGGAGAGAGGTCTTTTGGGATCATTCAAGTTTTACATCAGAAATCAGTAAAGCCGCGAGAGTTAATTTAATAAGGAAATTTTTAAATCATTCAAATGTTTTAAAACTTGCTAAGGAAGAAGCAACTTTGTTTTTTGAAGATGAAAATCCCTTGCTAATATCTCAACAATTGTCCAATAGACCAGATGTAATAATAACTGATGGAAAAAATCCCGTTTCATGGTTTATCAACGGATTGAAGGGAATTACCGAAACACCTTCTTTACAAAAAATTGTTGATACAACTGGTGCCGGTGATGCTTTTCTAGCTGGCTTAATTTCAAAATTCATTTCTTCTGGCTATCCTTCAAACGAACTAGAGATTGAAAATTGCATTAAGTTCGCAGGTGTTTGTGGACTATTGACTTGTCAAGGTGAAGGCGCCATTGAGCAACAGCCATATTATGAGAGTGTTAATAAATTTTTGGGATCTCTTATTTTGTAATGTCTTCCATAATTTTTTGCGTAACTAATTTCTATTTTCCAAAAATTTTCAATAAATGGTTCTATTAATTCTGGCCATTCAATGACTAAAATAGCTCGTCTTTGTATTGCCTCTTCTTCTTCTGAGAAAAAAAATTCTTTTGCTGAAGAAACATTTTCTAACCTGTATAAATCAATGTGAATTAGTGGAATTTTTCCGGAGTTATAGTGATGTGATAAAGCAAATGTAGGACTTGTAATGTCTTCAGAGATTGAAAGACCTTTGGCAATCCCTTGAACAAATGAAGTTTTTCCAGCTCCAATTGGACCCTTTAATAAAACAATTGATTGGGGATTTAATTTGCGTGAGATTTTTTTTCCTAAATTTAAAGTCTCTTTCAAATTCTCAACAAACACAAAATTACACAAAAATCATTTATAGTTTAATAGAAAAAGCATTAATTAAATATGGTTATCGCAAATTCAGTTAAAACCTCTACGCCTAATTACGTAATTAGCAATATCTCTTTATCAGATTTTGGTCGCAAAGAAATCAAAATTGCAGAAACGGAAATGCCAGGGCTAATGGCACTCAGGGATAAATATCAATCTGAAAAGCCATTAAAAGGTGCAAAAATAGCTGGAAGCCTTCATATGACTATCCAGACAGCGGTCTTAATAGAAACTCTTGTTGATCTTGGTGCAGAAGTGAAATGGGCTTCATGTAATATTTTTTCAACTCAAGATCATGCGGCTGCAGCTATCGCAGATCAAGGAATATCTGTATATGCAAAAAAAGGTGAGACTCTTGAAGAATATTGGCAATATACCCACTATATCCTTGATTGGGGTGCAGACTCTCCAAATATGATTCTTGATGATGGGGGAGATGCAACTGGCTTATTGATATTAGGTAGTAAAGCAGAAAAAGATTTATCTGTTTTAGATAATCCCGGAAACGAAGAAGAAATTGCTTTATTCAATTCTATAAAGTTTAAGTTGAAAAATGATAGTGAATTCTATTCTAGAATCAAGAGTAATATCATTGGTGTCACTGAAGAAACTACAACTGGAGTTGCAAGACTTTATCAACTACAAAAACAAAATGCTTTACCTTTCCCTGCTATTAACGTTAATGATTCAGTAACTAAGAGTAAATTTGATAATTTATATGGCTGTCGAGAATCTCTAGTTGACAGCATAAAGCGTGCCACTGATGTAATGATCGCTGGGAAGGTTGCCTTAGTAATGGGTTTTGGAGATGTAGGAAAAGGTTCAGCCCAGTCTCTAAGAGGACTTGGTGCAATTGTAAAAGTTGCTGAAGTTGATCCAATTTGTGCTCTTCAAGCTGCAATGGAAGGTTTTAGCGTTGTTACATTAGAAGATGTTGTGGAAGATATTGATATATTTGTTACAGCAACTGGGAATTATCAGGTAATTACCAACAAAAATCTTGTCAAGATGAAAGATGAGGCAATAGTTTGTAACATCGGTCATTTCGATAATGAAATTGATGTGGCATCATTAAAAAGTTATCCATGGGAAAATATTAAGCCTCAGGTTGATCACATAACTTTACCTAGTGGTAATAAAATAATCCTTTTGGCTGAAGGTAGATTAGTCAACTTAGGTTGTGCTACTGGACATCCAAGTTTTGTTATGAGTAATTCTTTTACTAATCAAGTACTAGCTCAAATTGAACTTTTCAATAAGTCAGAAAATTATGATAAGGAGGTTTATGTTTTACCAAAACATCTAGATGAAATGGTAGCTAGATTACATCTTGAAAAAATTGGTGCAAAATTAACAAAATTAACTAAGGAACAAGCTGATTATATTAATGTCTCTGTTGAAGGACCTTATAAACCAGAATTTTATAGATACTAAGTTTGAGTCTTATTTTTGTAAATATTCTCACTTCAATCCCGGACTATATTAGTTTGGCTGTTGAAAAGAATTCAACAATTGCATACCTCACTATTTGTTTGGCTATGTTTTTAGAAAATATAATACCTCCAATTCCATCGGAAATAATAATGCCATTGGGTGGTTTTTTCGTTTATCAACAAAAATTAAATTTCTATATTTTAGTTTTTTGGGGATTACTTGGAACAATTTTAGGATCTTTGCCTTGGTATTATTTAGGTAGATTAGTAAATGAAAAAAGACTTTCAAATTTTCTAGATAAAAAAGGGAAATATCTTGGTATTTCATCTAATGATTTAAATAAAAGTAAAAGGTGGTTTGATAAATATGGGGTTTCTTTAGTTTTTTGGGGCCGATTGGTACCGGGTATAAGAACTTTAATTTCAGTACCTGCAGGCATAGAACTTATGCCATTCAGAAAATTTTTGATTTGGACTACATTTGGAAGCATGATATGGGTAGCAATTCTCACTTATGCAGGTTATTTATTTGGTGAAAATTATCCAATAATTGAAATTTACTTAGATCAAATCAAATA
>CACBFH010000023.1 GCA_902538515.1 uncultured Prochlorococcus sp. | reverse complement strand
ATATAAATTTAAATCTAAGACAGTATTGCAAGAGTGGTGTCAAAGTAAAGGTTTTGATTTGCCTGTATATAAAATAATTGAATTATCAAAGAAAAATGGCGACCCTCAAAGATTTTCTTGCGATATATTTATCGAAGGATTAAAAGAATCTTCTGCATTCGGCAAATCCCATAAAGAGGCAGAAACAAATGCAGCTAAAGTTTTAATAGAAAAATTTATAATTAAAGGTAAGATCTAATTTTTATATTATTTCTAAATTTGTGAGCTGAAAAGTTATGAGTTTATCCCAATTGCCACCTTCAAACAGAACAGCTGCTCTTTGTTTTGTGACTCTTTGTACGAAACCTTTATATCCTCTGTATATGGAGTTAGTGTCTTTTACAACCACAAAAGAACCTGGGAGTATGGGTTTAGTAGATAATTCCATAAAAAACTTTTATTTATACAATATATGATAATTAATAGTGAATGGTTGATTGTTGGATTGATAACATCATCTCATGGAATTAATGGACAAGTTAAAGTTAAATCTCTAAGTGATTTTGAAGAAAGATTTTTAAAACCTGGAATGAGATGGTTACAAAAAGAAAATGAATCTCCATTAGAAATAGAACTTTTATCTGGTTTCAAACAACCCGGCAAAGGAACCTTTATAGTAAAGTTTCTAGATATAAATACAAGAAATCATGCAGAGCAACTCAAAAAATTTAAAATTCTTGTAAAACCGGATAAACTGCCTAAATTAAAAAAGGAAGAATTTCATTTGTTGGAACTTATAAATCTAGATGTCAAGATTTCAGAAAATGATGAACTAAAAATAATTGGGAAAGTTATTAATTTAGAAAATGAGAAAAATAATTTACTTGTAATTGAACTATTTAAAAATCAAAAAAAAGTTCTTATACCATTTGTTAGAGAAATAGTCCCATTAGTAGATATTAAAAATAATTTTCTTATTATCAACCCTCCCAATGGACTTTTAGAGCTATAAATTTAAAAAAATAAAAGTTTGCAAAAAACTTATCATAATCATTCAACAGTTACACTTTTAGCAAGGTTTCTTGGTTGATCCACGTCAAGTCCTCTATGAGCTGCAATATGATAACTCAATAATTGTAGAGGCACTATGTTAAGTAAGGGTGAAATCCATTCATTAGAGGAAGGGACTTTCATTAAATAATCAAAAATTTCAGTTCCATTACATTCAGGAGCAATTCCAATCAAATATGAATCTCTAGCTTTTGCTTCTTGAGCATTACTAATAACTTTATCGAACACTTCACCAGGAGAGGCGATAGAAATTACTGGTACTTTTTTATCTAACAGTGCTATTGGACCATGTTTCATTTCGCCAGCTGGATATCCAGCCGCATGTATGTAACTAATTTCTTTGAGTTTTAACGCTCCTTCAAGAGCAATAGGATAATTAATACCTCTTCCTAAAAAGATAACATCTTTGATATTAAAAAAATCATGTGCTAGCTTTTCTGAGGATTCGTTATGTTGTTCTAAAAGATCTTCAATTAAGGGAGGCAGTTTTATAAGTTCAGTTATTAATTTATTTATTTCATCTGTGCTTTGACTCCCCTTGATTTCAGCAAATTTTATTGCTAATCCATAAAAAGAAAGTAATTGAGCAAAAAAAGTTTTTGTTGCTGCAACACCGACTTCTATTCCTGCACAAATATCAATTATATTAGAAATTTGCCTTCCAATAGAGCTCTCTTTCCTATTTGTTATTGCAATTAGATTAGGCTTAAAATTTTTATCTTCAATAGAAGAACGTCTTTTAATTTCCATATCTATGGCAGCAATCGTATCAGCAGTTTCTCCAGATTGAGTAACTCCAATAGTTAAAGTGTTTGGCAGCAGTGGAGGTGGTGAATATCTAAATTCACTTGCGTAAAAGACATTTGTGGGGATACATGAAAATTGTTCTAATAAAAAGCTTCCCACCATTGCAGCATGTTTACTTGTACCACAAGCGATGATTTCAATTCTTTCAATTGATTGAAAAAACTTTGTATCAAAAGGATAATTTATTTGATATTGGCCCCCTTCTAAATTTTGAATTAAATAATTTTTCAACCAGTTTTTTGCTGTTTGTGGCTGATCATATATCTCTTTTAACATGTAGTGTTTAAAGTTCATCTTATCCATTATTTGCTCTGAGACTTTTAAAGAAACAGGATTGCGATATTGTCTCTCGTTATTTGTGTCATATATTTCTATTCCAAGAGGAGTCAATAAAGCTATTTCTTCATCCTCCATAGGCATAATAATATTCGTAAAATTTGCAATTGCTGGCGTATCACTGGCACAAATAAATTCTCCTTCGCCCAAACCAATAATCAAGGGTGCTTGTCTTCTCGCAACTACGAGAGAGGTTGGGGCATCAGCCCATAAAACCGCTAGGGCATATGATCCCTCTAGATCAGATATAACGTTTCTTAAAGCCACTAATAATGTTGAGCCATTATTCTCAAGGTTAAGTTTACTTAATGTATTTAATTCTCTTTTAATAAGATGGGGAATTACCTCGGTATCTGTATCAGAAGTGAAAATAATACCCTCTTTCTCTAATTTATTTTTTAAGTCTTGGAAATTTTCAATAATGCCATTCTGAACTACCGCTATGGTTCCTGAACTATCGATATGAGGATGAGCATTTTTAAACTCAGGCTTTCCATGAGTTGCCCATCTAGTATGACCTATACCAACAGTTCCTGGAATATTCTCTTCGTTAAGATTATTTTTTAAGTTTTTAAGTTTTCCCTCTGCTTTGTTACAAGTAATAGAATTTGTTTCAGAATTAATTATTGCAACACCTGCGGAGTCATACCCTCTATATTCAAGTTTTTCTAAGCCATTAATCAATAATGGTAATGCTTTTTTATAACCTGTTACAGCAACTATTCCACACATACGATAATTTTTTTTCAATTATATTTGAAAAAAAATAAGTATTTTTAAAACATGGACTCTCTTAAAACTGCACTATATAAATTAATATGCTAGTCCCATGCTCCTAGAAGTTTCATCTCCTAAATAAACACGAATACTTAAGAAATCTGTAGGACAGGCCGTTTCACATCTTTTACAACCTACGCAATCTTCAGTTCTTGGCGATGAGGCAATTTGGCCAGCTTTGCAGCCATCCCATGGAACCATCTCTAAAACATCAAGTGGGCAAGCCCTTACACACTGGGTGCATCCAATGCAAGTGTCATAAATTTTAACTGCGTGTGACATGAAAAAATTGTCTTTTAAATCTCGCTTTATAATACTATTGTCTTACAAAGAAATTAAAAAAATTAAGATATGCTTCACTCTTGTTAACTCTAGGGCATAAAATCATATAGATAATTAGTAATTTCCATAAACTATGTCACAAGAAATCCTCGAAAAAGTTTGTTCTATCGTTTCAGAACAATTAAGTGTTGAAGCAGGAGAAGTTAAATCAGATTCAAATTTCCAAAATGATTTAGGTGCAGATTCTCTTGATACCGTTGAATTAGTGATGGCTCTTGAAGAAGCATTTGATATTGAAATCCCTGATGAAGCAGCTGAAGGGATCGCAACTGTTGGCGATGCAGTAAAATTCATCGAAGAAAAACAAGGTTAGTAAAGGATGCCAAATTTCCATCGAGTAGTTATTACCGGTATCGGAGCCGTAACTCCAATTGGTAATAACATTGATGAATATTTAGTCAGTCTTCAAAAAGGTACAAATGGGGTTTCAGACATTACTCTCTTTAACCCTGAACAACATCCTTGCAAATTTGCAGCAGAAGTTAAAAATCTTCAAGCTGAGAATTTTATTGAAGCTAAAGAATCCAAAAGATGGGATCGTTTTTCACAGTTTGGAGTTATTGCTGCAAAGCAAGCCTTGAAGGATTCTGGACTTGAAATTACTGAATCTAATTCATCAAGAATTGGAGTGATTATTGGCTCTGGTGTTGGAGGCTTACTAACTATGGAAAGTCAAGCTCAAATTCTCAGTCATAAAGGACCTAAGAGAGTGAGTCCATTTACAGTACCAATGATGATTCCAAATATGGCAACAGGATTAGCTGCTATTGCTTTAGGTGCAAAAGGACCTAGTTCCTCTGTTTCAACAGCCTGTGCTGCCGGTTCAAATGCAATTGGTGATTCTTTTAGATTACTTCAACTTGGAAAGGCAGATGCAATGATCTGTGGAGGAGCTGAAGCAAGTATTACGCCTCTCGGAGTAGCTGGTTTTGCCAGTGCCAAAGCTCTTTCTTTCAGAAATGAAAGTCCCAAAACAGCTAGCAGACCTTTTGATGCAGAAAGAGATGGATTTGTTATTGGAGAGGGATCTGGAATTCTTGTTTTAGAAACTTTAGAAAATGCACAAAAAAGAAACGCAAGAATTTATGCAGAAATTATTGGATATGGAACAACATGTGATGCTCATCACATTACTGCTCCATCTCCAGGCGGAGTTGGAGGAGCTGAAGCTATCAAACTAGCAATTGAAGACGCTTCTCTTAGCCTAGAAAAAGTTGATTACATAAATGCTCATGGAACGAGTACATCAGCTAATGACAAAAATGAAACTTCTGCAATTAAATCTATATTTAGAGACAGATCTTACCTCATTCCTGTAAGCTCTACTAAGTCGATGACTGGTCATCTCCTAGGAGGCTCAGGAGGTATAGAAGCTGTAGCTTGTATACTTTCTTTGACACATAATTTTATCCCTCCTACAATTAACTACGTCAATCCAGATCCTGAATGTGATCTTGATTATGTACCAAATAATGCAAGAGAAGCTCAAGTAGGAGTTGCTCTTTCAAATTCTTTCGGCTTTGGTGGTCACAATGTTTGCCTTGCTTTCAGCAAAATGAATTGAAGACAACCAATCCTGTATTTCCAACTTAACTTACTTTAAAACAATGGTCGCTGCATCTATTTCATTAGAATCTCTTTGTGTAAATAGTATAAGAATGCTTGCTGTAGATGCAGTAAATAAATCTAATAGTGGACATCCTGGATTGCCAATGGGGTGTGCTCCTATGGGTTATGCATTATGGCAAAACATACTTAATCACAATCCCAAGAATCCAAAATGGTTTAATCGAGACCGTTTTGTTTTATCAGCTGGTCATGGCTGTATGTTGTTATATTCTTTGCTTCATTTGACAGGATACAAATCAGTTTCCATAGAAGATATTAAAGAATTTAGACAATGGGGATCGAAAACTCCTGGACATCCAGAAACATTCGAAACTGAAGGAGTTGAAGTTACAGCTGGGCCTCTTGGAGCAGGAATTTCTAATGCAGTTGGTTTGGCAATAGCTGAAACTCACCTTGCAGCTAAATTCAATAAGCCTGATTGTAATATCGTTGATCACTATACTTACGTCATAATGGGTGACGGATGCAACCAAGAAGGTATCGCATCTGAGGCTTGCTCATTAGCTGGTCATCTTAAGCTTGGAAAATTAATTGCACTCTATGACGATAATCAAATTACTATAGATGGACGAACCGATGTTTCTTTTACTGAAGATGTTTTAAAAAGATACGAAGCTTACGGCTGGCATGTACAACATGTTGAAGATGGTAACCATGACATTAAAGGAATAACTGAAGCCATCGAAAAAGCAAAATTAATTACAGATAAACCTTCGATCATAAAAATTTCTACAACTATAGGCTATGGATCTCCTAATAAATCAGATACTGCTGGAATTCATGGAGCAGCTGTTGGAGAAGAAGAAGCTGCCTTAACCAGAGAGTTTTTAAATTGGGAATATCCTCCATTTGAAATTCCAGATGAAGTATATACACATTTTAGAAAATCAATAGAAAAGGGCGGAAAATTAGAGGAAGAATGGGATTCTAGATTTGAAGAATATAAAGATAAATATCCTTCTGAAGGAGCTGAGTTAAAAAGAATGTTAGAAGGCCAATTACCTAAGAATTGGGACTCAGATCTCCCCTCTTATTCACCTGATGATAAAGGGTTAGCCACCAGAAAGCATTCACAAATATGTTTGGGTGCTCTAGGCCCTAACCTGCCTGAATTAATTGGTGGATCTGCAGATTTAACTCACTCTAACTACACAGATATCAAAGGAGAAACTGGATCATTCCAACCACATAGCCCTGAGAAAAGATATCTACATTTTGGTGTACGAGAGCATGCAATGGCAGCTGTACTTAATGGTATTGCCTATCATAATAGTGGCCTTATTCCTTATGGTGGGACCTTCCTTGTTTTCGCTGATTATATGAGAGGATCAATGAGGCTCTCAGCACTCAGCGAATTAGGGGTGATCTATGTCTTAACACATGATTCGATTGGTGTAGGAGAAGACGGTCCAACACATCAACCTATTGAGACTATCCCTTCTCTTCGTGCCATGCCTAACATGCTAGTTTTCAGACCAGGAGATGGAAATGAGACAAGTGGGGCTTATAAGCTTGCTATTGAAAATCGAAAAAGACCCTCCTCACTTTGTTTAAGTAGACAAGGTATGCCGAATCAAGAAAATACTTCGATAGACAAAGTTGCTCTAGGAGGATATGTGGTTTCGGACTGCGAAGGAACACCAGATCTAATATTTATTGGTACTGGAAGCGAACTAAATCTTTGCATTCAAGCAAGTAAGGAGATTTCAAACTTAGGTAAGAAAGTTAGAGTTGTATCAATGCCTTGCGTAGAACTATTCGAAGAACAAGAAGATTCCTATAAAGAAAGCGTTTTACCTAGTAGTGTAACTAAGAGAGTTGTAGTAGAAGCGGCACATTCATTTGGTTGGCATAAATATACAGGTTTTGAAGGGATTTGTATTACTATGGACAGGTTTGGGGCTTCAGCTCCAGGAGGAGAATGTATGAAAAACTTCGGATTTACTGTTGAAAACGTAGTTAGTAAGACAAAAGAAATTCTGTAAATATTATTAATTATTACAATGAGGCATTACATTCTTCAAGTTTATCTTTAAGTTGATCAAGAGATTCATCTGAAATTTTTGAATTCATTGGGCAATGTTTAGGTCCACACATTGAGCAAAACTCAGCCTTTTTAAAGATTTCTTCAGGTAATGTCTCATCATGGTATTGCTTTGCTCTTTCTGGATCTAGTGAAAGTTCGAATTGTTTATTCCAGTCAAAGTTATACCTTGCATGACTAAGTGCATCATCTCTATCACGAGCTCCAGCTCGATGTCTTGCTATGTCAGCAGCATGAGCAGCTATCTTATAAGCAATTAATCCTTCTCTTACATCTTCTGCATTTGGGAGACCTAGATGTTCTTTTGGGGTTACGTAACATAACATCGATGTCCCATACCAACCGGCCATCGCCGCTCCAATAGCACTTGATATATGGTCATAGCCAGGAGATATATCTGTGACTAATGGACCAAGTACATAAAAGGGTGCTTCAGAACATTCTTCCATTTGCTTTCTCACATTAAACTCAATTTGGTCCATAGGTACATGACCAGGACCCTCAACCATTACTTGAACATTATGTTCCCATGCTCTTCGAGTAAGCTCGCCCAAGGTCTTTAATTCAGCTAACTGAGCATCATCAGAAGCATCATGCAAACAACCAGGTCTAAGTGAATCACCTAAAGAGAAAGTACAATCATACTTTTTAAAAATCTCACAAATATCATCAAACCTCGTGTAGAGAGGATTCTGTTTGAAATGATGTAACATCCATTGAGCTAAGATCCCTCCTCCTCTACTTACAATTCCAGTAATTCTTCCTTTTACTTTTGGTAAATGCTCTATTAATAACCCAGCATGAATAGTTTGGTAATCTACACCTTGCTGGCAATGTTTTTCAATAATGTGAAGAAAATCGTCTTCAGTTAATCTATCTATTGAACCATGAACGCTCTCTAAAGCTTGATAAACAGGAACTGTTCCTATCGGAACTGGAGATTCATTAATAATAGCTTGCCTAACTTCATCTAAATTTACCCCTCCTGTAGAGAGATCCATAACAGTATCAGCACCGTATTTAACCGCTAGCTTAAGTTTCTCTACTTCTTCATTAATATCACTTGCATTTGGGGAAGCACCAATATTTGCATTAACTTTACATCTAGAAGCAATACCAATAGACATTGGTTCAAGATTCAAATGATTGATATTAGCAGGAATGATTAATCTCCCTCTTGCAACTTCTTCCATTATTAGAGAAGCAGGTAGACTTTCTTTTTTAGCTACAAAATCCATTTCTTCTGTTATGTATCCGTTTCTAGCAAAGTTCATCTGAGTTACATTTTTTTTGCCAATGCGAGGCTTAATCCAATTACTTCTCATAACTTATAAATTTTAAAAGTTTTATTACTAAAGTTTGATCAAATTTCCACTTCCCTGAAAAAAGATGAATGATTCAGGTTCAAAGGGTATGATCTCAGCTAGATTAGATTTCCTAGCACCCCTAGTATTTATTAATTAATAGCTCTTTTTATAAAAATAGTCATCACAAATTGCACAAAAATAAATAAATCATATTTTTTTAGCTTTTTGATATGCCTTTATCTTCTTTAAAATATTTTTCCTGTTCAATTTTCTTCTAAAATCTTTTTCCAAAATAATAGAGATACCCATCAAGCCAATAGGTAAATAAAAAATCTTCTTGGAATTGTCCCTTAATATTAAGCCCATTACTGATAAAAGGATCATGAAAGGAGTCACAAAAGACAAAATAAATCTCTGAGAAATTTTCATTTATCAAGTGTATTAATTTTTTCATCGTTTAATTCTACTATGGACTCTAGTATCACCTTAATTCCAATTGCTATAGCTCTTTCGTCTGGATCAAATTTAGAACTATGTAGGGGAGCACATCCATTGGAACTTGACACACCTAATCTAAACATAGCTCCTGGAATTTCTTGCAAAAACTCCGCGAAATCTTCAGCACCTAATGATGGTTTTTGCAATTCGATAACATTTTCTTTACCTAAAACCTTAATGCCAGAATCTCTGAGAACTCTGTTAATTTGAGAATTATTATTGACTGGTGGGGTAATTTCTCGAAATATTACTTTTGCATCAGCTCCGCAACTATTAGCTAAAGAAGAGATATTTTTATTAAGCCAATTACCAATATTCTTAAATAATTCAATATTAGTACATCTTACAGTACCAATTAAATTAACCTTTTCTGCAAGAACGTTGAATGCATTGCCGCCATTTATCTTACCAAAAGTTATTACTACAGGATCTAAAGGATCTAACTTTCGTGTTATTGATTCTTGAATTCCCGAAATAACTTTGGAAGCCACCCAAATAGCATCAATCCCTTCATGAGGTCTAGCACCATGGCCTGATTTTCCTTTAATCTCTACCTTAAGTTCTCCAGCAGCTGCAGTTAAACTTCCTTCTTTAATCCCAATAGTTCCTACAGATAAATCTGGGTAAACATGAACCCCCAAAATATAATTTAGACCATTAGTTGCACCATCCTTAATCATCCATCTAGCTCCACTCGCAATTTCTTCAGCGGGTTGGAAAATTATCCTAGTACCCAAATTGAGTTTTAAATCCTTAACAATTTTTGCTACACCCAATCCAATAGATATATGCAAATCGTGACCACACGCATGCATAACACCATCAACTTTTGAAGAAAAACTTAAATTAGTTTCCTCAAATATTGGCAAAGCATCCATATCCACTCTTAGACCTATAACCCCTTTATCTACAGGACCAAAATCAGCTATAACTCCAGTTCTACCAACAGATTCTCTGACATTCCAACCAATATTTTTTAAATAACCACTTATCAAAATCGCCGTTTGATTTTCAAGTCCGCTTAATTCTGGATGGGCATGGATATGTCTTCTTAAATTAATCAATTCGTCATTAAAAGAATCGATTTTTTTAAAACACTGATCTTTGTTCATTACTTATTTTAAATCGATAAAGTTCATTAAATCTTTAATTGGTTTTGGAGGCCACCGTCTTATTTCCTTTAACCATTCTTCATCACTATACCTAGGATCTAATTCAGTTACTGCTATCCAATTACTCTCAGCTTTACCAGATTCACCCTTGGACCAATTCAAAGCTGTCAAAGCTGCCCTAGCATCTGCAAAAGTTGGATAACGTCTAATTAATTTTTTTAATTCTTTTTCAGATTCCTCAATATTGCCCAACTGGAAATCAGCCAAAGCCATACTTGACCTTGCCATAGCAAACCCAGGATTATGTAAAGCAGCTTTTGAAAATAAATCTCTCGCTTTTTCCCACTGAAATGTAGAACCTTCAACATTAGCTAAATTATATAATGCAGAGAAATTTGTACTATCTTGCGAAATAACGAACATATAATCTTTTTTCGCTTCCGACCATAGACCCAATGCTTCCTCTGCAATCCCCCTATTAATGTAAGGGTCTATTTCACTTGGATTTAAACTGATAGCCTTATTTTGGTCATCTATTGATCCCTGTACATCTCCTGTAACAAGTCTTACATTTCCTCTATTGCTCAAACCTGCAGCATCATCAGGATAAGAATCGAGATATCTATTCCATTCTTGTAAAGCGAGATTAAATTCCCCTCCCGAACTTAGATCCAATGCATTTTTAAACAAATCCTCTCTCAAAGAGGATGAATAGCATGGTGCAATATAAAAAATATTCAAAAAAATAAAAATTAATGTAAAACAAACCTTAACTTTTTTAAAAGTTATCATTTTTTGAATCAATATAATTTTTTCCTAAAGCAGTAATCAATCTTCCACGAGGCGTTCTAGCGAGGAAACCAATTTTTATTAGATATGGCTCAACTACAAATTCTAACATTGAAGAATCATCTCCCAATCCTGCTGCGATTGAATCGAGGCCTGTTGGAATATTATTGTTTTGATTAAGAAAGGATAAATATTTTCTATCTAAAGAATCCAAACCAATTTCATCAATTTTATAGTAGTGTAAAGCTTTTTTTACTAAATTCACCGAGACCTCATTTGTTTTCTTAACAACTTGAGCATAATCTCTAACTCGTCTCAATAGTCTTAAAGCAATTCTTGGAGTCCCTCGAGATATTTTTGCTAAATCATAAGATGCTTCATTATCTAAATTAAGGTTTATTGATCGGGAGAAATTAACAACTATTTGTTTTAATTCATCATATGAATAAAAATCAATTTTTTGAGATATACCAAATCTATCTCTTAGAGGGGCACTAATTGAGGCTAATTTAGTTGTCGCGCCAATAAGAGTAAACCTAGGAAGATTAATTGTTCTGCAACGTGCTCCTCTATTAGATCCCATAGTTAAGTCAAGTCTAAAATCCTCCATTGCAGAGTATAACAACTCTTCAGTTAACCGATTTAGGCGATGTATCTCATCGATAAATAAAACTTCACCTTCTTTTAATCCAAGCAGTAACCCTACAATATCTCTTGGTCTTTCAATTGCTGGAGCAGTCGCTATCTTACATTTTGTATTCATTTCATGAGCAATTAAAAAAGCAAGAGTAGTCTTACCTAGGCCAGGCTGTCCATAAAAAAGAATATGCTCCAAAGGTTCTTTTCTAAAAATTGCAGCATCTATAGCTATTCTTAAAGCAGACTTGAGTTGTTCTTGACCAATAAATTCTTTTAAAGTAATTGGCCGAGCAAAGTTAATATTATTTTTTCTTTTTTCTTCTGGAATGATTTTTGAATCAACTAACCTTAGCTCTCTTTTACGAAGAGAAGAATCATTATCATCTATATTGGAAGAAATTATTGCCATAATGAAAGGTTAATTGCAATTGTTCTGAGTAGAAAGATTTTTTACAACTAAAATGGCAAAAAATTCAAACAAAGTAAAAAAAAATACTAATAAAAAAAATAATTTTAAACGTTTAGCTGAGAATAGATATGCGAAATTTCAGTATGCAATATCTGAAACAATAGAAGCTGGAATTGAACTTTTAGGAACTGAAGTAAAGTCTATCAGAAACGGAAAAGCAAATTTAAGAGATGGGTACTGTTCATTCAGAGATGGTGAAATCTTATTACTAAATGTTCACATTTCACCACACAAAAATGTGGGTTCTTTCTTTAATCATGATCCATTAAGAAATAGAAAGTTGCTACTACATAAAAAAGAAATAATAAAACTGAAATCAAATACTGAAAAAAAAGGAATGACTATTGTTCCATTATCTCTTTATTTAAAAGGCTCATGGATCAAACTAACTATTGGAGTTGGTAAAGGGAAAAAATTACATGATAAACGCCAAGATGAAAAACAAAAAAGTATAAAAAAAGAAATCAACTCTGCACTAAAAAGATAAAGATATTTCTAGTTATAAAAACTATGAATCTAAACTTACTGAACTCGGAGGAGGCGAAGGATCTGGATCCGAAATTAACATATGCTGTAAAACAGTTTCAGGTCTCTCACTATCTCTCCAGCGAATTTTGTAAGCAGGCATTTTTGTACCCCTGCTTGTAGTTTGCTCTACTGGTTCAATAACCCATCCTCTTCTTGATCGGCCTTGAGGATTTCTTTTCACTACTGCGTCCGCGTGTTTGAAACGGAAACCAACACGTTCACCACTCATTTAAAAAATTTCGTATTGGAATAATTAGTTTATTTTACTTCATTCAAGGGTAATTTTTCATTTTTATTCGAAGTAATTTCTGGTTTTAACAATGGGAAAGGTATTACATCTCTAATTGATGGGCTATTTGTAATTAACATGATAAGCCTATCGATGCCTATACCTAATCCTCCAGTAGGAGGCATGCCAATCTCTAAAGCATTCAGAAAATCTTCATCTAAACTGTGAGCCTCAAAGTCTCCTTTATCTCTAAGAGATTGCTGTAATTGCATTCTTTCTCTTTGGTCTACTGGATCTATCAATTCGCTAAAAGCATTGGCAAGCTCTCGACCAACAATAAATAATTCGAATCTCTGAACCATTTCTTTATTATGAAGATGAGGCCTAGCTAAAGGAGATATTTCAACAGGATAATCAATCACAAAAGTAGGTTCTATAAGTTCTGACTCTACTTTTTGCTCAAAAACCTCATTTAAAAGCCTTCCAATAGAATTTACTTTAGAAGAAAGTCCAATATTTATACTTTGAACTGCTTGTTTTGCTAATTGAAAGTCTCCACCGAAAGAATCAAAATCAATACTTGTATATTTCTTGACTATATCTTTCATAGAAATTCTTAACCAAGGTTTTGAAAAATCAATTTCCTTATTTTGATAATTTATAACTAAAGAACCACATGTATCAGCTAAAGTGTCTTTGATCAATTTTTCAGTTAAATCCATCATATCGACATAATTAGAAAAAGCTTGATAAATTTCAACTGAGGTGAATTCTGGATTATGCTTTGTACTTATTCCTTCATTACGGAATATTCTTCCTAATTCATAAACCTTCTCAAATCCTCCAACGACCATTCTTTTTAAATGTAATTCTGTAGCTATTCTTAGATAGAGCGGAATATCTAAAGTATTGTGATGAGTGATAAATGGTCTAGCTTCAGCACCACCTGCTTCAGATTGTAGAATTGGAGTCTCTATTTCTAAAAAATTTCTATTATCTAACCATTTTCTAATAAAGCTAATACATTTTGCTCTCGTTTTAAATACATTTTTTGATTGAGGATTGACTATTAAATCAACATAACGTTGTCTATATCTTTTTTCAATATCAGTCAATCCATGCCATTTGTCGGGTAGAGGCTGTAATGATTTAGATAACATCTCCCATCTTTCTACCTTTATTGAAAGCTCACCTTTGTTAGTTTTTTTTATAGTTCCGTAAACGCCTATCCAATCACCGATGTCTACAATTTCCTTAATATCTTCAAAAGAAAGTAATTTTTGGTTATCTAAATTGCAATTAATAATTCTTTTATCTAAATAAAGCTGAATCTGACCTTCTTGATCGCTTATTGCGAAAAAGGCAATTTTACCCATTACCCTTTTTGCCATCACTCTACCCGCGATAGAGACATTAAAATCTTCTTCTTGACCATTTTCTAAATAATCAAATTTTTGAAGAAGAAAAATTGTAGTATGGGAAACTTTAAAACTTTCTGCGTATGAAGCAAATCCTTTGGTGACTAATGAATTAGATTTTTGCAGACGAGCATCTCTTATTTCAGACAAAATTTATTTAATTTATTTGTTTTATTTAATAAAAGTATCAGAGTTAGGGTCAACTTGCCAAAGTTGTTGCTGTTTCGCCAACTCTCTGAGATGCATAACCGATTCCTCTAACAGTTAATATTAATTCTGGATTTCTTGGATCTGGCTCTAATTTACCTCTTAATCTAGCTACATAAACATCTACCACTCTTAAATCTGCAGCTCTTCGGGGAGGATAGCCCCATAGCTGTTCTAATATTTCAGCTCGAGGAACAACTTTACCCGGCTCGTCGAATAATAATTCTAGAAGACTAAATTCAGTATACGTTAAGCTAATTCTCTCGCCTGAACGAGATACTTGTCTGCGGTTAGTATCAACAACTAAACTTCCAAATTTCATAACTCCTTTACCAGAAGGTACTTCTTTAGTTTCAGTAACAGATACTGTTGGACCCATTCTTCTTAAAATGGTAGCTATCCTTGCTTCTAATTCTTTTGGGCTAAATGGTTTTGATAAGTAATCATCGGCACCTAAATCTAGGCCTGCGACTCTCTCTGAAATAGCCTCTAAAGCTGTTAAAAATATTATTGGTACTACTGATTCTGCTCTAATTCTTCTGCAGACAGCAAATCCATCCATTTTTGGAAGCATAACATCAAGAACAATCAAATCTGGGGAATCCCTGTGAAAAGATTCAAGAGCTTCTTCACCGTTAGTAGCTGAATATACTTGATAACCTGCAAGTTGAAGTCTTGTAACTAGCACCTTCAAAACTGCTGGTTCATCATCAACAACTAAAATTCTTGCTTTTGACATAGTTAAAAAATTTCCAGATATTTCAAAGCAAAGAATTATTGCATTGAACATTTATTCTAACAATTAAAAATATAACATCACGAACCCTCAAAGAGATATTCCTTATTTTTATAAAAATTTTAAGATAATGAATTTTTTGAACATTTTTTAACTTATTTGAAAAATTAATTATTATAATTTTGGCTTTGAAGATTTAAAAATTCTTACAAGTTGAGAGCATATCAAAGGAGCAAAAAAACCAGTAAGAAAAACTTCAGCAAAGATGTTTTGGAAACTGGGTAGAAACAGTAAAAAAGTACTATCTGAAAAATTTCTAAACAAAATCTGCAAAAAATACAAAGCTCCACATAAAAAACTTCCAAAGGAACAAATTAAACCATATCTAAAATGCGCCACCAAAAATTTACTATGAAATTTAATTCTCCCAAACAAAATTCCACATAAAATTAAACCTGGTATTTGAGTAAAACTACTCTCAAGAGTTAAAGAATCTAAAATTATACCTAAAAACAAACCAAATATTAAACCATTTATTGATCCATTAATCATCGACCATGGCAATAACCAAAATAAAGGCCAATATGGCTGAACACCTAAAAATCCAAGCCAATTAGGATGCCATAAAAAAATGATTGGGATTAAAATAAAAGAAATTATAGACAAATTTTTTTTAAAAAATTTATTCATTAAATTTTTACCTTTAAAATTTGCACCCAATCAATTACATGAGGGTTTGCCAAAAGTGATATTACTGCTGTTTTCTTTGCTTTAAATGGTTCATTTATAGATTGAACAATACCAATAGGGATATTCGGTGGTAATAAAGTACTTACAGGGGAAGATGATATAAAATCTCCTACTTTTATGTCAGCATCCTTTGAAAAAAGTAATAGGCTAGGATAATCATTTCCTAAGCCGATCAGTAATCCATTAATTTGAATTCTATCAACCCATACCCCTACTTTACTTTCTGGTGAGGTTAATAAAGTTACCGACGAAGTAAATAAAGAAGTCTTGTTTACTCTGCCCAATAATCCACCCGGACCGACAACAACACTCCCAATTACTACTCCATCTTTTGACCCTTTATTTAAGGTTATTTGTCTCCACCAACTACCTGTTTTTCTCGAAATAACTGCGGCTGAAATATTACCTTCATAAGATGAATCTTTGAGGGATAAAATTTCACGTAATCTAATATTGTCCTTTTTTAGAAGATTAAATCTTATCAAAGATTCTTGGTCTATACTTTTAAGAATAATTTCTTTTTGGTATTGACCAG
>CACBFH010000022.1 GCA_902538515.1 uncultured Prochlorococcus sp. | reverse complement strand
CTAAATACACTAAAATCAAACTCAGGCTCTAGAAAGAAAAAATTAAGAAAGGGTAGAGGTATTGCTGCTGGCCAAGGTGCTTCATGTGGTTTTGGAATGAGAGGCCAAAAGTCACGTTCTGGTAGGCCTACACGACCAGGTTTTGAAGGTGGACAAATGCCCTTGTATAGAAGAGTTCCAAAATTAAAGCACTTTGAAATAATTAATCAAAAGAACTATTCCATAATTAATTTAAATAAATTAAATGATTTCAAAGATAACGATACCGTTAACCTAGATTCACTAGTTAAGAAAGGATTGATCTTTAAACCAAAATTTCCTTTAAAGATTCTTGGTAATGGAGAAGTTAATGTAAAGTTAAAAGTCCAAGCTCATGCATTTACTAAAGTTGCAAAACAAAAAATTGAGGATGCAGGCGGTTCTTGTGAGCTTATAAACAATAAATAAATTTACGCAAAAATTTACTTTAGCTTCAAAATGTTTGTCAACAAAAGTAGAAATCCTAACGCTTCTGAAATACTTTCTCAATTATTTTTAAATAAAGAGCTGAGAAGTAGAGTTTTAACAACTTTAGGGCTGCTTCTTTTAGTAAGACTAGGCATTTATATTCCTATGCCAGGTATTGATAGGGTTGCTTTTAAAAGTTTTATAGATCAAGGCGGCCAATTAATAGGTTTCTTAGATATTTTTACTGGAGGAGGAATTTCAACCCTGGGAATATTCGCATTAGGTATTCTTCCTTTTATCAACGCATCAATAATTATTCAGCTTCTTACAGCTTCATTACCTGTTCTTGAAGATTTACAAAAAAATGAGGGAGAAGCAGGTAGAAGAAAAATTGCTCAAATAACTAGGTATGTTTCTTTAGGATGGGGTTTTTTGCAGAGTATTATTTTTTCTTTAATTCTTAGACAATACGCAATTCAGGGTATAAGTGAAACCACATTTGTTTTGCAAACTTCCATTGCCTTAGTTACTGGCTCAATGTTAGTTATGTGGTTTAGTGAAATTATTACAGAAAAAGGGATTGGGCAAGGAGCTTCATTGGTAATTTTTTTGAATATCGTTTCGACTTTACCAAAGGCTTTGAGTTCAACTATTGAAAAAGCTCAAACTGGTGATCGTGGAGATGTTCTTGGTATAGCAGTTTTGCTAGGAGTTTTTTTACTGACAATTGTAGGGATAATTTTCGTCCAAGAGGGAGCAAGGCGTATTCCTATTGTTAGTGCAAAAAGACAAATAGGAAATACAACATTACTTCCTACTAGGCAAAGTTATTTACCCTTAAAATTAAATGCAGGAGGAGTGATGCCAATAATATTCGCATCTGCTTTAATTTTTTTACCTATAACTGTTGCTAATGTCACCGGTAATCCAGTTTTAATAAAGCTAGCAAGTAGTTTAAATCCAGGATCTTCTAATCCATGGCCGTATGCTTTTACATTCTTCGCCTTAATTTTGGGGTTTTCCTATTTTTATGCCTCTCTTACAATTAATCCAGTTGATGTTGCTTCAAATTTAAAAAAAGGAGGAGTAGCAATACCAGGAGTTAGACCAGGAACTAATACAGCAAAATATCTTTCAGGGATTCAAAATAGGTTGACATTATTAGGAGGATTATTTCTGGGTTCAGTAGCTATAATACCAGCCGCAGTAGAGAGAGCGACAAATGTTCAGACATTTCAAGGTTTAGGAGCAACTTCGTTACTTATTCTTGTAGGAGTTGCTATTGATACTGCCAAGCAAATTCAAACTTATGTTATTTCCCAAAGGTATGAGGGACTAATTAATAATTAATGAAAAAACATTTACTATTTTTAGGAGCACCTGGAGCCGGGAAAGGGACGCAGGCGGAATTACTAAGTCAATCCAATTCTTATTTGCACCTTTCCACAGGCGAATTATTAAGAAAAGAAATCGAAATGAATACTATTCTTGGCAAACAGGTGAAGGATATTATTAATCGTGGTGAACTTGTTAGTGACGAGCTCGTATTAAAAATAGTAAGACAAAATCTAAATAAAGATAATAAAGGTTGGATTCTAGATGGTTACCCAAGAAATTTATCTCAAGCAAATTCACTGAATGAGGTTCTAATTGAAATAAATCAACCCTTAGAAGTTGTTTTTTACTTGGATATTCCAGAGGAAGTTCTTATAAAGCGTTTGCTTTTAAGAGGAAGAAAAGATGATACCGAACAGACTATTAGAACAAGAGTTGATATTTATAAAGAAACTACAGAACCATTAATTCAATTCTTCAAAGATCTTTCATTGCTAGAGTATATTGATGGCAATAGGGATTTAAAAACCATTTCCTCTGATATCAAACAAAAAATGGCTTGATGATGATGTAGAATAAAATATTAGCGTTTTATTTTTAAAACACCATGAAGGTAAGATCTTCAGTTAAAAAAATTAGTCCTGACGATCAGATCGTAAGGAGAAGAGGTAAAATCTATGTTATTAACAAGAAAAGACCTCGCAATAAACAACGTCAGGGTTAAATTTTAACCCTTTAATTCACACTTTTACTTACTCAAAACACGTGGCCAGGATTGCAGGAATTGACATACCTCGCGAAAAGCGAGTTGAAATTGCACTTACATACGTCTATGGAATTGGTTTGACAAGATCGCAACTAATTCTTGCTAATACGGGAGTAAACCCAGATATTCGTGTCAAAGATCTTTCTGATTCTGATGTGCAGAAACTTAGAGGGGCTACAGAGGAATTTACTTTAGAAGGAGATTTGAGAAGAAAGGAGGGTATGGCCTTAAAACGTTTACAAGATATAGGTTGTGTTAGAGGTAGAAGGCATAGAATGAGTCTTCCAGTAAGAGGCCAAAGAACCAGAACTAATGCAAGAACAAGACGGGGATCAAGAAAAACAGTTGCAGGAAGAAAAAAATAATTAATTTTTTTTAATCACAAATCCTTAATTAAATTAAACATCATGGCAGTTACAGTAAAAAAAACAGGTTCGAAGAAATCTAAACGTAATGTACCGAATGGAGTTGTACATATTCAAAGTACATTTAATAACACTATAGTCTCAGTCACTGACACCTCCGGGCATGTAATTGCTTGGTCTTCTGCTGGTGCAAGTGGATTTAAGGGGGCTCGTAAAGGGACGCCATTTGCTGCTCAAACAGCAGCTGAAGCTGCTGCTAGGAGGGCGCTTGATCAAGGAATGAGACAAATCGAAGTATTAGTTAGAGGACCAGGTTCAGGTAGGGAAACGGCCATAAGAGCTTTACAAGTGGCCGGTTTAGAAATAACTCTAATAAGGGATGTCACTCCATTACCTCATAATGGATGTAGAAGACCCAAACGGAGACGCGTTTAGGTCTTAACCATTCTCTAACCCCCCCCAAAAAAAACTTTTCACCTTATTTTTTCCGTGTTGCAATACCAGATTGACAGAATCGACCATCAAATAGCTGATGATCGCTCCCAAACAGGAACTTTTTTAATTGGCCCTTTAGAAAGGGGACAAGCTACAACTTTGGGCAATTCTCTTAGAAGGGTCCTAATGGGAGGACTTGAAGGGAGTGCAGTGACTGCAGTAAGAATAGCAGGGATTAATCATGAATATGCTACTATTCCTGGAGTTAGAGAAGACGTCTTAGACATTCTTCTCAATTGTAAGCAACTATCGATTAATAGTTCTAATTCAGATCTTGAAATTGGCAGATTAGTAGCAAATGGTCCAATGGATGTGAAAGCGAATGACATTCAATTCTCCTCTCAAGTTGAAATTGTTGATGGTGAAAAACCCATTGCTACAATTCAGGAGGGTCACAAATTAGAGTTGGAAATTCATGTTGAAAGAGGTGTTGGGTATAGACCTGTAGATCGTAAAAACGAAGAAACAACTGCCATTGATTTACTTCAAATAGACGCTGTATTTATGCCAGTGAAGAGAGTTAATTTTACGATTGATGAAACTGCTGTGGCAGAGGGTGGAACAGGTAGAGAAAGATTAAAAATGGAAGTAGTAACCGATGGCTCTACAAGTCCTGATGACGCTATTTCTGAAGCTGCAAACCAATTAATTGAACTTTTCCAACCTCTTGCTACTGTTACCATGGTAGAGGAGATACCTGAAGAGCCTGAACCATCCCCTGAAGCTCAAATTCCTTTAGAGGAACTAAACTTATCTGTAAGAGCATATAATTGTTTAAAAAGGGCTCAAGTTAATTCAGTTTCCGATTTAATGGGTTTTAGCTATGAGGATCTCCTCGAAATTAAAAACTTTGGCTCTAAATCTGCAGATGAGGTTATTGAGGCTCTTGAAAGGATAGGGATTTCTATCCCACAAAGCAGAACCTCCGTTTAACATTTTTAAGATTATGAGACACCAACTTAGAATTCCTTTATTAAGTAAACCTGCTGACCAAAGGAAAGCACTTTTGAGAGGTTTAACTACTCAACTAATTAGGGAAGGTAGAGTAACAACCACAAAAGCTAGAGCAAAAGCTCTAAGGAACGAAGCAGAAAGAATGATTTCTCTTGCTAAAGATGGAAGTTTGGCAGCTAGGAGAAGGGCTATTGGATATATCTATGATAAGAAATTAGTTCATTCTTTATTTGAAAAAGCACAAGAAAGATATGGAGATAGAAAAGGTGGTTATACACGTATAGTAAGAACCGTCTCTAGAAAAGGTGACAACGCCCAAATGGCTATAATTGAGCTTGTTTAAGTTCGTTCATATAAGTCTTTTTATTAAAAAATAAAGTTTGAAAAGGGTAGCTTTATTAGTCCAATATGATGGTTCTAATTATTCAGGTTGGCAAAGACAAAAAAATGCAGCTACTGTTCAGGAACTTTTAGAACAAGCTCTTTTTAAGATTTCAGATCATACCGTAAACACTTTTGCTGCAGGAAGAACTGATGCGGGAGTTCATGCATCAGGACAAGTAGTTCACTTTGATATTGATTGTGTTATACCAGGAAATAATTATTCTGATGTCCTAAATAGTATTTTACCCTCAACGATTAGAATCTTGGAATCAGTTGAGGTTAAAGATACTTGGCATGCCTGCTATTCAGTAATGTATAGGCATTATCGATATGTCATTCATAACAGTAAATTCCCTAATTTGTTTATCAATAATTGGTCATGGCATAGATACCAAAAAGTATTAGATGAAGTTTCAATGTCAAATGCAGCAAAGAGAATGGAAGGAAAACATGATTTTTTTGCTTTTCAGAAAAGTGGAAGTAACAGGATAAATTCAATCACAACAATAAAAAATATAGATATTAAAAGAGTCGAGGATTTGATTTTGATTGATATAAAAGCTACTGGTTTTCTTTATGGAATGGTCCGTTTAATTGTTGGTCAATTAGTTCTTGTTGGAGAAAAAAAAATATCGTCAGAAATTTTTACAGATAGATGGGTAAACAAAAAGAAAAATGATGTTAAGGAGTCTGCCCCAGCAAAGGGGTTATGTTTTGTAAATGCTGTTTATGAAGAAAATGTTTTTAAAAAGATTAATAATAATGATTTTTTCCCAGTATTTTTAATTAAGGGTTTTTCTTAAGTAAAGTTGATTAAAGAAATTTTTTGTGTGAATCATACAAAAATCTTGTTTAATATTCCTCCAATAAGGTAGAATTTATAACTAACTTAAAGTTTATTTGCATAAATTTGGTAAATGAATAAAACAATTACTCCGTCTTTAGAAACCATTAAAAGAAATTGGTTTTTAGTCGACGCAAAAGATAAGACACTGGGTAGACTTGCTACAGAAATTGCAACTGTATTAAGAGGTAAAAATAAACCAACATTTACTCCTCATTTAGACACTGGAGATTTTGTGATTGTTGTGAATGCCGAAAAAGTTGAGGTAACAGGTAAAAAAGCATCACAAAAGTTATATAGAAGACATTCTGGTAGACCAGGAGGAATGAAAATTGAAAAATTTGAGTCTCTTCAAGGGAGAATTCCCGAAAGAATCATCGAGCAAGCTGTTAAGGGTATGCTGCCACATAATTCTTTAGGAAGACAGCAATTTAAAAAATTAAAAGTTTATAAAGGCAATGATCATCCTCACGCCGCCCAGAATCCTGTATTATTAAAAAGTTAATATATCAAAATGAATAGTCAAATAAAAAACAAAGCTGTTTATTGGGGAACTGGAAGAAGAAAAACTTCAGTTGCTAGAGTTCGCTTAATACCAGGAAATGGACAAATTAAAATTAATGGTCGTTCTGGTGATGATTACTTAAACTTCAATCCCCTGCATTTAAATTCAGTTAAAGCTCCTTTACAAACATTAGGCCTAGAAAACTCTTATGATATTTTGGTTAATGTCTTCGGTGGTGGATTGACAGGTCAGGCAGATGCTATTAAGCAAGGAGCGGCTAGAGCACTTTGCGAATTATCCCCTGACAACAGGAAACCGTTAAAAACTGAAGGTCATCTAAGTAGAGATCCTAGAGCTAAGGAAAGAAGAAAATATGGTCTTAAAAAAGCAAGAAAAGCTCCACAATTCTCTAAACGTTAAAAGAAATTTAATTATGCCAAAATCAGAAATTCATCCAAAATGGTATCCAGATGCAAAAGTTATTTGTAATGGAGAAGTTGTAATGACGACGGGTTCAACACAGCCTGAATTGCATGTTGATGTATGGAGTGGTAATCATCCTTTCTTCACTGGAACTCAGAAAATTCTAGATACAGAAGGTAGAGTTGATAGGTTTATGAAAAAATATGGAATGGGTTCAGCTAATTCGGCTACAAATAAAGAGCAAAAAGAAGAGAAAGATTCTAAAAAATAGATTTTTCAAAAATTAAGCATAACTTAATTGGAATACTCAACATTAATTGCAAGGTTGAAAACTGCTTCAGAAAGTTTTGAAAATTTAGAAGTTCAACTTGCAGATCCTGATATAGCTAATGATCCTAAAAAATTAGAGTCAATAGCAAGAGAAAGGTCAAAATTAGAGCCTTTGGTAATTGATTTTAACAAGTTGCTTAATACTGATAAGGAAATTGAAGATTCAAAAAATCTACTGAAAGAGAATAGAAATGATAAGGAGATGGAATCTTTAATAAATGAGGAATTAACTGAACTAGAGAAATATAAAAATGAACTTATTCAAAAAACTACAATAGCCTTATTACCTAAAGATCCAAGAGATGAGAGAAGTGTAATGTTAGAAATCAGAGCCGGTGCTGGAGGTAACGAGGCGTGTATATGGGCGGGTGATTTAGCAAGAATGTATGAAAGATATGGACAAAAAATTGGATGGTCTGTAAAACCTGTTAGTGCTTCTGAGTCAGATATGGGAGGATTTAAGGAGCTAGTTATTTCAGTTAAAGGAGATTCTGTATATAGTCAACTTAAATTCGAGGCAGGTGTTCATAGAGTCCAAAGAGTTCCAGCTACTGAATCTCAAGGAAGAGTTCACACTTCAACTGCTACAGTCGCTGTAATGCCTGAGGCTGATCCTGTTGAGGTCAAGATTGATCCAACTGATTTAGAGGTCGGTACAGCAAGATCGGGAGGTGCAGGTGGACAAAATGTTAACAAGGTAGAGACTGCTATTGATCTTCTCCACAAACCCACAGGAATAAGAGTTTTTTGTACTCAAGAGAGATCACAATTGCAAAATCGTGAACGAGCAATGGAAATTTTAAGAGCTAAATTATATGAAATTCAATTAAAAGAAGCTAATGCGAAAGAGAGATCACAAAGGCTTTCACAGGTTGGAACAGGAGATAGAAGTGAAAAAATTAGAACTTATAATTTTAAAGATAATAGGACAACTGATCATAGATTAGGTTCTAATTTTTCGCTAGAGCCAATTCTAGCTGGTCAGTTGGATGAAGTGATTACTGCATGCATAGCGCAAGAACAAAAAAGAATGATGGAAGATTTTAATGACGAAGTAAATTAAGATTTTTTTTAGACTGCAATCCCTATTACGTACTTACTCCATTCTTTATGTCTTCCTGAGTCAATTTGTCTTGTGGCCTCAAAATTGAGATTACTAAGTGGACGATAAGGCTTCCGTTTTAAAGGCATATTTGCTTCGTCTGGGGTTCTATTACCTTTTTGTACATTGCATCTGAGACATGCCGTAGTAACATTTTCCCAGTTATCTGTTCCACCTCTGCTTCTCGGTAAAACATGATCAATTGATAGGTCACTACCCCTATAGTTACAGTATTGGCAAGCGTTGTTATCTCTAAGAAGAATATTTTTTCTAGTCAAAGAAACCTCTCTAAAAGGAACCTTTACGTAGTAACGAAGTCTTATAACTGTTGGCAATTTTCTACCGCTATGTATTGAATATGATTTATCTTCCTCTAAGCTTTCCGCTTTACCTTTAATCATCAAAATGATGGCTCTTCGCCAAGAAGTGATGTTTAAAGGTTCATAAGATGCATTTAAAACTAGAGTCTGGCCCATGCCAAAATACAATTTACATGTCATGCTAACTGTATATTTCAATAAGCGCATAAAATTGTGCAAAGTTAATGCAAATTCCGCAAGCAAATAAGCGATTTAATTTTGATAAATATCCAAATTTTGATAAAGATATAGATCCAAAACAAAGAGCATGGATTGAAGTCAATGGTGAAGCAATAGAAAAAAATGTAAGGCAGTTAAGATCTAAATTAGGGAAAAGCTGTCAATTTATGGCGGTTGTCAAAGCTGATGGATATGGACATGATGCAAAATTAGTATCTGATTATGCTGTTAAAGGCGGAGCTTCAGAATTAGGTGTTGCCACTTTAAAAGAAGGAATTAAGCTTCGTTCTTCAGGAGTTAAAAAACCAATTCTTATTCTCGGAAATCTATATACGAAAAAGGATTTAATGATAGCCTTTAAAAATGATCTTTTGCCAACTATCAGTAGTCTTAGAGAGTGTTTAATTTGTAATAATATTGGGAAGCAGTTTGGGTTGAAATTTTCTTTACATCTTAAGGTTGACACTGGAATGTCAAGATTAGGATTTGAATCTGATAAGTTTATTCAGGAATTTGAAAAAATAAAATCTTTTGAAAACATTTCAATAGAAGGAATATATAGCCATTTATCATCTGCAGATGAAGATAACTCACTAGATCCTAAAAGCAGTACACAACTACAAAGACTTAAGTTTAGAGAATTATTAAAGCAAATTAACGTTGATAATAATCACAATATCAAAATTCATTTGGCAAATTCTGCAGGCATGCTTCTTAGTAAAGATTTTCATTTTCATATGGTACGAGTTGGACTTTCTATGTATGGATATAGTCCTTTAGCAAAAATAGATAAAAATTTATTGCTTAAACCTGCTTTATTCTTAAAAGTTAAAGTAGCTTTTATTAGAACTATTGATAAAGGTGTTGGTGTAAGTTATGGAGGAAAGTTTGTAACTTGTAGAAAAACTAAGTTAGCGATATTAAGCATTGGTTACGCAGATGGAGTTCCAAGAAACCTTTCAGGCAAGATTAACGTTATATACAATAATAAACTTTATCCCCAAGTTGGATCAATAACTATGGATCAAATGATGGTGGACATAACAGGTTCAACTGAAATTAGAATTGGTAGTACAATGGTATTACTAGGATCTGACGGAGACAAAACAATTTCTCCTCTTGAATGGGCAATTAAATCTAATACTATCCCGTGGGAAATTCTTTGTTCTTTTAAAAATAGATTGCCGAGAGTTCAAGTTGATTAGACATTTCGATAAAATAAATAATTTTGAATGTTTGCAAAAAAATTGATAATGTATAAGAACTGGAGAGGTGGCTGAGTGGTTGAAAGCGGCTCCCTGCTAAGGAGTTACAGGAGGTAACTTTTGTCGAGGGTTCGAATCCCTCCCTCTCCGTGATTTATTCAGAAAAATTTTTTAATAAATATTTGTTTTAAAACAAGTCAAGATTAATATCTTTGAGGTCATAAATAGAATTTAAAATCAAGTCAGCGCCAGCATTTTTAAGTTTTGTTTCGTAAGAATTACGTTCTTTTAATCGAGAATTTAAATGTAAATGAGGGGGAGCTATTCCGATACTTATGAATTTCTGTGATGGTATTTCCTTTCTCGCATTTATAACTGTATTTATATCTGCAATAGTATCTCCTACATATGCAATGGGAATATTTGATTCGCCAAGTTTATCTCCAATAAGCTTTTTTGATAAGTTAATAAAACCTTTAGGATCAGGCTTGTCGGGTGCATCTCCCATAGATATTAATGGTGGTGATTTTAGTCCAAGTCTTTTCTCTAAAACAAATTTTGCAGAAGCAGACTCTGCACCACTAACAAAACCCCAGATTATTCCATTACCTTGAATTAAATCAAAAAACTTTTTATCAACTAATAATTCCTCATTTGTTATGTAACCAGACCAATATTTACTATCTTTATTTGGATCGGTACCAAAGTACAACTCTTCAAAACATTTTACTATTTCTTCTCTTGGAGGAATTTGAAGGTTTAAGTTCTCTTTTTTTATATATCTTTTTATAAGTTCTAAACTTAAATCCCAGTCGTTATTCCAGATCCCTTCATTTTTTGCATTATCAATATCTATATAACTAGGCTCCCATCCGGAAAATTTGTAAACTGTTTTTTTTAAAGAAAGTCGGTAACTATTTTCAACGCTACGGATTACCCCATCAATGTCAAACAAAATTAAACCTATATTTTTCAATTAATTTTCTTAATAATCATTATAAAAGATTAGTATCCTTATAAAGAAAAAGCAAAGAAAAACTTTCTATTCATAAAATTATGGATTATCTACATTTAATTTTGTAAATAACCTCTGGGAGTGAGAAATATTTCGTCAACTAAAGTTGTTTGAGAATTGCCAATAATAATGATTGATAACATATCAATCTCTTTTAAAGGAATGGTGTTTAAAGTAAAAAATTTCTTGGTTTGATTTTCTCTCCCTACTTGTCTAGCTATTAAAACTGGAGTATCACCATGCCTAGATTGTAAACATATATCTATTACACTTTTTAGCTGCCAATTTCTTTCAAAGGATTGAGGATTAAATAAAGCTATTACAAAGTCACCCACAAGAGCTCCTTCAATTCTTTTCTCTATTAAAGACCATGGAGTTAATTTATCGCTTAAGCTTACTGAACAAAAGTCATTCATTAGTGGTGCTCCACTAATCGCAGCCGCTAATTGAACACTACTTATACCTGGATGTACTTCAAAGTAAGGTCTATATTCTTTTTTGATTTTTTGAAGTAACTCTAAAAGTAAACCTGCCATGCCATAAAATCCAGATTCACCTGAAGAAATTAAAGCCACTTTTATTCCTTCCTCAGCTAGTTTAATTGCTTTACTGCATCTCTCTTTTTCTTCAGTAAGTTTACTTTCAATTAAAACTTGGTCACTCCTTTTTATTGACTGAATTAAATCTAAATACATTTTGTATCCGATCCAAACTGCACATCTTGAAAGTGCTTTTTTTGCATTACTAGTTAGGAAGGAGATATCACCAGGCCCACTTCCAATAATATGTATTTCTCCATGGGTTGGATTATATTGATTTTTTGATTCTGCTAGAGCGATAGTTACTGCCCCAGATTGATTTTTAAAAATGCTTTTTTCTTCTAATAATTTTGATTCTTCTCCTGCTGCAAGTAAGCAAGAGGCTTCCGCTACAGAAGGGGTGCCAATTTCCGTTTCTACAACACTCGAAGGATTTGGAACAATTATTGTTGAAAGATCTTCTTTACTAAAAAACTTTATAGGCAAGTTTTTTTCTTTAGCAAGTTCTAGAATTCCTTTCTCATCTTTTTTAATATCAACCGTTGCAAGTCCTGCAATTGAATACTTGGATAAATTTCTTGACTCCAATAAATTATTTAAAGAATTTGCTATTAATTCTTTGCTTGTATTTCTTTCGCATCCAATGCCAATCCACAATACGGGCGGGTGCCAAGTTGTTCCATGATTTTCGAATATACTCACATGAAAAGTTGAATCTGGTTTTTTAAATTCTCTTTCATTAATTTGATTAATAATCTCCCCTGATTCTGAATTCTTCCATAAGCTATTACCAGATAACTGTTTGCAAAATATTTCTTCGTTCTTAGCTTGTTTGATTACAAGTTTTGACCAATTCCTTATGTTGCCAGATCTTTGCCAACCCCATTGATTACCAAATGAATCAAGATTTAATAAGCTTTGATCATTGGAATTATTAGTTTCTATTACTTCGCCACCAAGTAAATTAGCAATTTGACATGCAATATTTTGCGCATTTGACTGATGCAAACCAATTAAAGGAACTATCTTGGAACATTTGTTATCTATAACTATTACACCAGGATCCTGATCTTTTGAGGTTAAAAATGAATTTATTATGCGTATTGATGCAGCGATGGAGCCTATAAAAATTATTAAATCTATCTCTGGCCATTTTTTAAGTAAGATATCTTTAGGTTTTTGTACTTGAATAAGTTCATTTTCCTTACCATCCTCTTTCGAAGAACCTGCTATATATATTTCTTTGACAAATTCTGTTTTTTTAAGCCTTTTTAAAATTTCTTTTGAATTATTAGATAGACCTATAGCAATTCCTTTCAAATCAGAAACTATTGAAAATTATGTTGAAATTATATCCTGTTGCTGGATTTAAAAAATTTTTTTTGAAATATAAAAAAAAATTTAAGAAATTTATGTAAAATTTGAGTAAATATACTCATAGTCTAGTCATAGACAAGAATTTAACAAAATATTCATATAGTAACAATCATTAGAACATTTGTTACGTTAATGCATAACGAAAGAATCTTTGCCTTATTATTTTTGAAACGAATACCTAAAGTTTCCGAGGGCTCGTTTTCTTGAACATTATCATTATAAATAAGTTCGAGATCCGATCAATCGGCTTTAATGTCAATTATTTTCGAGGTGCTAGATGACCATCAGCCCACCAGAAAGTGGAGAAAAAAACAAAAAAGTTTTGGAAGATCCTGTAAAGGCTGATCCAAGACCTATTGATTTTGCCAAATTAGATAAGCCAGGTTTCTGGTCAACTAAATTATCTAAGGGTCCAAAAACTACAACTTGGATCTGGAACTTGCATGCTGACGCACATGATTTTGATGTGCATACAGGAGATGCTGAAGAAGCAACAAGAAAAATCTTTTCAGCTCATTTTGGACATCTTGCAGTCATTTTTATATGGATGAGTGCAGCATTTTTTCATGGAGCAAGATTTTCTAATTATTCAGGTTGGTTAGCTGATCCAACTCACGTTAAACCTGGTGCACAACAAGTTTGGGCAATAGTTGGCCAAGAAATGCTGAATGCTGATCTTGGAGCTAACTACAACGGAATTCAAATCAGTTCAGGAATTTTCCACATGTGGCGAGCATGGGGAATAACCAATGAAAGTGAACTGATGGCTTTAGCAATAGGTGCTGTAGTAATGGCTGCACTTATGCTTCATGCTGGAATCTTTCATTATCACAAAGCAGCTCCAAAAATGGAGTGGTTTCAAGATATTGAGTCTATGCTTAACCACCATATAGCTGGTTTAGTAGGACTAGGATCTTTAGCATGGGCTGGCCATTGTATTCATATCGGAGCTCCTACTGCAGCACTTTTAGATGCAATTGATGCAGGCTCTCCTCTAGTAATCAATGGTAAAGAAATAGCAACTATCGCAGATATGCCTATGCCGCATCAACTCTGTGATCCACAAATAATCGGTCAGATATTTCCAGGATTAGCAAGTGGTACAGGTAATTTCTTTAGTTTAAACTGGTTAGCTTTCTCAGATTTCCTTACCTTCAAAGGTGGACTTAACCCTGTGACAGGAAGTTTATGGATGACTGATGTTTCTCATCATCACTTAGCTTTTGGGGTAATAGCAATCATTGGTGGTCACATGTATAGGACCAATTACGGTATTGGTCATAGTATGAAAGAAATATTAGATTCACAGCAAGGAGATCCAATATTATTTCCTGCTCCTAAAGGTCATCAAGGTCTTTTTGAGTTCATGGCAGAAAGTAGACATGCTCAGCTTGCAGTAAACCTAGCAATGCTTGGATCAATAAGCATACTAGTATCTCATCATATGTATGCGATGCCTCCATATCCATATATAGCTACTGACTACATGACAGTTCTTGGATTATTTACTCATCACATGTGGATAGGTGGATTATTCATAGTAGGTGCAGGAGCCCATGCTGGAATCGCAATGGTTAGAGATTATGATCCAGCAAAACATATTGATAACGTATTAGACAGAATTCTTAAAGCAAGAGATGCTTTAATCAGTCATTTGAACTGGGTATGTATGTGGTTAGGATTCCATAGCTTTGGACTCTACATTCACAACGACACTATGAGGGCTTTGGGTAGACCTCAAGATATGTTTAGTGATTCTGCAATCCAACTTCAGCCAATTTTTGCTCAATGGGTACAGAGTATTCAAGCATCTGCTGTTGGAACTTCTCTTTTAGCAGGTACTGCAGAAGCTTTACCTCACAAAGCTATAAGTGAAGTTTTTAATGGAAGTTTAGTAGAAGTGGGTGGAAAGGTTGCTATAGCTCCAATTCCATTAGGGACAGCTGATTTAATGATTCATCATATTCATGCTTTCCAAATTCACGTAACTGTTTTGATACTTCTCAAAGGAGTACTTTATGCAAGAAGTTCAAGGTTGATCCCTGATAAAGCTTCTTTAGGATTTAGATTCCCTTGTGATGGACCTGGAAGAGGTGGTACATGTCAAGTTTCTTCATGGGACCACGTGTTCTTAGCCCTTTTCTGGATGTATAACTGTTTATCAATAGTAATTTTCCACTTCTCTTGGAAAATGCAGAGTGATGTTTGGGGACTTACTGGTGGTAACTTCGCACAAAGTTCCATTACTATTAATGGTTGGTTAAGAGATTTCCTTTGGGCGCAAGCTTCTCAAGTATTAACAAGCTATGGTCAATCAATAAGCATGTACGGTTTGATGTTCTTAGGAGCTCACTTCATATGGGCATTTAGTCTAATGTTCCTCTTTAGTGGAAGAGGATATTGGCAAGAATTATTCGAATCAATTGTTTGGGCACATAACAAACTTAAAGTTGCTCCAACAATTCAACCAAGAGCTTTATCTATCACCCAGGGTAGAGCAGTAGGTGTAACACACTTCCTTGTCGGTGGTATTGCTACCACATGGGCCTTCTTCCATGCTCGCCTTTTTGGCCTGGGCTAATTACCTGAACTTCACCTTTTTAATTCAATGGCAACAAAATTTCCATCATTTAACCAGGGTCTAGCTCAGGACCCTACAACACGACGAATATGGTACGGAATAGCTACCGCTCACGACTTTGAAAGTCATGATGGTATGACCGAAGAAAAGCTCTATCAGAAGCTTTTCTCTACACATTTTGGTCATCTAGCAATAATCGCTCTCTGGGTAGCTGGTAACTTATTTCATATAGCCTGGCAAGGTAACTTCGAGCAGTTTGTACTTGATCCAACTCATGTTCGTCCTATCGCTCATGCTATTTGGGACCCACATTTTGGATCTGGTATCACAGAAGCAATGACACAAGCTGGAGCTAGTGGTCCAGTAAACATAGCTTACTCAGGTCTCTACCATTGGTGGTACACAATTGGAATGAGAACTAATGAGCAACTCTTCCAAGCTTCAATATTCATGAGTATTTTGGCTTGTTGGACTCTATTTGCAGGTTGGTTACACTTACAGCCAAAATTCAGACCTTCTCTAGCTTGGTTTAAAAATGCAGAATCAAGATTAAATCATCATTTAGCTGTTTTATTTGGTTTTAGTAGTATTGCTTGGACAGGTCATTTGGTTCATGTTGCTATACCTGAATCAAGAGGTCAGCATGTAGGTTGGGATAACTGGTTAACAGTACTTCCACACCCTGCAGGACTAGCTCCTTTCTTTACTTTAAACTGGGGAGCATATGCCCAAAATCCTGATTCTCTAGATCAGGTGTTTGGAACAGCTGAGGGAGCTGGTACAGCAATCTTTACTTTCCTAGGTGGTCTTCATCCTCAAAGTGAAGCATTATGGCTTACTGACATTGCCCATCATCATATCGCCATAGGAACAGTTTTCGTAATTGCTGGTCATATGTATAGAAATACCTTCGGTATTGGTCATAGCCTCAAAGAAATTACAGAAGCTCATAATACAAGACACCCTAATGATCCTCATAAAGGTAGTTTCGGAATTAACCATGATGGAATATATGAAACTGTAAACAACTCATTACATTTCCAACTTGGACTAGCATTAGCATCACTTGGTGTGGCAACTTCTCTAGTGGCTCAACATATGGGTGCACTTCCTTCTTATGCTTTCATTGCAAGAGACTATACTACACAATCTGCTTTATACAGTCATCATCAGTACATAGCAATGTTCTTGATGGTTGGTGCTTTCGCACACGGTGCTATTTTCTTTGTTAGAGATTACGATCCAGAATTAAATAAAGATAATGTATTAGCAAGAGTGCTTGGAACAAAAGAAGCTTTGATAAGTCACCTTAGTTGGGTAACAATGTTGCTTGGATTCCATACTCTTGGAATTTATGTTCATAACGATGTTGTTGTTGCTTTTGGTAATCCTGAAAAGCAAATTCTAATCGAGCCAGTATTTGCTCAATTCGTTCAAGCCGCTCAAGGTAAGATGATGTACGGCTTT
>CACBFH010000021.1 GCA_902538515.1 uncultured Prochlorococcus sp. | reverse complement strand
TTGTTCGTATTGTAGCCAATCAATTTATAGTGCTAGCGAAATCAAAAGTCATCCACAATTTCAGGTTGAAGAGGTTTTAGCTAGAGCTCAAATAGCAAAAAATGAGGGAGCAGATAGGTTTTGTATGGGTTGGGCATGGAGAGAAATTAGAGACGGAAAATCTTTTAATGCAATGTTAGAGATGATTAGTGGTGTAAGAGATTTAGGAATGGAAGCATGCGTTACTGCTGGGATGCTTACAGAAGAACAAGCTTCCAGATTGGCTGATGCAGGTTTGACCGCTTATAACCACAATCTTGATACTAGTCCTGAGCATTATGAAAATATTATTACGACAAGAACTTATCAAGACAGACTAGATACTATCAAAAGAGTAAGAAATGCAGGAATAAATGTTTGTTGTGGAGGAATAATAGGTTTAGGTGAGACTAATGACGATAGAGCATCTCTTTTGGAAGTGCTTTCAAACATGAATCCACACCCTGAAAGTGTTCCTATAAATTCATTAGTAGCTATTGAAGGTACTGGTTTAGAAGATAATCAAGAAATTGATTCTATTGAAATGATAAGGATGATAGCTACATCCAGAATTCTAATGCCTCAAAGTAAAATAAGATTAAGTGCAGGGCGAGAAAAGCTTTCAAAAGAAGCTCAAATTTTATGTTTTCAATGTGGTGCAAATTCAATTTTTTATGGAGATGAGTTACTCACAACTTCAAATCCATCTTTTCAATCAGACAGAAAACTTCTTAAAGAGGTAGGAGTATCATTTAACAAAGATTTTGAAACTAGTGAAAAAACATTATCTTCTCTATGAAAGGCAAAAATTATAAAATAGTTTCTCTTTACTCTTTCTTCCCATTTCAAGAAAACTTAATTCTTGATCTAAAAAATAAATTTTTAGAAATCGAAAATGAAAATGATCTTTCAGGTTTGTTAATTTTTGCAAGTGAAGGTATTAATGGAACTATATGTGCCGAGAAAAATGTAATTGATTTTGTTATCAATTTACTTAATAAATATGCAGGTAATAGAAATTTGAATATTAAAGTAAACTATTCAAAAGAGAAAGTCTTCAAAAAATTAAAAATAAAAATCAAAAAAGAAATAGTTACCATGGGTGTCCCTGAAATAAACCATGCAGAAAATAAAGGGACCTATATTGACTCAGCTGATTGGAATAAGTTAATTAAAAATCAAAATACAATAGTCATTGATACTAGAAATCATTATGAGGTTTCTTTAGGTACATTTCATAACTCTATAAACCCAAATACAAGAAACTTTAGCGAATTCCCCAAGTGGGTAGATGATCATTTAGAAGCCCATTTAGAAAATAAACAGAATACAAATATAGCAATGTTTTGTACAGGAGGAATAAGATGTGAAAAAGCTACTAGTTTACTGAAAAAGAAAGGTTATAAAAATATTTATCACCTACAAGGGGGTATCCTTCAATACCTTGAAGATATACCAAAAGAAAAAAACTTATTTGAAGGTGAATGTTATGTTTTTGATAAAAGAGTTGCTTTAGATCAAAATTTAGAAAAAGGCTCTTACTCGATTTGTCATGCATGTGGAATGCCAATTTCAATTCAAGATCAAGAAAGAAAAGAATATAGAAAGGGTATCCAATGTCATTTCTGCATAGACCAATTCAGCGATGATGATAGGAAAAGGTTTGAAGAAAGACAAAAACAAATCGATAGATCAAAAGTGGGAAATCATAAAATTAATAAGGACTAATTTTCAAAATCATGAAAGTTGAAGAATTAGAAAAATTAGCAGGTTCCATTGGATTATTAATTAAAATTCAAGTTAGAGAAACCATTGGATTATGTTTCTTTAGAATCGTGATTGCAGAACAGAAAGATAACATAATTAAGATTTGGGCTGAAATGAAAGGTTGGACTTATTTAAATAAACAAGGTATTCAGCTTGATACATTAAGAATCCTCAGTAAAGCTCCTGCTCTTGTTTCGGAATTAATATGGGCAACAACTATGGCTTGGGCAATTGAAAAAAAATCAAGCAACAAAGTAAGACTTTTAGCTATCTTTGATAGTGAAGGATACAGTAAAAAACTTGTAAGATATTTCAAGTTAATAGGATTCAAAATTGTCAAAGAAGTTGGCTCGAACCCAGTAGATCTTTTATTAAGGTTGGTTTGGGGAGGTGCAGGTACACTTATGAACGGGGAATGTATTTCCATATTGAAAAGACTTGAAAAGAAACTCTCTTTAACTGAAGAAACTTAACCCGCGTGATAACTACTTCTAACTAAAGGGCCAGAAGATACTTTTTTGAATCCTAATTCCTTAGAGAAGCGATATAAATATTCAAACTCTGATAGATCCCAATATTTCTTAACTGCCAAATGATTGAATGAGGGCCTTAAATATTGGCCAATTGTAATTTGATCACAATCTATTTTTTTAAGATCATAAATTGTATTTTTTATTTCATCTAATGTTTCCCCAAGTCCTAACATAATGCCTGATTTAGTTTGAATATGAGGAGCAATATCCTTTGACTTTTTTAGTAAACTTAGCGATTTTTTGTAATTTGCACCCCTCCTAACTTCTTTTTGCAGTCTTTCAACAGTTTCAAGATTATGATTAAAGCATATTGGATCTTTTTTTAAAATCATCTTCAATCTTTCAGTCTGAAGGTTATTTGTTTCATCAAGATTTTTGCCTCCACCCCATAAATCAGGAGTTAAAACTTCAATTTTAATTGTTGAATCAATTTTTCTAATCTCATCAATTGTAGATATAAATAAATTTGCACCATGATCAGGGAGATCGTCTCTAGCTACAGACGTCAAAACAACATATTTCAAATTTAGTACTTTCACTGCTTCAGCGACTTGAGTACATTCATCAATATTGATAGAACTAGGTCTACCATTATTTACCTGACAAAAAGCACATGAACGAGAACATATCGATCCACCCAGTAAGAAGGTGGCTGTTCCTGAGGCATAACATTCTGCTCTATTTGGACATCTTGCTTCTTCACAAATAGTATGAATATTTGATTTTTTGATGAGTGTTTGTATTTTTTCAAATTCTGAAGCTTTACTAATAGGAAATTTAATCCAAGAGGGGAGCCTTAAGATTTTTTCTTTCTTGATTAGATTATTGTCTCTCATTGTCTAATTTAGTTTTGTTCTGCCTTCTAAGGCCCTTGCAAGTGTAACTTCATCCACATATTCAAGTTCACTACCCATTGGGAGCCCATATGCAATTCTCGTAACTTTAGTAAAAGGGGCTAACAATTTTCCAATATAAAGACTTGTTGTATCTCCCTCAACACTTGGGGTCAATGCCAATATGATCTCATCTATTTCAGACTTACTAACTCTTTCTACCAAGCTTCTTATTTCTAAGAGTTCGGGGCCAACAGAATCCATTGGGGATATTAAACCACCAATAACATGGTAAACACCTTTAAATTCTCTGGCACGCTCCAAAGCAAGCAAATCTTTAGTTTCTGCTACTACACAGATTAGTTTTTGATTTCTTTCAGTATTTCTACAAATTTCGCATTCATCTTCTGAAGTTAAATTAAAACATTTTTTGCAACGACCAACATTACTATGTGCTTCTAACAGAGCCTTTGAAAATTCTCTAATTGTACTTTCAGGTTGTTTTAAAATAAACAGGGCTAATCGTTGAGCTGTTCTTGGACCAATCCCCGGGAATTTCTCAAAATGACCGATTAATTTTGAAAGTGGTTTGGTATAAGTAATCAAAATTAAAATATTTCTAGAGATAATTTAGACGCAAAATTCCTAATTGCCATAATTGTTTGCTTTTAATGTCTTATTATGTTTTTAGTTAGTAATTTCAAACAAAATGAAAAATATTAAATTTAACCCTTTCAAATATTTATTTTTGGTTTTTTTGTGCTTTACACTGAGTGCTTGTAGTGGCGGACTAAATGCGGGATTAGAAGCTTATCAAAGCCCAGATGGAAGATATGCCTTTTTGTATCCAACAGGATGGACTAGAGTAAAAGTTGATGGAGGGCCTGAAATTATTTATCATGATTTAATAAATAGTAATGAGACCTTAAGTTTAGTCATTTCTGATGTCAATAAAGAGGTTCAATTAGAGCAATTAGGAAGCCCAAGTGAAGTAGGTCAAACATTAATTGATAAAGTCATTGCTCCCGAAGGTTCAGGTAGAGAGGTAAAACTTATAAATACCAATAAGAGGGAGGCATCCAATCATATTTTCTATGATTTAGAGTATGAATTAAATTTAAATGAACAGGCAAGACATGAATTAGCTACTGTCGTAATTGATAGAGGAACACTTTACACTTTCGCTGTGGGAACAAATGAAGAAAGGTGGAATAAAGTTGACGGTATGTTTAGTAACGTAGTTGAATCATTTAACTTCTTAATATAGTTTAGAAATTCATCCTAGATTCCTACTTGAACATTCCACAAATCAGCATATATTTTGTTCTGATCTAGTAGTTTTTTATGTTTTCCGCTTTCAACTATTTTACCTTTATCAATAACTACAATATTATCCGCATTTTTTATAGTGCTTAATCTATGAGCTATTACTATAGTTGTTCTTTCTTTTGTGATTTTAGATAACGATTTTTGAATTAAAGCCTCTGTTTCATTATCAACTGAAGCTGTAGCCTCATCTAATATTAATATTGGAGCATCCTTTAAAACAGCTCTCGCTAAGGCAATTCTTTGACGTTGCCCGCCTGAAAGCCTTTGGCCCCTTTCCCCGACTATAGTTTTATAACCATCTGGTAATTGTTCAATAAATTTATGAGCTTCCGCAATCTTTGAAGCTTTAATAATATCTTTAAGACTTGGGTTAATTGAGCCATAAGCAATATTTTCTTGTACACTGCCATGAAATAAATAAGTTTCTTGACTTACTAAAGAGATACACTTTCTTAAATCCCTCAAATTTATTTCTTTAATAGAAACCCCATCCAAGGTTATTGACCCATTATTACTATCATAAATTCTAAGTAGTAGTTTTATTATTGTACTTTTTCCAGAACCTGTTAAACCAATAATGCCTAATGTTGAGTTATTTTCAATTTTGAAATTTATGTTTTTTAAAGTTAAATCTCGTCCAGGATAATTAAAATTTACATTATTAAAAATAATTTCTCCTTTGATATCTTTAGGTTCAATTTTTATTTTTCCATCTTTTATTTTTATAGGCGTATCTATGAGATCAATTACTCTATTTATTGAAGCCATAGATCTCTGAAAATCATCTAAAACATGCCCCAAAGTAGTTAAAGGCCATAATAGTCTTTGTGTAATAAACACTAAAAAACTATAAGTACCTACATCAAGTGTATTATTCCAAGTTTGGAAACCTCCAATTAATAGTATCGCTATAAAAGCAAATAAAATTGCAAATCTTATAAGAGGGATAAAAGCAGAAGATAATTTTATTGCAGCCTTATTACTTCTTTGATAATCGAGACTTTCTTTATTTAATCTATTTAGTTCCCATTTTTCTTTAGTAAAACTTTTTATGGTTAGAATTCCACTTAAATTATTATTAAGCCTTGATGCCAAAAGTCCAGCTTTATTTCTGACGTCTCTGTATTTTGGAGCAAGCTTCCTTTGAAACTTAATTGATCCTAAAAATATAATTGGAATGGGAAAGAAAGCAAATAAAGCGATTTTTGGAGCGACAAAAATCATAGTGCTCCCAATTATTAAAACAGTTATAAATAACTGAATAATCTGATTAGCCCCTTGGTCTAGAAATCTCTCGAGTTGATTTATATCATCATTCAAAATAGATAATAGCCTTCCAGTATTATCATTTTCAAAAAAATCCATATCTAATTCCTGAATATGCTCATAAGCTTTTATTCTTAATTTATGTTGCGATAGCTGAGCCAAATTTCTCCATAAAATCGAATATAAATATTCAAAGTAGGATTCACCAGACCAAACTATTCCTGAAGCAAATGCAAGAAAAATCAATTGTGCTGGAACTTCTTTTATTCCAAAACCAGCAATCCATGAATTCTGTTCCTTAACAACGATATCCACTGCAAGACCAATTATTACAGGGGGAGCTAAATCTAATATTTTATTAATTATGGAACTAAGAAAAGCAAAAAATAGTAACCTCCTTTCCTCAATCAGATTTAAATAAAGTCTAATTATTGGATTTTGATTGTTCTTAGACCTCATAAAATTAATAATTAAATTTTTTTATTTTGATTTAAATTTTCTTTAGTTTCTAATTTACATTTTGTTTTTGAATCTTGATGACTTGCAGTTTGCATAAATTCTTCGTAGTAACAATCACAAGTTTCATTCGCAATTTCTTCACTATATACCGTTTCTGCTTTCATCATCTCCTCTTTGACACTCTGAAGACAAAATAATTTTATGATTGAATTTTGTTTCGTTTGAGCTAAATAATAACTATTAAAAGAATTGAATAGTATGATTATATTCACAAAAATAGAGAAATTATATTTGCTAGCTTTCATTCTCTATCACTAGTTTCTGACTTTAATTTTTTTTAATTTATTTTTAGTTTCTCTATGCAGATCTCTGGGTAAATCTACCAAACTATAATCATTAAAAATCTGTATCTTACCTATGGATCTACCATTTATATTAGTTGAATTACAGATTGAAGATATAATATTTGCAACTCTAACTCCATCAAATTTACCAAAATTAAATTTGTAGGTTTCAAAAGAATCATTTTGATAATTATTTCTTCTATTTGAATTTCTCATACGATTATTACTATTTCCATTTGATCTATTTCGATCGGTATTATTTTGTTTATTAATCCAAGTATCATCGTCATTAACAAAAAATGATTTATTACCTATTACTAAATTAATCGCTGCCATTGCAATATTTGAGTCATTCATAGAGTATTTTTCTTTTAAATTATCTAGTACATCAATAATCAAAGCTTTATTTTCTTCATTTTCATCTTTAGCTATAGAACTCTCATTAACATTATCAATAAGTTTCTCCATCCTTTTTTCATTTATTGTTTTATTACTTGGTATTTTAATTTCTTCAATCTTGGTTCTTGTTGAGTTTTCTAAGTTTCTTAGAAAATGTTTTTCTCTTTGATTAACAAATAAAATTGCTTCTCCTGATCTGCCTGCCCTTCCAGTTCTTCCAATTCTATGAGTATATGTTTCCTTGTCAAAAGGAAAATCGTAATTAACCACAAGTTTTATCCTTTCAACATCTAATCCTCTCGCTGCGACATCAGTTGCAACAAGGATATTGATAAATCCTTTTTTCAATCTATCTACAGTATTTTCTCTTTGATTTTGAGGTATATCTCCATTAAGTACTGCCACAGTATGACCTGAATTCTCTAAAGCTTCTGCTATTGAAATAGTAAGTAGTTTTGTCCTAACAAAAATAATTACTCCATCATTATTAAGTTCTATTATTCTTTTTAAAGCATCTAACTTATGATGCCTTTGTACATATAGAAATTTTTGCGAAATTAATTGAGTTTCTTTTTTGACACTTTTGATAAATATTTCGGCGGGATCATTTAGATATTTTTTTGCTATATTTCTTATTTCACTAGGCATTGTTGCTGAAAACAATACCATCTGCTTATTTTCCGGAAGTTGATCTATTATCCATTCAATATCTTCAAGAAAACCCATATTTAACATTTCATCTGCCTCATCTAAAACAAGACAATTTATATCTTTAATTTTAAAAGTCCCCTGCCTTATATGATCCATTATTCGGCCTGGGGTCCCAACTACTACATCAACTTTTCTTTTTAATGCAGAAATTTGATTTCGATAGTCGGTACCTCCATATATTGCAACCGTCTTAAAATTTCTAGATTCAGAACTATAACTTTTAAAAGACTCTGCCACTTGAGTTGCTAATTCTCTTGTAGGAGTCATAACTAAAACCTTGGCATTTAATTCTTTATTATCTGTAAGTTTTTCTATTAATGGTAATGCGAAAGCTGCGGTCTTCCCTGTTCCTGTTTGTGCTTGGCCTAGTAAATCCCTGCCTAAAAGTAGTTCGGGAATTGCAGCTTTTTGGATGGGAGTTGGATTTTTATATCCTTTATTTATTAAGGAGTTTAAGATCGATTGATTAAACCCAAAATCGAGAAATCCATTCTCATTATCATCTCCTTTCGATACTTCCAATAGTTGAGATTCAATTTCTTTTTTGTTCTCTAAGTTCTTGAACTCTTGTAGAGAAGAATCTTCATTCCGAGACTTTTCCTGCTTACTACCAAGAGAGTTACTATCTTTTTTTAAAGCCATTTTAAATGCCTAATAATCTTCTGATTAGGCATTCAACAAATATCTAAATTGACTTAAATTGTTGATTAGCCTTACAGAGCCGAGTTACTAATCTAACATCTTGGGGTTAAGATATTACCAATTTCTTTAAATAAAATTTAATTTAAATAATATATATTTAAATATTTTTTCGCTCTTGTAACAGCAGTATAAAATAACCTTCTTTCAAAATTATCTCTGCAAAAAATATTTTGATTAATTTTTTTTTCTTTTACAGCATATTGATTTCTTCTATAATTTTGGGACCACAAAATGTTTACTTTTTCAGATTCACTTCCTTGAGATTTATGAATAGTAATGGCTATTGCTGGTACAACATTTTCTAAATTTGATGGATCAATTAATGCGACAATTTCTTCATTATTATCATTAAATTTTCTAAAAAGATATTTTCTTTTATTTTTTAAACCTATAAGTACTCCTATATCCCCATTTGACAATCCAAGTTCATTATTATTTTTTGTACACATTATCGGAACACCCTCTTTAAGAGCTTTAAGGTCATAGGGTTTTTTTTGACCAAAAACAATTTCATTCAAATATTCAACACTCCATATTCCAGAATTTTTTTCGCATAAAATCAAGTGACTTTGTAAATCCAGAAATATCTTATCTAGTAAATCTTTTTCATTAAGCAATAAATTATCAATACTCTTATCAAATATATATTTTTTTTTACTTAAATTTGAAGTTGAAATATTTAACTGTTTCAAATGACTTGTAATCGAAAATAATAGATCTTTTGGAATATCTTTTTCTCTACTCTTTGAAATAGTAATTTCTTTTGAATTATTATCTTTTTCTAATTCTTTTATCTTTTGATTAAGTAAAGAAAAATCATTATTAAATATTAAGCTACTAATTAATGCTATATCTCCAATATTTCTATAAGTTTTTTCTAAATTTACTACGCAAGATTTAATTGAACTATTATCGGGATATTCAAACAAATAATTCCATATAGAACAGTTATTTACTGGAGACAGTTGATTTTTATCTCCAACTAAAATAATTTTACAGTCCTTAGCTAGCAAATTTAAAACTGATTCAATCAAATCGATATTAACCATTGACATTTCATCAATTATGAAAATATCAAGCTCTTTTAGTTTGAATTTCAACTTAAGAGATTTATTTTGAGAATTTAAAATCCATCTATGTAAAGTTTGAAATTCTATTTGGTCTAGAAATTTGCTAAAGGAAATATTTTTTTTATCATTAAGAGCTTCTTTTAAACGAGCTGTAGCTTTACCAGTTGGAGCAGACAAACCAATATTTAAAAAGTTATCAATTTGAAGGAGTTCTAGTATTAACTTTATTATTAAAGTGGTTTTACCAGTACCTGGTCCTCCTTGAAGGAAAACTAAGTTTGAATATTTAAATATATTTTTAATTTGATCAATTTTATTATCATCTTTATAAATTATTGAGTTCATTAAATTATCGTTATCTATTTTTTTTAGAAATGAATTAATAACTCTTTCTATCTTTTTTGACCATTTGGATAAGGATAATTTTCTATTTACAAATACGAATGGCGAATTTAGGGAACCAATCAAACCTATATTTTTTAGAACATCTATATGTTTATTGGGCCAACCATCTTCTAATAATTCAAAGATTATTAAACTATTATCAACATCAATAATAGTTTCACCATTTTTTTCAAACTCTAATAAAATTCTTATTACATCTTTGACGAAATTTCCATATTTTTTTTCACTAAATTTGAAAATACCTAAGATTAAATTAAATATATGATCATATTGGAACTTTTCGATATCTGTAGTAGTTTTAGTCATTCTAAAAAAGGTTATCTAAATAATTAATTCTTTTTAAAGGTGCTTTGCTAATAAAAATACCTGGAGATATATCTTCAGATTTAGATTTTTCAAATAATTCAAAATCTGGCAATCCCTTTAAAAACAAATAAATATATCCTCCTAGATGTTTATGTGGTTGATAATTTTTAAGTCGCCATTTTAATAATCTATGCAATGCTAATAAATAAAGATGAGATTGCAATGGATAATGATGTTTAATCATTTCATTTCTCATGTTTTCATAGTTATAGTTTTTTGGTAAACAATCACTATTATCACTACCAGAAATCAAATTACTTTTCCAATCAATTACCCACCATTTACTATCTTCTAATTTATTTCCTACAGGGAAAACACAATCAATGCATCCTGAATGAAAGCCTTTATTCATAATTTGAAGGTCATTTATTTTATTTGCATATTCTTCACCAAATTCATATTCCTGATCTAAAAAAAAGCAATTTGATATATCATTAGAATTAATATTTCTACCTTCATAAGATAGGGTTAAATCATATTTGAGTTCCTTAATTAAGTATTTATTTGGAATATCAACTAGTTTCTTATTTTGTAATTCTCTTCCTAAAGATATATTTATGATTCTTAAAATCGCATCTTTTACTTTAAAAGCGAAAGAAGTATCTATTTGATGAAAGTTCAATTCCTCAATAATTAAATCAATTAATTCTTGATTATTATCGTTTCTAAATTCAAATCTTTCTATTATTTTGTGCAGGCAAGTCCCAGCAATAGTTCCTTTTGGAAATTCACTTAAGGGATTTGGATAAGAAAAATAATTAGGATAATTCTTTGAATTCTTAAAATTAGAATCTTTGATAATTGATATATTATCTTCATAATCTTTATATTGATTAATGAATGCATCAATATTTTTATCTTTACGTATCCAAGAAGAATAACTTGAATAAGAAATAAATTGATTAGAATTAAATACCTTAGATATTTTTCTATTAACGTTATCGAATTTCCAAAGATTATTATTCAATCGGTTGGTTTGGAACTTTGAAAAAATTTCTTTTATTTTTTCTTTTTCTATCTTGACTTCAAAACTAGACTTATAAATATTGATATTTTCCAAATTATTAAGTAAATCATTATTTAAAATATTATTTGTATCCTCTAAATCATTAAAAACAATAAGTTTATATTTGCTCCTTGTAAGTGCTACATAAATTAACCTCTCACTCTCTTTAAATAAATCTTCTTCTTCTATTAATTTAAATTTTTCAACCTTTGCGTAATTATTAGAAATATTAACGTATATATTTCTATTAATATTTGATTTCCAAAGAGGTCCTTTAATTTTATTTGACTTATTTGAAATAATTGAGAGATATGGACATAGGACTATTTCAAATTCGAGGCCCTTACTACTATGAATGGTGGAGAGATTTATTCCATTTTGAAGATTATAATCTTTAGTCAAAAAATCTTCTCCAGTAGAAATTCTTAAAATATGATCTAACTGATTTTTATACCAATTGAAGACTAAATTAATATCAAAATCATTATTTATTAATTCTATTTCAACAATTTCTGAAAGTTGAAATAAATTTAAATTTAAATCTGAATCTTGAATAATCGAGGATGACTTGTAATTTATAAGTAGTTCATTAACAATGTTTAAAAAACCTTTTTCTCTTAGTTCTTGGGACCAAGTAATGCATTTATTAATTAAAATTTCTAAATTATTACTAATTCCATGATCAAGTAAATCTTCTAATTTTATTTCTATAAACTTTGAAGTAGCAAGTAAAGTTATATTTTTTAAAGACCTCGGATTTAATAAACATTCAATGAATAAAAAAAGTAGAGAACTTGCTTCTGTATCAAAAATATTTTGTTTATTTTGAATTTTGCATGGGAGATTAAACTGATTTAATTTTTTTTTTAAATCTAAGCATTGCGAATTATTTAATGTAAGAATCGCAATTTTATTAATACCAATTTCTTTATTATTTAAAATAAAGTTAACTATGTAATGAGTTACAAGATCCTCTAAATCAGTCTCTTTCTTTGAAAATTCTACAATTTCAAATACATCCTTAAATTTAAATTCAGGATCAATATTTTCATTAATTCTTGAGGTTAATTTACTATAGTTTAGTTTTGATTGTTTAAGTCCATTTTTATAAATTTTATTAAGAATATCGATTAACTTTTTTGAGGATCTATAATTATCTGTAAGACTAAAAACATCGATTGCATTAGATCTTGCATCTAAGTAAGTTTCAATATCTCCACCTCTAAATTTGTAAATCGCTTGTTTTGGATCACCTACGCAAAGTAAAAAATGATTTTTTGTATTAAAGAACTTTTTTATTAAATTCCACTGAGTAATATCTGTATCTTGGAACTCATCAACTAAGACACATTTAAATCTTTTTTGAATTTTAGATAGAGTATTACTATTACTAATTTCCGAATCTAGGAATGTATTTTCTACAGTCTTTATAAGATCATTGAAGTTGAAAATAGAAAAACTTTTCTTTAATTCAATTAATTTTATATAAGCTAATTGGGTAAATATTCTTACAAATTCAGTAAAGAATCCTTCTTTTATTTTATAAATTTTATCTTGTAATAAATTAAATTTAGTAAAATCTAATTTTAGATTATATTTATTAATTTCTTTAGATATATTTTCAATATAAAAATATTCAGATAAAAGATCATCTTTAGAAATATCATATATAAAATCAATAATATTTTTAGAATCAAGCCTTTTATTAATCTCTTCAATCCAAAAATTTATTTGATTAAACTTATCATTTCTTGGTTTTGCAGCATATATTTGACTTTTTCCACCACTCTCCTTAATTAATTTTCCCAACTCCATGAGTTGTAAAAATAATTCCTTACCTTTCTTATTCCATTCAAAACAAAACTCGTTCCAATTTAAATAAAAAAATTCATTAAAATAATTATTTAAATCAATAATCTTATATTTATTATTTATTTGAAATTTATAGATATTTTCTTGATCTATATTTTTTAAAATTTCTATAAAAAATGACTTATTGATCCTACTTCCAAATCTAGAACTTATCTTTTTTTTGTTTACTGCTGAAATAAGCTCATGATTAAGATTAAGAAAATCATCAATCCACAAATTATCTATTACATCTTTATATAAATAATCAATATTATTCTCAATATATGGATCTTGAGTTACACCTATTTCGATACTATATTCATCAATAATATTATTACAAAAAGCATGGAAAGTAGTAACTTTTAACTTATAGAATTCATTTATAAAATTATCAATTTCGGAAATTATTTTTTCCTTAGATTTATCTTTATCCTTAAAATTTAGATACCAATCATTAAGAGTATTATCTATCTTACTTTCATTATGACTTTGCAAATATAATTTTAAATTATGAAATCTCGATAGTATTTTATCTCTTAATTCAGAACAAGTATTTTTTGTAAAACTTAGCAATAGTATCTCATCTGGTTTAACTTTTTTCTCCAAAACATTTCTTAAAACTATGTGAGCCAAAGTAAAACTTTTACCAGTTCCTGCACTTGCTTCTACTAATTTAAACTTATTATCTAATTTAATTTGATTAATATCCATTTATTTATTAAATTAAACTTTGACCTCATTTTTATAAAGTGAGTAATTCTTAAATTTATTGATTAAATATTTCTCTTCCAAGGCAATCTTAAATTTAATTATTAAAGCTAAACTTATTGTCAAAAATAAATAATAAATAGATAATTTTATTATGAAAACTCCAACGGAAATAAATATTAAAGAATAGTACATAGGATGACGCGTAAATCGATAAATACCTGTAGTAACTAGATTGCTATTATTTATGGGTCTTGGGAAAGGTGATAAATTTTTACCTAAGTCTTTAATTGAAACTAACATTATTATGAAAGCGATTATGATAATTAAAATGCCCAGGAAATAAGAAAAAGGACTTGCTTGAATTATTTGTTTTTGTTGAAGAAATTCCCATTGAAAAAAATGAAGACTAATAATAAAGAACTGTAAAAAAACAAGCATTAGATCATAAGCAACTTTTAAAAAATTTTTTAACTGAAATTTAGACATTTTTTATTTTTTTAATGCTTTAATTAGAGGACCATACAATCTGTATGATAATTGATCAAAATTATTATTTCCAAGAAAGAAATCTGGTTCTTTTTCATTACCAAAACACATTTTCATTTCGATATTATCTCTTTCTCCTTTAGAAAAATTTTTATTCCCAATCCATTTATCTTTAAAAGCTTTTTTTTCATTTTTTGATTTTATTTTTGCTTCTACATATTTATAAGCACTTTCTGGAGGAAGAGGTAAACATTTTTCAGAATAATTTTTAAAAATATTTATATAATCCTCTAAAATTAGATTTGATTCGGTTACTCCCGGTGATTGAATAATTTGAGATTTATAATTATTTTCTGATCTAAAAATTATTTTAGTCCTTTTTATATTCCTCTTTAAAGAAGAAATAAAAAGTAATTTTATCCAAGCCTCATTCAAACGACTTAAACTTAACTTCGCATTAATTAATTCAATTACGGTATCATCAGCGATTAAATATTCTTCTTTATTCGCATTTAACTTAACATAGATTTTATTAATCCTATTATGTTGACTCAAACTTATAGATAGACTTTCTAATAAATCTTTGATTTCTTTTTCTTTTGTAAAAATACTATTTTTGGGCATAATAATACCATTTTCAGCCAATTGATCATTAATATTTAATTCATTTAAACTATCAATAATATTATGATTATCAATCTCTAATTGCTGGATTATTTTTGTAATTAGTTGCGACTTTTGAAGATTACTTACATTCTCCTCGTTTGGATGATGAATAAATATTTCCTTGGGAGAAATATTTTTTTTATTAAGCCAATATTTTTGTGGAGTCTTGAACCAATAAATCAATTCTGATAATTTGTAATTTTTAATATCAGATTTTTTTTCATTCCAATTTATATCTTTTATTAAAGAATAATTACTTTTAACAATCTTAGATTTATCAAGATCAATTATTTCATTTTTATTTAAATCAGAATCTTTAATTATTAGTTCTCTTTGACTTTGTTTTAAGAAACTATCAAAAAAAGAAATTAACTCTTTTATAGGAAAAGAAACATCTAATTTTTTATTGTCTTTATCATTTTTTACCCAAGTAACTATAAATTTATCTCTGGAGGCAATTAACAACTCCAGAAATGCATATTTCTCTCTTTCAAAAACAGATGGATCACCCAAATGATATTTGTTTTTTAATAAATTAATGTTTTCACTCTTTGGTAATTTTGGATAATTAATACTATTCATATCTATTAGGAAGATAACCTTATGTGGAATATGCCTTGAATTCTCAATATCACTTACTAGGATCTTATTAACTCGTGATTTGCTTTGATATTTAGCTTTATTTATGCATGAAATTAATATTTCTCTAAACACTTTTAATAAGATAAGATCATCAGGTATTAAAGGTATTGCGTGATTATCAAGAATTCTATTTATCTCACTTATTTCTAAATTGAAATTTGCATTAGAATCAGCAACACTTTTTAATATAAACTTTATCTTTTCAACCCAATTCGTGTAAGAAAAAGATCCCCTTATCAAATTTATATATTTTTTTAAATGAATTAATATTTTAACCCATTTATTCAAATCTAAACTTATATTTTTATAGCTAAATGGTTTTAAATTAAAAGTACTTAAATTTACTTCTTTGTCATATATTAAGCCTAAAGTAATTCTATTAATACACCAATCTAGAGTATTTTTATCTTCACCTAATCTTTCTTTATCATCTAATCCCCAATGAAACCCGGCTTGGGTAAGTAAGAAAATAATTTCGTCCTTCTCAGCAATATTAAAATCAAAAATGTTCTGAGTTACTTTTTTCGAAAGAATATAATCTATTTTTTCAAGTGTAATTTTTTCACTTGCTATTTCAGTAATGTCAATTAGAAATTCATAAATGCCTGAAGAGTCATGATTATCCTCATCAATAAAAAAATAAGGTATCTTTTCACCATTAATTAACTCATTATTAAAGATGTACTTTAAATAAGGTTTAATTAAATTAGTTTTTGGAGATAAAACAGCAATATCACTATATTTAATATTCTCGCAAGAATTCATTATTTCTATAATTTTATTTCTTAAATATTCAAATTGAGTATTTTGATTAAAATGCTCACAAAGTAATATTGAATCATCCCTTTCATTTACTATTAAATCAACGCTATTATTATCAATAAGTCTTTTTTGTATTTGATTAAGAAGAGGAATATCTTTCTTATTATGAAAATTAGTTGTTGGATCGAGATAAATAAGATTATTTTTTAAATTTATACCTTCTGTATAAATATTTTCATCCATTAATTTCTGGAAGTTTGCTCCAAATTTGCCAAATATTTTCTCTATATTTGTATTATTTAAATTCAATTTACTTTTATTATCATCAAATTCCAACTCACCTTCAAGACAATTTATTCTATTCCATAAATCTTCTCCAGGAGATAATAAATATAAATTTACCTTAATAAATTTTGAAAGTTCTGAATAAAAATTGATATGTAGTTTAGATAAGTTATTATCTGAAAAAATATAAATTTGATTTGGGATTTGAAATTGTACGTTTTTAATTTTTCTTAAATTCTTTATTAATTCAATCATGTACAAACATGATGGCTTTTCAGATATCTTTTCCTCTAATAATTTATATAAAATAGGTTGCCAAAATTGATCTGAGTTTAAATTCTTAAATAGATTAGATGAGTGAATTTCATATTTATTCCATTGAGCAATCATTTCAGGTCTAAAAATCAGATAATCAATAAAATTATTCGTGATCTTTTTTGTCAGATTATATATGTCTCCATCAATTAACTTTTTATTATCCAAATATTTATTAATCCAATTTCTAAGCGGAAATGATTCTTTAAAGCTATTTAATTCTTCCAAGGAATCAATAATGCCCCATTTAATTGACTCAAAATTCCATGCGCTCATATCAATTGTAGGGAAAAAATTTGTCAATAATGATTCGGTGTAACTTGATATTGTCTTTAATTCATAAAGTGCACTTATTTTGTTTTTTATAGTTATTTGTTCACTTAACCACTTACCTAAAAAATAATTAGGAACAGCTATTTCTAAATTCTCAGTTATTAGAGGAGGGCATATTTTTAATTCTTCTGCCAACAGCTCACTAATGACTTCAATTTTGTTTGACTTATAAATATTGAGCAATTTACTGTTTGTTTATATTACTCAACTTTAAATGGATCAGATATTTCTGCATGAGGACATTCGAATTCCCCAACAGCAACAAATTCTAAACGCAGCTTCAAGAAAGTTATAAATTTTTTATCTGTCGATAAAATAGCTGCTGGGGGTGATGGGATCTTTGCTTTTAGATCAATAAATTGGGTGGTTTGCAAAAATGATGGATTTTTTAAGAGCCAAAAATCTATTTCTTTATTATTTTCTTTATAATTCCTGCTCCTCTCTTTTAAAATCTCCTCAGTTGGTTCTTCGACTGTTAAAAACTTTTCACTTGCCGCGACGAAAAAATATGTTGTCATTTTGAAATTTAATTTAATGTAATAATGGAC
>CACBFH010000020.1 GCA_902538515.1 uncultured Prochlorococcus sp. | reverse complement strand
TTTTAATGAATCTCAAAGGCAAGCAACAAAGGATTCTGCAATATTGGCTGGTATCAAAGTAGATAGAATACTAAATGAACCTACTGCAGCTGCTCTAGCTTATGGCTTTGAAAAAAGTTCTTCTAATAATGTTTTAGTTTTTGATTTAGGTGGAGGAACATTTGATGTTTCATTATTAAAAATTTCCAATGGTGTATTTGATGTTAAAGCCACATGTGGAGATACTCAATTAGGAGGAAATAATTTTGACTCAAAAATAGTAGATTGGCTTGCTGAAAAATTTCTCGCCAAATATGAAATCGATCTAAGAAGGGATAGACAAGCTTTACAGAGATTAACTGAAGCTGCAGAAAAAGCTAAATGTGAATTGTCAGGATTGCAAAAAACAAAAATATCCTTACCTTTTATCACCACTAATAAAGAGGGGCCTTTACATATTGAAGAGACCCTAGATAGAAAAATATTTGAATTATTATCTCAAGATCTACTAGACAGATTATTAGAGCCTGTGCAAATAGCATTAGATGACTCCGGATGGAACGCAGAAGATATAGATGAGGTAGTACTTGTCGGTGGCAGCACCAGGATTCCAATGGTTCAACAATTAGTTAAAACTCTTGTTCCCAATGACCCCTGTCAATCCGTTAATCCAGATGAAGTAGTTGCAATTGGTGCTGCGATACAATCTGGAATAATTAGTGGTGCCTTACAAGATTTATTGTTAAACGATGTTACACCTCTTTCTTTAGGTTTAGAAACTATTGGTGGTCTTATGAAGGTACTTATTCCTCGTAATACACCAATACCTGTAAGACAATCTGATGTTTTTAGTACATCAGAAGCTAATCAATCATCAGTTGTCGTTCAAGTAAGGCAAGGTGAAAGGCCATTAGCTTCTGAAAATAAATCACTTGGTAAATTTAGATTATCTGGGATACCACCAGCACCTAGAGGAATACCACAAGTTCAAGTTGCATTTGATATTGATGCTAATGGACTTTTAGAAGTTAGTGCAACTGATAGAACAACTGGAAGAAAGCAAACAGTTACTATTTCTGGGGGTTCAAATTTAAATGAGCAAGAAATTAATTCGATAATTGAAGAAGCCAAATCTAAAGCTAATGAAGATAGAAAGAAGAGAACCGTAATTGATAGAAAAAATAGTGCTTTAACTCTAATTGCGCAAGCTGAGAGAAGGCTTAGAGATGCTTCATTAGAATTTGGACCATATGGTGCTGAAAGACAACAAAAAGCTGTTGAATTAGCCATTCAAGATGTTGAAGTATTATTAGATGATAATGATCCGCAAGAGTTAGAAATTTCAATAAGTTCTCTCCAAGAAGCATTATTTGGTTTAAACAGAAAATTTGCAACTGAAAGGAAAACTGATAATAACCCATTACAAGCTATTAAAAATACATTTGGATCATTAAAGGATGAACTATTTTCTGATGATTATTGGGATGACGATCCTTGGGATAATCAAATGAATAGAAATTATAGAAATTCGAGGTATGGTAATTCTAGAGATGATGATCCATGGGACAATGACTATTTCCTCTAGAAAAGACTATTTGTCGATTTTGGGTTTATCCCCAGACTTCGATGACAAAGAACTTAAAAAGGCCTTTCGTAGAGAAGCAAGAAAATGGCATCCAGATTTAAATAAAAATGATCTTAATGCAGAAGAAAGATTTAAATTGATTAACGAAGCATACAAATATCTAGGAGATCCCAATAAAAATATTTCGAATGAATATATTCAGGAAGATTACGAAAATAATAATTTCAAGACAGGTTTTCCTGATTTTCAAGATTATCTTGATGAATTATTTGGATATGAATACTCCCCTATGAATTACGACAAATCTAATGATGAACCATTTGAGGATGAATCCATAGATATAGATAATGATGAACTTAATAACTATGAATACCCTACAACCTCTCCAGAAGAGCCACCTCCAGTTAAACTTCACCAAGATATTGAGACAATTATTGAGTTAACTCCTGATGAGGCCTTAAATGGAGCTTCAATTTTAATAGAGCTTGAAGATGAAACTGTAGTAGAAGTTGATACACCTCCTTTTGCTGGAGATGGATGGCGATTAAGACTTGAAAATATAGCAAGAGGTGGAAAAGATCATTATCTACAATTAAAAGTTCAAACGGAAAGCGGTCTAAGAATTGATGGTTTAAGAGTTCATTATAAATTAGAGTTATTTCCTCATGATGCTTTACTAGGTTGTGCAGTAGAGGTTCCTACCCTTGATGGAAATGTCACACTTCAAGTGCCTCCAAAATCATCTACGGGAAGAATGTTACGTTTGAAAGGCAGGGGCTTAACATTTGAAGATAATGTAGGTGATCAATATGTTGAAATCTTGGTAGTTATACCTGCTGATATTAATGATGAAGAAATTGCCTTATATACAAGATTAAAAGAACTATCACTTTCTGATTCTCAATCAAATAACATATAAAAAGAAAAATCTATGCTTATGAATATATTTGTTCTTTTATATAATTCAGGAACAGATAAAGAAGGAATTCATTCAATAGAACTTAAAGGAAGAACCATTGTCCTTATGTTTGAAAATAAAGATGATGCAACAAGATATTGTGGTCTACTAGAAGCTCAAGATTTCCCTTCGCCAACAGTTGAAGAAATCAATATAGAGGAAATAAAAAATTTCTGTCTTAAATTAGGTTATGAATGCAAATTAGTAGAAAAAAATTTTGTACCTAAAACTGCAGAAGATAGGTTATTAATATCACCACCCCAGAAAAACCTAGAAGTTGAAAATTGGGAGGAAAGTAAAAATAGTAACAAAGAAAACTTTGATATAAATACCATTAAGGAAAACCTTGAAAAGTTACTCTAGATACTAAAATATATAATAATTATTTAACAAATAAAACATGGCAACTGCATTATTTGAAACAGAAGTTGGGAACATCAATATTGAATTTTTTTCTGATGACGCACCCAATACAGTTAAAAATTTCACGAACCTAATTAGTGATGGTTTTTATGATGGTCTAGCATTTCACAGAGTTATTCCTGGATTTATGGCTCAAGGTGGATGTCCATATACTCGTGATGGAGCATCTGGCATGCCTGGAACTGGAGGCCCTGGATACAATATAAAATGTGAAATTAATTCCAATAAACATCTAAAAGGCTCAATTTCAATGGCTCATGCAGGAAAAGATACAGGTGGTAGTCAATTTTTTATAGTTTATGAACCTCAGCCTCATCTCGATGGAGTTCATACCGTTTTTGGTAAGACTGATGATATGAATGTTGTTCTAAAGCTTACTAATGGTTCAAAAATTCTAAAAGCAACTTTAAAATAGTAACTTAGTCTTCAAAAACAATACTAAATGTCTCTTTATCTAGATTAAATTTTCTTGTAGATGAATAAAAGATTTCATTATTAATAGCAAATTTAGTATTGATTAATTTGATGCTATTTTTTGGGTGTAATGCCTGTTCAATGTTTCTAGAAACAATAATTCCAATCTTTGTACTATTTTCATAATTAGATAAAAACTGAATAAATAATTCTATATTCTTAATTTCTTCATCGGTAATGTTGGAATTAGTTCTATTCTGATCATGCAAAATTCTCCAAACTAGTTTTGGTCGATTCCAAAAAGCCAAAAGTCTTGGAGTACTTTCTAGTTTGATATTAATGTTCTTATAACTACAGAATTTAATAACGTCATTTTTTAATGGAACTAGATCAATAGATTTATATTTTCCGTCAAGAAAAATTGATATAAATGGATCGATATTCCTTGAATTAGAATTATCTTCATCAATCATATGGCCTAACTTGGTTTTTTTTACACTCAAATATTCTGCATTATTATCGTTTGGACAAATAACCAATGGAACTCTCTCAATAACTTCTATTCCATAACCGCCTAATCCAGCAATCTTTCTAGGATTGTTTGTAAGTAATTTTAGTTTTTTTATCCCTAGATCGGTTAATATCTGTGCTCCAACTCCATAATTTCTTAGATCAGCTGGAAAACCTAATTTTTCATTAGCTTCTACAGTGTCTAATCCACCATCCTGTAAACTATAAGCCTTTAATTTATTTATAAGACCAATACCTCTACCTTCTTGTCTCAAGTAAACAACAACTCCTTCTTCCTCCTTTTCTATCCTTGATAATGCAGCCTCTAACTGGGGTCTACAATCACAACGTAAAGATCCAAAAGCATCGCCAGTTAAGCACTCTGAATGCATTCTTACTAGTACAGGTTCGCTTAATTTGGATGATTTTTGTTTGACTAATGCAACGTGCTCTGAACCATCAAGTTCATTAACATATCCATAAGCTTTGAAATTACCAAAAATACTTGGAAGTACCGCATCAGATTTTCTAAATACAAATCTCTCAGTTTGAAAACGATAACTAATTAAATCAGCTATAGAGATTAATTTCATTCCCCATTGTTTTGCATACTCTTTAAGTTGTGGAAGTCTTGACATGGAACCATCAGGATTTTGTATTTCACAAATCACTCCAGCGGGATAAAGACCTGACATTGCCGCAATATCTACTGCCGCTTCAGTATGACCTGCCCTTTTTAATACCCCACCTTTTTTTGCTCTTAATGGAAAAATATGTCCTGGCCTTCTTAAATCATCAGGTTTTGTATTTGGGTTTATAGCAACTTGAATTGTTTTTGCTCTGTCTTCAGCGGAAATTCCAGTAGTAACATTATTTTCAGGTCCGGCATCAATGGATATAGTAAAAGCTGTTTGATTTTCATCTGTATTTCTATCTACCATTAATGGTAAATCTAAAGAGTCAAGTTTTTCGCCTTGCATAGCTAGGCATATTAGACCACGTCCTTCAGTAGCCATAAAATTAATTTGCTGTGGAGTTGCAAACTGAGCCGCACATATTAAATCGCCTTCATTTTCTCTTCTCTCATCATCTACAACAATTATGCATTCACCATTTCTTATAGCTGCTAACGCATCGCTTATAGGATCAAATTCAATTTTAAAAGATTCATTTATATCCAAAATTGTTCCATTATTTGATTTGGGACTTGTTTCTTTCATTATTCCTATCAATATAGAAAAAAAGTGTTTTAGTTACCTTAAATTCAACACTTTATAATCCTATCTCAAATTCTGCCAATTCAAAAAAATGAATGTTGCAATTGTAGGTGCTACAGGTTACGGCGGTATTCAAGCAGTAAATCTTTTAAAGAAAAATAAAAACTACAAAATTTCATTTTTAGGAGGTAATAAAACATCTGGATCAAAGTGGAACGATAATTTTCCTTTTATTTATCTAGATAATGATCCATGTATTGAAGAAATTTCAGTAGATAATATTTCGAAAAATTCTGAAGTTGCTTTGCTTTGCTTACCAAATGGCATTTCTTCAAAATTAACAAGAAAATTATTAGAAAGAGGAGTTAAAGTTATTGATTTATCAGCTGATTACAGGTATAAATCCTTAGATGAATGGAAAAAAGTATACACCAAAGAAGCTTCTATTTATAAAAGAAATGATGATGATTTATGTAAAGAAGCAGTCTACGGCCTTCCTGAAATAAATAAAGAAGCTATTTCAAAAGGAAGATTAATTGCATGTCCAGGATGTTATCCAACATCTGCTCTTATTCCACTAGCTCCCTATCTTTCACAAGGAATTATTGAAAATGAAGGCATAGTAATTGATTCTAAAAGCGGAACCTCTGGAGGAGGTCGAGAACCGAACCAAAAGCTACTCTTATCTGAATGTGGAGAAGGTCTATCAGCATATGGATTGATAAACCATAGACATACCTCAGAGATCGAGCAAGTAGCATCTTTAATTTCTGGTAATAAAATTGAGCTGCTTTTTACTCCTCATTTGCTTCCAATTTCAAGGGGTATGCATTCGACTATATATGGGAGATTAAGAGATCCTGGATTAACTTCTGATGATTGCAGAATTCTTTTAGATAATTATTATAGAAATTTTAAAAATATTAAAGTCTTACCTGTAGATACATTCCCATCAACAAAATGGGTTAAAAATACAAACCAAATTTTCCTTTCTGTTAAAGTTGATATTCGAAATGGAAGAATTATTATCTTATCTGTAATTGATAATTTATTAAAAGGACAGACAGGGCAAGCAATTCAAAATTTAAATATTATGAGTGGATTATCAATGGATGAAGGTCTTGAGTTAACTAATAATTTTCCATAGAATTACTTCTTATAAGAAAACCAGCATGAGAGATTGAATGAGGTAATATTTTATGCTCAAGCATATGTATTTTTTCTGAAAGTGATTCAATATCATCATCATCTCTAATTGATAATGCAGCTTGTATTATCAATGATCCACTATCTACTTCCTCATCAACAAAATGTACTGAACATCCAGTGATTTTTGAACCATTTAGTATAGAGTCATTTATTGCAGAGCTACCCTTATATGCAGGAAGTAATGATGGGTGAATATTTATAATTTTATTTTTAAATTTAGTAATAAAAAATGGAGTAACAATTTTCATCCAGCCAGCCATTACGACTAGTTCAACATCGAAATTGTTTAAAGTATTTATAATTTCTAATTCAAAAAACTCTTTTTGCGCAAAGTCCTTACTTCTTATTATTTTAAAAGGTATTTCACCATTTTCAGCTCTTTTTATACAACCTGCATCTTCTTTATTAGTAATTAGAACTTTTATATCTATATCTAATTCACCTTTTTCTGAGAGATTAATTAACTCCTGAAAGTTCGTTCCATTCCCAGAGGCAAGTACACCTATCCTTAATTTTGGGGAAAATCTTCTAAATTCAGATATCTCAGGCGAAATTATGTAATTAAATGATTTATCCAAAGTTTTTTTTATTCAATGATAATTTCATATGAAATAAATAAAACCCTCTAGTCTAAATATTTATATTCAAAAACATATTTATTTGAAGATAAAAATTTAAACAAATTTAAATGATTCAAATTTATATACTATTCATGTAGATATAATTAAATAATAAATAAAGGAAACAAATATATAAAATGAATGGAGAATTAAATTCTTGGGATAAATTTTGTAATTATCTTTGGTTTGATAAAAAGTTAAATATTTGGTTAGACATAAGTAAAATTAATTTCACTAGTAAAGAGATAAAAAATTTAGAAGAGAAATTTATAGATGTATTTTCATCAATAAAAGAATTAGAAGATGGTGCATTCTCAAATATTGATGAGAATAGACAAGTTGGTCATTATTGGCTTAGAAATCCGTCAATTTCTCCATCTTCAAAAATAGGAGAGGAGATTAGTGCAGATATTAATGCAATCTCTGAATTTGGAAAACAAATTTTAAATGGAGATATTAAAAATAATTATAATCAGAACTATACTGATGTTCTATGGATAGGAATCGGTGGAAGTGGATTAGGCCCATTACTTATTACAGAGTCTTTGCAAAAGTGCTCTAAAGGCTTAAATTTTTCCTATATCGATAATGTTGATCCTTTTTTAATTAGCGAAAAGTTAGAAGAGTTATCTGAAAAATTATCCACAACATTATTTGTAGTAGTAAGCAAATCAGGTGGTACGCCTGAACCTAGAATTGCTATGGAAATTATTAAAAGTCATTGCGAAAACAATTCTCTTGAATGGAATTCCAATGCTATAGCTATAACAATGAAAGATAGTAAGTTATTTAAAAAGGCTACTTCTGAAAATTGGTTAAAAATATTTAATTTACAAGATTGGGTTGGAGGAAGAACTAGTATTACAAGCTCTGTGGGATTACTCCCATTAGCTCTTATTAATGAAAATATATTTGAATTTATTAGAGGTGCATCATTAATGGATGAAGCAACACGAACAAGTGATTTTAAAAATAATCCTGCAGCATTATTATCATCTGCATGGTATTTAACTGGGGATGGAGTTGGGAAGAGAGATATGGTCGTATTACCTTATAGAGATAGGTTACAGGTATTTAGTAAATATCTTCAGCAATTAGTAATGGAATCATTAGGTAAGAAATTTAATAGGAATGGAGAGTTAGTTAATCAAGGTATTTCCGTTTTTGGTAATAAAGGATCTACAGATCAACATGCTTATGTTCAGCAACTGAGAGATGGTATTGATAATTTCTTTTGTATTTTTATTGAATTATTAGATTCTCCATCTACTAATATTTTTGATGAAAAAGAGAATCCTAAAGAATATCTTTCTGGTTTTTTGCAAGGAACCAGATCAGCACTCTCTAGTGAAAAAAGACAAAGTATCACTATCACGTTAGAAAAGTTAAATTGTTTTTCACTAGGTGCCTTAATCGCTTTATTTGAGAGGGCTGTTTCCTTCTACGCTGAATTGGTAAATATAAATGCATATGATCAACCTGGAGTTGAAGCTGGAAAAAAAGCAGCCGCAAATATAATTCAGTATCAACAAAAAGTAAGTAATTTATTAGACGAAGGTGGCGAATATTCTATAAATGACATAACATCATTAATTGAAAATTCAGTAAGTGAACCTATATTTTTCATACTCCGTGAAATATGTTTCGGTAATGATAATTATTTAGTTAAAGGCGATTGGTCAAATCCAAATTCATTAGTTATTCAAAAAATAAATTCTTAAACAACAATGTTCATAATTTTTCCTTTAACGATAATTATTTTTCTTATTTCAATATCTTGAGTCCATTTTAATATGTTAGGTCTTTTAAGAGTCAATTCTTTAATTTGATCTTCACTCATATCATTAATAATATTTACTTTGTCTCTAACTTTTCCGTTCACTTGTATTACTAGTTCATATGAATCTTCCTTTAATGCCTCGGCATTAAATGAAGGCCAGTTTTCTAAATGCACAGAATTTTTAAATCCTATAAGATGCCATATTTCTTCTGCAATATGAGGTGCAAATGGAGCCAACAATATACAAAATGTTTTTAAAGCATCAAATTTTAAATTATTGTTTACATCATTAATGTAATTTGATAATGAATTATAAAACTTCATAAGTTCTGAAATCGCTGTATTAAATTGGTTATTTAATATGTCATTTGAAATTTCTTTTATAGCTATATTCATTGACTTTATTAAACTTTTTTCTTTATCTGGATAGGAATTAGATTTACTATTTATATCTTTTGCAAAATTTATATAAAGCTTCCAAATCCTGCTTAAAAATCTAAATTGACCTTCAACATCTGTATCTCCCCATTCCAAATCTTTTTCTGGCGGTGCTTTAAATAATATAAACATTCTTGCTGTATCTGCTCCATATTTTTTAATTACTGATTCAGGGTCTATTCCATTATATTTTGACTTAGACATCTTCTCGTAAAGAACTTCGAGTTTGGTATTGTCAATTGGATCTGTTGGATTTAATAAGTCCCTAATATCGGAAGGAGGTACATATTTACCCGTTTTATTGTTTTTATAGGCTGCGGCCTGAACCATTCCTTGCGTTAATAGTTTTTTAAATGGTTCATCAATTTCAAATAGTTCATTATCCCGCAAAGCTTTAGTGAAAAATCTTGCATATAACAAATGCAATATTGCATGCTCTACTCCTCCAACATATTGATCTACAGGCAACCAGTTATTAATTTCAATCTTTTCAAATGGCTTATTTGAACATTTTGAGGATGGATATCTTAAAAAATACCATGATGAACACATAAAAGTGTCCATAGTATCAGTTTCTTTTTTTGCCGCTATTCCACATTTTGGACATGTTGTATTTATCCAATTATTATTATCACCTAAAGCATTAATCTTGTTAGCCGAGATATCTATATCTTTTGGTAACACAACAGGTAATTCCGATTGGTTTAATGGGACAGATCCACATTTTTTGCAATTAACGATGGGAATCGGACATCCCCAATATCTTTGTCTAGATATTAACCAATCTCTTAAACGATATTGAATCTTATTTTCCGCCCATCCATTATTTACTCCCTCCTCTGAAATTTTTAATTTAGCAATAGTATTTGCTATACCATTGTATTGAGTTGAATTAATAAGATATCCATTTTGCACATAAGCTTCATCAAGCTCTTTAGTTTGTTCACTTTTATCCTCTATTATGACCTGTTTAATATCAATATTATTTTTCTTTGCAAATTCAAAATCTCTTTGATCATGAGCAGGCACGCCCATAACAGCGCCAGTACCGTATTCATCGAGAACATAACTTGCAACCCAAATAGGAATAGCTTCAGAATTAACTGGATTTATTGCTATTAAGCTAGTTTTGATTCCAATCTTTTCAAGTTCATTATTTTTATTATTATTCAAATATTGTTTAAGATTTTCTATATTTTGTATGGTTTCTTTATCAGAAATATTTTTAATTAATGAATGATTCACAGAAATTGCTAAATAAGTAACTCCAAATAAAGTATCTGGTCTTGTTGTGAATACAGTTATTTTCTTTTCTGGATGGGTATTGATATTGAAATTAATATTTGTACCAATTGACTTTCCAATCCAATTATCTTGCATTATTTTTACTCTTTCTGGCCAGTTATCTAATTTTTCTAAATCCTTCAATAACTCATCAGCATAATTTGTAATCCTTAAAAACCATTGCTTTAATAATTTTTTTTCAACTAATGCACCAGATCTCCAAGATTTACCCTCTGAGTCAACTTGTTCATTTGCTAAGACTGTATTATCTACAGGATCCCAATTAACTTCTGATTCCTTTTGATATACAAGACCTGCCTTGTATAACTCTAAAAATAGATATTGTGTCCAAATATAATAATTCTCATCACAAGTTGCAAATTCCCTATCCCAATCGACTGATAGTCCCAAAAGCATTAATTGTGACTTCATATGAGAAATATTTTTTTTTGTCCAGACACTTGGACTAATTCCTCTTTCAATAGCAGCATTCTCAGCAGGCAAACCAAAAGCGTCCCAACCCATTGGATGTAAGACAGATTTACCGTTAAACCTTTGGAAGCGAGCTATTAAGTCTGTAATAACATAATTCCTAACATGTCCCATATGAAGATTACCTGAAGGGTAGGGAAACATTGATAAGGCATAAAATTTATCGCTATTCTCAGTTAATTCATCGGTTTTGTATAAATTTTTTTCTGTCCATATTGACTGCCATTTTTTTTCTATTTCAGATGGATTATATAAATTGGTATCAGCCTCATATTGTTTATCGGAAGAAATCACTTAATTTTTATTTGTTAAATTATTATTTTAATATCCATTGTATAAAATAGAAATAGATTGTTAAAAGGAATAATTTATAATTAAAATTTAAATATATGATCTACAAATGAAAAATATAACTTTTGAAAAATATCAAGGTAACGGAAATGATTTCGTAGTAATCGATTCTAGAGGAAATGATTTATTTAAAAATTACAAGGCAAATAAAATATTTGATATAAAAAAAATTTGCAATAGGCAATTTGGTATTGGAGCAGATGGTGTGATTTTTATAGAAGAACCTAATGAAGATAATTATGCAAAAATGATAATCTTTAATTCTGATGGTTCTGAAGCACAAATGTGTGGAAACGGAATTAGGTGTTTAGTTGAGTATCTCCATTTAAATGATTCAATGAATAATAAAAATATAGAATATAAAATTGAGACTAAAGCAGGTTTAAAAATTGCAAAATATATAAATGATGAAATTACAGTAAAAATGGGAGTTCCAATTTTTGAAAGTCAAAATATTCCAACAACAATTGAAAAAAAAATCAATTCAATTCCTTCACATGAATTTATTGAGAAAAATTTTCATAATATAGGTTATGCCATAGGAATGGGAAATCCTCATTTAATATTCTTTATACAAGACATAGATTCAATTGTTCTTTCCAGACTTGGGCCTATATTTGAAAAAAATGAATTATTTCCAGAAAAAACTAATGTGCATTTTTGTCAAATCTTTAATAGAGATAATATCAAAGTAAAAGTATGGGAAAGAGGTGCAGGACCAACATTAGCCTGTGGAACAGGTGCCTGTGCTGTTCATGTAGCAGCTTATAAATTAGGTCTTTGTAATTCACAAACTATAGTATCATTACCAGGCGGTAATCTTAAAATTGATTGGTCAAAAGACGATTGTGAAGTCATGATGACCGGTAATGCTAAAAAAGTTTTCTCAGGATCAATATTAGTAAATTAATGGAAAATAATTTTATCTATTTAGATAATGCATCCACAACTCCATTATCTGAGAATGTTTTAAATATAATAAATTCAACTTATAGAAATTATTGGTATAACCCTTCATCTACATATGAGCTAGGGATAAAATGCTCTACATATCTTGAAAAAATTAGATCTAAAATTGCTTATATATTTGAAGCAGATCCAGAAGATATAATTTTTACATCTGGTTCTTCGGAATCAACAAATATTGTATTTAATAATATTTATGAGAAATTTAAAAATGGTAGAGTTGTTATTTCGAATGTTGAACATCAAGCAACGACTATTAGTGCTAACAAACTAAGAAAGCAAAATTGGGATATTTACGAATGGACTGTAAATAATGATGGGATTTTAAATATTTCTAATATCGATAAAATTTTAACCAATGAAATTAAACTTTTATCAATTATTTGGGGACAAAGTGAAATTGGTACAATACAACCTGTTCAATTTATAGGTTCCAAATGTAAAGAATTAAATATAATGTTTCATTTAGATGGAACTCAAATATTAAGCAATGGAATATTCAGTTGGAAAGAACTTAAATGTGATTTTTTAAGTTTATCTGCTCATAAATTTGGAGGTCCAAAAGGTATTGGTATTCTTTTAACAAGAGAAAAGTCTAGACAAATTTTAAAAAATAAAGACATATCACTTACTCAGGAATTTTCAATTAGACAAGGAACACAAGCTTTGCCATTAATCGCTGGAATGTATGAATCATTAAAGAATATTAAAGGAAAAATAAAATTATATGATTACATAACTGAATTTCCTTCAAATAATGTTGATAAACTTAAAAATTATTTTTTTCAAAAAATTAAGGATAATAATCATATAAAGATTACGGGTAGTATTATCCATAGACTTCCCAATCATATTTCGTTCTTACTATTAAATAAACTATTTGAGCCTATAAGGGCCTATAAGATTGTTAATTTCATGTCAGAAAATAGAATAGCCATAAGCAGTGGAAGCGCTTGTTCAAGCTCATCTGGAAAACCTAGCTCAACACTTAAAAATATTGGTTTAAAAGATGATGAACTATATTCAAATATCCGTGTTACTTTAGGTTCAATAAACAATAAGTCAGAAATAGATAAATTTTTAGAACTTATTCAAATATGTATTGAAAAATTTTAATGGAAACAAATTACAGACTACCAAAAGATTTAAATGAATCTCTTCATAATATGGAGGATGCAATTATTCCAAGTTTATTAGATTCAAATAAAAGATTTACTATAGAATTTAATTTTGAAGGGTTAAAGTTTAACAGAATTGGAATAACTATCTATAAGATATTGTCTAAAAATAATAATGTTTTCATAACATTTGCTGATCAAGGTGCTGTGGCTTTGGCTCAAAGAGACTATCCAGATATCAAAGATAAAATCTTTACTTTTAAATCATTTAATGAATCAAATAATATAAATAATATTGATAGTGCAATGATATCGATACTACCTCAGCCATATGATTTCGATTCATTTGAACCAATGTCTGATAATTATCAAGGAACGCATTATTCATTAAATCCAAAATTTGAAGATTCCAATATTGGTATAGGAAGTGTTATTAGAGAGCGACGTAAAAACTTTGTCAAAACTTGGAAAAATATTTATTTTCTTCAGCCTTTAAATAAAGCTGCTCTAATGCATATTTATCCAAATAACTGGTTGCTTTTCAAAGAAGAAAACAAAAAATATTATTTTAAAAAAGAATTTGAAATTAAACCCGACAATGAATCTATTTTTGTAAATTTATAGATTGAATGTGATAAAAAAAATTTATTCATTTTTCTTAATTGTTCTTTTATTAGTAAAATCTCCTTTCTTAATAAGATATTTACTGGCAAATCAGAAAATAACTATTTTAAATAGTATTTATTTTAATTTCCCCGGAATAATTACTAAAAACAAAAGATGTCCTACTTATGATGCTTTATTGAATCAAACTCTTGATGATTCATTTAGTGTATCAATTATTAATAATAAAGGGGAAATAATAAGTTCCTACAATGAGGATGTTCCAAGGTTGCCAGCATCTAATCAAAAATTATTCTCATCAGCTTATGTTTTAAGTAAATATAAATTAAATAATAATTTAAAAACTTCCTTATTAAAAAAAAATAAAAACGATTATTTTTTGTACGGTCAAGGTGATCCAGATCTGAATTATGAAAATATAATCGAATTAATTTCAAATGTTAAAGAAAATAAAATTATTAACTTTAATATTGTAGAAATTGATTCAAAATTATATTGGCCTAATGGTTGGACTAATACTGATAAACTTTACGAATATGGATCTCCAATTACATCTCTTGCAATAGAAAGTAATTACAATAAATATGATGATATTTTTGCATTAAAAAATTTTATTAATAACTATTTAAAAAATAAATTTCCAAATTCTAAAATAAATATAGATTTTTTTGACTCAGAAAAAACATTTTATTTAAAAAATATTAAAGAGATAAAAAAAATATATTCAACTCCAATTCTTTCATTATTAACTCTAACAAATTCTGAAAGCCATAATTTTACAGCTGAATCTCTCTTTAAAAATGCCTCAAATACATGGAACGATAATGACTATATAAAATTGAAAATATGGCTTGAAAATAAAGGTCTCCCAGTCACTAATTCATACTTTGCAGATGCTAGTGGATTGTCTAGAAAAAATAAAATTACAACAAAGTTAGTTGTATTGTTTTTAGATAAAATGAGATATTTTAATGATTTTAAAGCTTATCAATCTACACTTTCAATTACGGGAGTAAGAGGAACATTAGCTAAAAGATTTGTAAATAGTGAATTATCTGGAAAGTTTTTTGGCAAAACTGGGACTCTTTCAAATGTCTTTGCATTATCTGGCTTTTTATACAAAAATGAAAAGCCAATTATTATAAGCATTATCCAAAATTCTAATAATATTGACAAAGAAAAAACATTTAAATTATTACGTGATCTTTATTACTTGAAATCTTGTTAATAAAAATATTATTTAAAATATTCTTTTAAATCCCTTTCAACTGAGGGGGGTACCATATGATTAATTTCACCTCCAAATTTTGCAACTTCTTTTACTAATGAACTACTAAGAAAACTATAATTTGTATTGGTTGATAAAAATATAGTTTCAATTTCAATATTAAGAGATTTATTTGTATGAGCAATCTGGAGTTCATACTCAAAATCACTCATTGCTCTTAAGCCTCTTAAAATAAGATTAGCTTTTAGATCATTTGCACAATCAACAGTAAGTCCTGAATAAGAAATAACTTCAATATTAGGTAAATGAGAAAGAGAATTTTTTATTTGTAAAATTCTTCTTTGTATATTAAATGTTGGTGTTTTAGTAGTGTTTTCTAAAACAGCAACTACTAAATTGCCAAATATTTTTTCAGCCCTTTCTATTAAATCAACATGCCCGTTTGTTAAGGGATCAAATGTACCAGGATAAAGAATTTTCATGAATTTATTATGATCGAATAAGAAATTTAGTTAAAATAAGTTTATTAGATATATCAATTATGACATTAAATCTAGAAGCAAAAAAAATCTTATTAAGAAAAATACCTCACGGATTATTCATTTGTGGAGTTAGAGACGAAGATAAAAATGAAGTGAATGGATTTACTGCTAGTTGGGTTACTCAAGGTTCCTTCACTCCCCCATTAGTAGTTATGGCTGTTAGAGCAGAAGGTTCTAGTCATGAAATAATAAAGTCTACGAATAAGTTCTCATTAAATGTGCTCAAAAGTAATCAAAAGGATCTAGCAGCTGTTTTTTTTAAACCCCAAAAAGCTTTAGGAGGCAGATTTGAATCTGTTGAATTTAATTTAGGTGAACTTGGATTGCCTATTTTAGTTGATAGTGTTGGTGGAGTTGAATGTAATGTAATTGGAAGTGTTTTTCATGGAGACCATACTGTTTTTGTAGGAGATGTTCAATCTGCTTATTTGAATAATGATGTTGACTCACTAAATTTATCATCAACTGGCTGGAATTATGGAGGTTAATTATCATAAATGAGTAATTCCTATATAGAAACATTAGATAACAAATATAATTTTAAAATTGAATATAAATTAATTAATAATAAGGAGTTATTAAAATCAAGATTATCCGAAATTCCAAAGTCATCTGGTTGCTATCTTTTTAAAGATATAGATAATAATTTACTTTATATTGGTAAGTCTAAAAAACTACGCAGTAGAGTAAGTAGTTATTTCAATAATTTTTCAGATTTAACTCCAAGATTAAGTTTGATGGTACGTCAAATAACAGAAATAGAAATCATAGTCACAGATAGTGAATATGAGGCACTAAACTTAGAGTCAAATTTAATAAAAACAAATAAACCATACTTTAATATTCTTTTAAAGGATGATAAGAAATATCCATATCTTTGTATAACTTGGAGTGAAAAATATCCTCGAATATTTATTACAAGAAGAAGAAGAAATAGGAATAATTTAGATAGATATTATGGACCTTATGTAGATGTCGGATTATTAAGGAGAACATTATTTACCATAAAAAAAATATTTCCACTTAGACAAAGGCCAAGGCCAGTCTATAAAGATAGAACTTGCCTGAATTATTCAATAGGTAGATGTCCAGGTGTTTGCCAAGAAGTAATATCATCTGAAGATTATAAAAAAATAATGAAACAAGTATCTATGATATTTCAGGGAAGGAATGATGACTTAGAAATATTTTTACAAAAAAAAATGCTGCAATTTTCAAATGATTTAGATTATGAAAATGCAGCAAAAATAAGGGACCAAATTTCAGGTTTAAAATTATTAACTGAATCACAAAAAATATCAATACCAGATTCTTCAATTAATAGAGATATCTTTGGAATTGTTTCAGAAAAAAATGTAGCAAGTATACAAATTTTCCAAATGAGATCTGGTAAGCTTATTGGGAGAATTGGTTATAGTCAAAAATTAAATAATGAAGATGAGAATCTTATATTACAAAAAGTATTAGAAGAGCATTATATGAATGTTGAAGGTGTAGAAATACCCTCAGAAATTCTTATTCAATATAAACTTCCAAAACAAACAACAATAGAGGATTGGTTAACGGATCTAAGGAAAAAGAAAGTAAAAATCATAATCCCAAAAAGATATAAAAAACATGAAACTGTAGAGATGGTTTTAAAAAATGCGAAATTAGAATTAGATAGAATATTAAATGGGATACAAGATAGTGAATCATCAATTGAGGATCTTGCCCAAATACTTGAATTAAGCGAACAACCTAAAAGAATTGAAGGTTATGATATAAGCCATATTCAAGGTACAGACCCAGTAGCATCACAAGTCGTATTTATTGATGGAATTCCTTCTAAACAGCATTATAGGAAATATAAAATTCAAGATCCAAACATTTTTATAGGACATAGTGATGATTTTGCCTCGATATATGAAGTAATACATAGAAGGTTTAGGAAATGGTCAAGATTTAAAAATAGCGGAGGTGATTTTTCAATATTAAATGATAAAACGAATAGCAAATTAGACAATGAACTTCTATCAGATTGGCCTGATTTAATAATGATTGACGGAGGCAAAGGGCAGTTAAATGCAGCTATTAAAGCATTAAAAGAATTAAATCTTGAGGAAGAAGTTACTATATGTTCATTGGCAAAAAAAAATGAAGAAATATTTATTCCAGGCTTTACAAAGTCTCTTGATACTGATGAAAATCAAAAAGGAGTCCTTCTATTAAGAAGGATAAGAGATGAAGCTCATAGATTTGCATTATCTTTTCATAGAGACAAAAGATCTAAGAGAATGAATAGATCGCAATTGTCCCAAATTAGTGGTTTAGGTCCTTCAAGAATAAGAGAATTGCTTGAGCATTTTAAATCAATAGACGCAATAAGAATAGCTACTAAAGAGGATTTATCAAAAGTTAAAGGACTTGGAAAAAATTCAGTAAATGATATATATGAATATTTTCACGAGTTATAAATATTAATTAATTTTTGAAAAATAGATTTCTTGATATTGTTAAATATAACTATATTAAAAATATATATATTTAGAAATTAATCTAGTAATTTGACAGCTGAAGCATATCTCTGGTTTAAATCACTGCACATTATTGGTGTAATCGTTTGGTTCTCGGGACTTTTTTATTTAGTAAGACTTTTTATATATCATGAAGAATCTAAAAATATGGATAATTCATTAAAAATTGC
>CACBFH010000019.1 GCA_902538515.1 uncultured Prochlorococcus sp. | reverse complement strand
GTCTATGTTTTACTATCTGAATTTAGTGGTATTTTGGCAGTATTGAAATTCCTTCTACTAATCCAAAATGTAAAGACATCAACTTTTTAATTTAATGATACTGCTTTAATAAAAATATCAAAAAATTTGGGAAAAGTTGATGTTAATGGATCATACTAATGAAAATCATTTAGATTACTTTTCTAAATATTCAAATTTATGCAAAAATAATAAAAATAATTTAATTATGTTGAAGTTTTTATCATTAATTTTGATATCTTTATTACCCATTAATGCCTTCGCAATTGAGATCAGTTCACCTGCATTTAAAGATGGAGAAACAATACCTAAAAAGTATGGATGTAAATACAACGGTGGGAAAGACATATCCATACCAATAAATTTTTCAAATGTTCCTAAAAATGCGGAATCAATCGTCCTAATAATGGATGATCCTGATGCAAAGAAAGTCGCAGGAAAAACATGGGTACATTGGATATTGTCAGATATTCCTCCTGGTACAAAATATTTAGAAGAAGTTAAATTTGGAAAAGTTGGCATTGGAATTACAGGGAAAAACAGTGATAGAAGTAAAAAATATTTTGGTCCTTGCCCACCAAAAAATGAACATAAATATAACATTAAAGCTTATTCGCTAAATACAAAATTAGAGAAAAGTTTAAAAGCATTGACTCAGGAAAAATTTGAGAAATTATATGAAAACGAAATTATCAGTTCATTCATGATTTCTGGTAAATTTAAATAATTTACGTTGTTAATTTAGTGTTACAAAAGTGGTATCACAAAACACAGTTTCTCAAAACTCCTGCGCTGAAATGGATTTGGGTTAGGTAGTATATTCGCTATTTATTTCAACATACTTCTTAGAAAGATCGCATCCCCAAGCTGTGCCTTTCGATTCGCCAGAATTAAGATTAATCATAATTTTTACAATATCATCTACTAAGTATCTACCTTGCATTCTAGACTTAATATAATCTGTGACTTTTTGTGGATCATATTTATTTAACTTGCCGTTTTCCAAAATCTGATCGTTTCCTATATACAAGTCAACGTCATTTAAGTTGAATTTAACTCCAGAATTACCTGCAGCAGAAATAATTCTTCCCCAATTAGGATCACAACCATATATCGCAGTTTTTACCAAGGCAGAATTACAAATAGATTTAGCGAGCATAATTGCATCATCAGTATTTTTTGCTCCTTGAACCATAACTTCTAATAAACAATTTGCTCCCTCTCCATCCCTTGCAATATTTTTTGCCAAGTTTTGACATACAATATCAATCCCTTTTTGGATAATTGGAAAAAAGCATTTTTCAATTTTCTCTCCTGCATTTATTCCAACAAAAGAATCATTTGTGCTTGTCTCTCCATCAACTGATATTGCATTAAAAGATTTTTTAACCGCGATAGCAATCATTTTGTCCATTCTTCTTTTTGAATACTCGCATCACAGGTAAGAAAAGCAAGCATTGTAGCCATATTGGGGTAAATCATTCCTGAACCTTTTGCAAATCCTGCTATTTTTATTTTTCTACCTTGAACAGTCGTCTCAAGTAAAACTTTTTTCAAAGTCAAATCAGTAGTTAAAATTGCCTCTGCTGCATTTTGAAAATTATTTCTCTTTAAATCACTAACTAAATTCGGTAAATTTTTTATTAAATCATTTATTTGAATTGGAACACCAATTACACCAGTTGAGCACATTAAAACTTCTTCCTCTTTTATTCCTAAAAGTTCCGCAATCTTTCCTGTAGCAATTTGAAAATGTTCAATTCCAAGATTTCCTGTACATGCATTCGCTTGACCAGAATTAATTAGTATTGCTCGTACAAAACCCGAAGCTCTTTTAATTCTTTCCTCACAAATATCCACGCATGAAGCGCGAACTATTGATTGGGTAAACATCCCACTAAAAATACTTCCTTCTGGAGCGAGTATTAATGCTAAATCTTTTTTATTAGAGGCTTTTAACCCAGCAGATATCCCAGCAAACAGAAACCCCTTGGGTGTTTCCTTACTGTCATCAACAAAAGACCAATTGGAATCTATCTGGCTCAATCTTTTTGATATTTTAATTCATACTAACTACTCTTCAATACTAAAGAAACCGGTAATTAGATTATTATTAATTATATGGATATTCTTCAAAAATCAAAAAACAACCAAAGAAGAATTGGTTTAACAGGAGGTATTGCAAGTGGGAAGACAACCATAACTAATTACATTAGAAAACATAAAAACATTCCAATATTAGATGCAGATAATTTATCAAAAGAATTAATCAAACCCAACACATATGGATATAAGAAAATTTTAGATTATTTTGGAAATAAAATTATTGATAATAAAAACAATTCAGACAAAGCAATAAACAGAAAACTTTTAAGGAAAATTATTTTTAAACATTCAAAAAGTAAAGAATGGATTGAAAAACTACTTCACCCATTAATTAAAGAAAAAATGATAGAAGAATGCAGTCAATACAAAAATAATCAAACTATAGTACTAGTTATTCCATTATTATTTGAAGCAAAGTTTGAAGATATTTGCACTGAAATATGGTTAGTCAAATGTCCTAAAGAAATACAAAAAAAAAGACTTATCAAAAGAGATAAAATTAGCGAAAAAGAAGCATCGGAATCCATAAATCTTCAATTAAGTTTTGAAGAAAAAAGAAAATTTTCAGACATTATTTTAGATAATTCAGATGATCAAAATAAATGGATTGATACAATAAGAGAGCTTCTTTAAAGCTTTAGCTATTCAATTGTTCTGCAAGAAGTTTATTTGCAAGTTTAGGGTCAGCTTTACCTTTTGTTCTTTTCATTAGTTGACCAACAAAAAAACCAAGTAATTTGGTTTTACCGTCTCTAAATGCTTGAACTTCATTTGGATATTCAGTTATAAGTTCATTAATTATTGGTAAAATACTTGAAGAATCGGATATCATAGCTAACCCTTTTTCTTCAACTAATTTTTTCGGAGAAATATTTTTTTGAATTAGTTCAGGTAAAATTTCTTTTGCAATTTTTCCACTAATAGTGTTATTTGAAATCATGCTAATCATTTCAGCAAGATTTTCAGGATTAAGTTTTAAGTCACTAAAACTAAGTTTATTTGCTTTTGAATAACCCACAATATCACTTGTTACCCAATTTGAAGCTAGTTTGGCATCAACACCATAAGCTACTGTTTCTTCAAAAAAGTTTGCCATGTTAATTTCATCAGAAATTACTCGTGCATCATATGAAGATAACCCAAATTCACTTACGTATTTATTTCTTTTCTTTGAAGGTAATTCTGGCATTTCTTTTAACCATATTTCTTTTTGGGCTTTTGTAATTTCAATTAGTCCTAAGTCAGGATCAGGAAAATATCTATAGTCACTGCTCCCTTCTTTCATTCTCATACTTTTTGTTAATAGCTTAGCTTCATCCCATAACCTTGTTTCTTGGAAAATTTTTCCTCCATTTTCATAAACTTCTATTTGTCTGGCTATTTCATAATCACAAGCCTTTTGAATTGCAGAAAATGAATTCATATTCTTTATTTCCACTTTGGTACCAAAAGGAGCATTAGGTCCTTTTCTAACTGAAATATTGACATCACATCGCAAAGAGCCCTCTTGCATATTCCCATCTGATACTCCTAAATATCTAACTGTTCTTCTAATTTCTGAAGCATATTCAGATGCCTCTTTACCTGATCTAATATCTGGCTTACTTACAATCTCACAAAGCGCTATTCCTGCACGATTATAATCAACTAAAGAATACTTAGAACCAGCTAATCTGTCACTACCTGAATGGACTAGTTTTCCCGCGTCTTCTTCCATATGTAGTCTTTCTATACCAATTTTTTTGATATAAGGTTCTTTACCCTTTTCAATTATTTCAACCTCTAACCAGCCATTTTCAGCTAGTGGCTCATCAAATTGTGAAATTTGATAATTTTTAGGAAGATCAGGATAAAAATATTGTTTTCTATCAAACTTACAATGTTCTGCAACATCTAAATTTAATGCTAATGAAGTTTTTACAGCATACTCAAGAACAGTCTCATTCAAAACTGGAAGGGTTCCTGGTAACCCACAAACTACAGGATCTATATGAGTATTAGGTGCATCACCAAAAGCTGTTGACGCAGATGTGAATATTTTACTTTTCGTATTAAGCTGTACATGAGTTTCCAAACCAATCACAGCTTCCCAAGATTCCAAATTGTTCATTATAAAAAGTCTCTTTATTAATATTATTGGATATAAAGGAAAAGAGGACCAAAACACAAATAAAAATATTAATTATTAAATGAAACAAGAAACAAAAAATTCAATATTAATTATTGGCGGTGGACTTGTAGGTTTATCTGTTGCTTATGAATTTTCAAGAAATAACTTCAAAGTTTTAGTTTTAAGCAAAAATAGAAATGAATCAGCTGGATTTGTTGCTGCTGGAATGTTAGCTACTCATGCCGAAGGGCTCGAAGATGAATTACTAAAATTTGGCCAAGCAAGTCAAAGTCTTATTCCAAAGTGGATAAAAAATATTGAACAAGATAGTAATATCAAATGCGGTTTAAAAAAATGTGGCATAGTAGTTCCTTTTACAAATAAAGCAGATCTTGAAGAGTATCCCACATATAAATATGGAAAATATTTAAATAACAAAGATCTTCAAACAGAAATTAATGGAATTAATTCAATTTGGAAACATGGTTTACTTTTTGAACAAGATGGTCAAATAGATAACCGAAGAAGACTGATGCGTGCTCTTGAAAGAGCATGCTCCTTACATGGAGTCGAATTTCAAGAAGGATCCGAAGTAAAGGATTTGACGTTAGAAAAAAACAAAATTACTGGTGCAACAGTTTTATATGCCACTGGGGAACTGAAAAAAATTAATTGTGAAAAAGCAATAATTTGCAGTGGTGCTTGGAGTAAAAAAATTTTTAAAAAGATTCCAGTCTTCCCTGTAAAGGGACAAATGCTATCAATACAAGGTCCAACAAATTTTTTGAAAAGAGTTATTTTTGGTCCAACAACTTATCTAGTTCCTCGTGATGATGGACTTATTATCGTTGGAGCGACAGTTGAAAAAGATTCAAAATTCAATCAGGGTAATACCCCTAATGGAATAAAACAACTGCAAAAAGGTATTCACTCCTTATTGCCAGAAGCTATTAATTGGCCACAAATGGAACATTGGTGGGGATTTAGACCCTGCACTCCAGATCTGAAACCAATAATTGGAAAATCAAAAATTGAAAACCTTTTTATAGCTACAGGACATTACAGAAATGGAGTTTTATTTTCTGCAATAACAAGTGATCTTCTTTTAAAAATAGTTCAAAATAAAATTCTCAAAGAAACAGAAAAAAACTTTTTAGAAAAATTTAGTTTAGATAGATTTGAGATTTAAATTTTAATTTTCAGATCGCCATTTCGAATCAGAAGTTTCCCACTCGCATAGTTCCTCTTCGTTAAACCATAAATTAATTTCAAATTTTGCTGTTTCTTCGCCATCAGAGCCATGAATTATATTCCTCCCAATATCAACAGCAAGATCTCCTCTAATTGTTCCCGGCTCTGCTTCAAGTGGCTTTGTTGCACCGATTAATTTTCTAGCACTCAAAATAACTCCATCGCCTTCCCAAACCATGGCAACAACTGGACCGCTTGAAATAAAATCAACTAAATCGGCAAAAAAAGGTCTTTCTTTATGTACTCCATAATGATTTTGGGCAAGATTTTTTGATGGGATTAATTGTTTTAAACCAACCAACTTAAATCCTTTTTTTTCAAATCTGCCAATAATCTCAGAAACATATCCTCTTTGAACTCCGTCTGGTTTAATCGCGATAAACGTTCTCTCTTTGGTCATTTAATTAATAATCACTCTATGTATATTCAACTTTTGGGTGGTAACTTGGCAAGTAATCATTAAAATAAAAGATATTGTTTTGAGTAATTTTCAAAAACATTTATTAATCACTAAGACATAAATTGACCAATTTTGAGCCTAAAAAATTAAATAATATTTGGACTATTAAAGATAGTATTTCGACTTACAACATAGACAAATGGGGAGATAAATATTTCTCTATAAATTCCAAAGGAAATATATCAGTCAATAAAGATATAAAATCTGACAATAAGATCGATCTTTTCAAGCTTGTCAAAGAACTTAAAAGTAGAGAAATAAATCCACCGTTAATCATAAGATTTAACGATATCTTGAAAGATCGAATAAATGAACTACATAATGCTTTTTTAAAAGCGATAAAAACCTACAAATATGAGAATATTTATCAAGGCGTTTTTCCTATCAAATGTAATCAACAAAAAAATATATTGGAAAAGATAATAGAGTTTGGTAGCCAATGGAATTTTGGTTTAGAAGTAGGAAGTAAATCAGAACTATTAATTGGCCTTGCACTTCTTGAAAACCAAAATTCATTATTGATATGTAACGGATATAAAGATAAAAAATATATTGAAATTGCTACTTTGGCTAGAAAACTAGGCAAAAATCCAATAATAGTTATTGAACAAAGAGATGAGGTAAAAAGAATTATTCAAGCAGTTCAAGAGCTTAACGCGACTCCATTGATAGGAATTAGAGCAAAGTTATCAAGTAAAAGTAGTGGAAGGTGGGGCAAATCTATCGGAGATAATTCCAAATTTGGATTATCAATCCCAGAAATTATGTCGACAATAAAAGAACTTAAAGAAGCAAATCTTATAAACGAAACAAAATTGCTCCATTTTCATATAGGAAGTCAAATAAGTGATATTGCTGTGATCAAAGACGCTTTACAAGAAGCTAGTCAAATATATGTTGAACTATGCAAACTAGGAGCCCCAATGCAATATATCGACGTAGGAGGAGGATTAGGGATAGATTTTGATGGAACTAAAACCTCGTCCAATACCTCCACTAATTATTCTCTTCAAAATTATGCTAACGATGTAATTGCAACCATAAAAGATTCATGTGAATTAAATAATATCAAGCATCCAACCATAATCTCAGAAAGTGGAAGAGCAATAATTAGTCATTGTTCAGTTTTAATTTTTAATGTCTTAGGAACAAGTCATGTTAGCTCTAAACTAAAAATTAATAATGAAAAAGATCAATCATTAATCATTTCTAATCTCCTCGAAACTTTCTATGAATTAAAAAAACTTAAAAATAAAAAAATAAATTTATCTCAAATAATTGAACTATGGAATGATGCAAAAAAGTTTAAAGAAGATTGCTTAGTCGCTTTTAGATTAGGATTTTTAAGTTTGGCAGAAAGAGCTTATGCCGAAGAACTTACTTGGGCTTGCGCAAAAGAAATTTCTAATAACCTGAATAATTCAGAAATCAATCACCCTGATTTATCTGAAATTACAGAAACTCTTGCATCAACTTATTATGCAAATTTATCTATCTTTAAATCTATTCCCGATAGCTGGGCAATAAATCAGATTTTTCCAATAGTACCAATACATAGGCACTTAGAGGAGCCGTTCTGCAAAGGCAACTTTGCAGATTTAACTTGTGATTCAGATGGGAAACTAAATAATTTTATTGATGATGGAAAAATTAAATCATTACTAAATTTACATAAGCCAGAGAAAGATAAAGATTATCTAATTGGAATTTTTATGACTGGAGCCTATCAAGAAGCATTAGGAAACTTGCACAATTTATTTGGCAGTACAAACATTGTTCATATAGACATAAATCAAGATGATTCATATAAGGTAAAAAATATTATTAAAGAGAACAGTAAATCTGAAATTTTACAGTTATTAGATTTCAGTTCAGCTTCTTTGGTTGAATCTATAAGAATTAATACTGAATCAGCAATTGATAAAAAAAAATTAACTATTGAAGAAGCAAGGAAATTAATGGATCAAATCGAAATTAGTCTCAGAAAAAGTAGTTATTTATCAGAATGACTATTTAATGTTCTTTGCAAATAATTTTTAGCATAATTTAGAGCATCACTTAACTTATCAATATCTTTAGCACCTGCTTGAGCAAAGTGAGGCTTTCCTCCTCCACCTCCCGAACAAATTCTTGCAATCTCATTAATTAATTTACCTGCATGCAATCCTATTTTTACTGCATCATCACCTAAAGAAACTACAAATAACAACTTTCTATTTTCTGGATTTGGTATTCCCCCAAGAATCACTATTGCTTTATTTCCCAAATGAGAAGTTAAATTAAGTGCCGCAGATTGCAAAGAATTCCCATCTAAGCCATCAAGCTGATTTACTAAAACTGAAAAAGAATTTACTATTTCTGAGGATGATTTTATAGAAGAGTATTTAAAATAAGCAATTTCATCTTTCATTTTTTGTATCTCTTTATTCTTATTTATAAGCTCTGCTTGCAAATTATTAACCCTTTCAAAAAGTTGATTAGGATTTGCTTTTAACAAATCACTTAGTTGATTTACTAAAGCATTTCTATCACTGAAATAGTCTAGTGCTGATTGGCCTGATAATGCTTCGATTCTTCTGACTCCAGCTGAGATTCCTTCTTCACTGATTATTTTGAAAGAACCTAATTCTGATGTAGTTTTAACATGTGTGCCACCACAAAGTTCCATCGAAACTCCTGGTACATTAACTACGCGCACTTCATCATCATATTTTTCTCCAAACATGGCGACTGCACCCTTTTCAAGAGCCTCACTCTTAGACATATTTTTTATTTCTAGGACATGATTTTCCATAATCCAAGAGTTTACTAAAGTCTCAATCTTAGAAATTTGATCTTTAGAAATAGGATCAGAGGAATTAAAGTCAAATCGTAATTTATTAAAAGCTACTAATGAACCTTTTTGTCCAACACTTTCATTAACAACTGATTTAAGTGCAGATTGTAATAAATGAGTAGCTGTATGATTTGCAGCAGCTTTAGCTCTATTGGAGGAGCTAACATTAGTCTTAACTTTTTGTCCAATAGTTAATATTCCTTTTTTGATCGTTCCATAATGTAAAAAAACATTTTTCTTTCGCATAACATTATTAACCAAGACCTCTACATCTTTTGAAAATATCGTTCCAATATCACCAACTTGCCCTCCAGATTCTCCATAAAAAGTTGTCTGATCAAGAACAATTAAAACTTTCTGACCTTCACTTGCTTGCTTAACTAATGTTGAATCCAGGAATATACCCTGTATTTCAGCTTCCGAAAGGAGTGATTTATAACCATTAAAAACAGTTTTGTTAAAAAGATCTATTTCTCGCTCTAATGATCCCTCTAATGTCAAATCAATATTACTTGAAGCAGCTTTAGCTCTCTCTTTTTGTGCATTCATTTCTTCTTCAAAACCCTTTACATCTACACTGATACTATTTTCTTCAGCAATTTCTACAGTAAGTTCTAGAGGAAAACCATAAGTATCATAAAGTTCAAAAGCTTTAAAACCAGAAATTAATTTCTGCCCTGAAGAAATTAACTCATCTAGCAATTTCTCTCCTCTTTCAAGAGTTTCCCTAAATCTTATTTCTTCAATTTTTATCTCATTCAAAATTAAATCATTATTATTTTTTAAATCAGGATAATTATTTTGCATTAAATTGATACCTACATTAGCAATATGAGGTAAAAATTCATTTGTTATACCTAATAATCTGCCATGTCTGACCATTCTTCTAATAAGCCTTCTTAATATATATCCCCTGCCAAGATTACTTGCTGCTACTCCATCAGAAATTAAATGAATTACAGCTCTTGTATGATCACCAATGATTTTTAAAGAAATTTTGTTTTTATCATCTGAAGAAAAATAATTAATATTTGCAATTTCACAAATTTTTTGAATAATAGGAAAAATTAAATCTGTCTCATAATTATTTTGCTTTTTTTGTAGTATTTGAGCCATCCTTTCAAGACCCATTCCTGTATCAATATTTTTAAACTTTAAATCTGTCAATTTTCCATTAGGATCACGATTATATTGCATAAAAACAAGATTATAAAATTCAATAAAACGATCTCCATCTTCTAAATCAATATTCTGCAGACCCTTTTCAGGATGAAAATCATAATAAAGTTCTGAACAAGGGCCACATGGACCTGTTTTGCCAGATGACCAAAAATTATCTTCTTCTCCTAGTTTCACTATCCTATCTGGATGAATCCCAATTTCATCTCTCCAAATTTTTGCAGACTCTTCGTCTTCGTGAAAAACACTCACAATTATATTTTCAACAGAAAGTTGATAAATATTAGTAACTAATTCCCAAGCCCATTCAATTGCCTCTCGTTTAAAATAATCTCCAAAAGAGAAATTACCAAGCATTTCAAAAAAAGTATGATGTCTAGCTGTAACTCCAACGTTTTCTATATCGTTTGTTCTGATGCACTTTTGGCTGGATGTAGCCCTTTTTGATGGTCTTTCTTTTAAACCTAAAAAAACAGGTTTAAAAGGTAGCATTCCAGCAATTGTGAGCATAACCGTAGGGTCATCTGGAATCAAAGATGCACTTGGAATGATTTTATGTAATTTTTCACTGTAAAATTTTAAAAAAGCATTTCTTATCTCATCTCCGGTAACTATTTTTTTTATTAGTTGAGATGTCATTTATCCAGAATAAGAAGATTAAAAATTAAGAAAAGTGTAATTTCGGTTATTTCGCAAAAATAATCACGCGAATTTATATTCTATATAACTAAAGTTAATTTATAAAGCTTATAACTCTATGATAGCCTCTGCCCAGACAAGTAATTCTAAATTGGCACAAACTAATAACAAGTTGACGGTTCAATCTCAAAACTTTGCTGATGATTCTTTTGCAATAAGATCTTTGGATTGGGATAGGAGTAGATTTGATATTGAATTTGGTTTAAGAAATGGAACTACTTACAATAGTTTTATAATTAAAGGAGAGAAATTAGCAATTATAGATACTAGTCACGCAAAGTTCGAAGAATTATGGTTTGAAGAATTGCTGAAAAAGGTAAATCCACAAGAAGTTGACTATTTAATCACAAGCCATACAGAACCTGATCATTCTGGTTTAATAGGTAATCTTTTAGAATTAAACCAAAATATCACAGTAGTTGGATCAAAATTAGCCCTTAAATTTATCGAAGACCAAATACATGTTCCCTTTAAGCGTCTGGAAATTAAGAGTGGAGAATTTTTAAATCTCGGAACTAATCCTAATAGTGGTTTAGAACATAATATTGAATTCATAAGTGCACCAAATTTACATTGGCCAGATACCGTATTTTCATATGATCACAGCACACATGTTCTCTATACATGCGATGCATTTGGACTCCATTATTGTTCTGACGAATTTTTTGACAATGATCAAAAAGAAATATACGAAGATTTCCGGTTTTATTACGATTGCCTTATGGGTCCAAACGCTAGAAGCGTTCTGCAGGCAATTAAAAGAATAGATAAGCTACCTGAATTAAAAACAATAGCTGTTGGTCATGGGCCTTTGCTACATAATCAGGTCAATTTTTGGATAGGGAAATATCTAGAATGGAGTAGCAATAAAAGCAAAGGTAATGATTTTGTGTCAGTTTGCTATATCAGTGACTATGGTTATTGTGATCGACTAAGTCAAGCGATATCTCATGGAATAAGTAAAGCAGATGCACAGGTTCAATTAATAGATTTAAGATCTTCTGACCCGCAAGAATTAACAAGTTTAATTTCCGAATCAAAAGCAGTAGTCATTCCCACATGGCCAGTGGATTCAGATAATGAATTAAAGGAATCTCTCGGTACTTTATTTGCAGCACTTAAACCAAAACAATTTACTGCTGTCTATGATGCATTTGGTGGAAATGATGAACCAATAGATTCCTTAGCAAATAAATTAAGAGAACTTGGCCAAAAAGAAGCTTTCTCCCCATTAAGAGTTAAAAATATTCCAGATCCCATTGTTTATCAACAATTCGAAGAAGCTGGAACTGACTTAGGTCAATTGATCAATCAAAAAAAGAATATTGCCTCTATGAAGAGCCTTGATTCAAATTTAGATAAAGCTTTAGGTAGATTAAGTGGAGGATTATATGTAGTAACAGCGAGTCAAGGGGAAGGTTCGACATTTAGACAAAGCGCAATGGTCGCAAGTTGGGTTAGTCAAGCAAGCTTTTCTCCACCAGGTATTACAGTTGCGGTAGCAAAAGATAGAGCTATTGAATCATATATGCAAGTAGGGAAAGGTTTTGTTGTGAATATCTTAAGAGAAGATAACTATCAAAAAATGTTCAGACATTTTTTAAAAAGATTTGCCCCTGGAGCTGATAGATTTGCGGATGTGGATGTAATTAGCACTATCGCTGAAGGAGGCCCTGTTCTCTCAGATTCACTCGCCTTTTTAGATTGTAAAGTCAGTTCAAGACTGGAAACTCCAGACCATTGGATAATTTACGGAATTGTTGAAAATGGGAATGTTTCTGACTTATCATGTAAGACAGCAGTTCATCACAGAAAAGTTGCTAATCACTATTAGAAAATAAGTCTTTGAAATGTCAGATATTAATATAGGCTTACTCGCAGAAAATCAAAATTTATCAGAATTTGAAATTACTGAAAATTTTTCTTGTGTAAGATTTTTAGACCAAAATAAAGAAAGATTTGAACTTGAATTTAACCTTGAAAAAGGAACCTCTTTTAATACTTTTTTCATTAGAAGTCATGAGGAACTTTTTATTATTCATCCACCTGAGAAACAATATTTAGAGTCGTTTTATAAAGTAATTTCTAAGTTTTGCGATCAATTTAAATTAGGTAAAATCAACTTCATTTCTGGTCATATTAATCCACAAATTATTGAAACGATAAAGAATATAAGTACCAAATTTCAAAACACGACTATTACTTGCTCTAATCCAGGTTATAAACTTATTAGCGAACTTTGGAATCAAAGAAATCCTACCTTAGAAAACTTTATTGAAATTCAATTACCTGAAATCAACATAATCAAAAAAGAACTTAATTTAGAATTAGATAACATTTCACTAGAGTTAATTCCTATTCCAACAGCACGTTGGCCTGGTGGCCTGATAATTTATGAAAGTAATCAAGAAATCCTTCTTAGTGAAAAAATTTTCTCTGCACATATTGCAACTAAATATTGGTCTGAAACAAATCAAATTAGTACAGAGGTTGATAGAAAACATTTTTATGATTGCTTGATGGCACCAATGTCTAATCAAGTAGTATCAATAACTGAAAAAATTGCAGATTATAATATTAAAACTATCGCACCATTACATGGTCCCGCGATCGAATATAGCTTAAAAAGCTTTCTAAATGACTATATTAAATGGGGAGAGAATCTCTCAACCAATAATCATAAGATCGCTCTAATATATGCAAGTGCATATGGAAACACGGCTTCAATAGGCGATGCATTAGCTAAAGGGATAAATAGAACTTCTGTAGAAGTTGAAAGTATTAATTGTGAATTTACACCTAATGATGTACTTGTGAAATCCATTCAAAATGCTGATGGATATCTAATAGGCTCACCCACATTGGGTGGTCACGCCCCAACTCCAATAGTTAGTGCACTAGGAACATTGTTAGCAGAGGGTAATAGAGATAAGCCAGTGGGAATTTTTGGCAGTTTTGGCTGGAGCGGCGAAGCTATAGATTTACTTGAAACAAAATTAAAAGACGGTGGTTTTAAGTTTAGTTTTGACCCTATTAGGATTAAATTCAGTCCAAATAAACCAAAGATTAAAGAGTTAGAAGAAATAGGAACTCACTTTGGAAGAAAAATCATAAAAAAAGCTAAGAAAAAACCCAGAAAATCAGATACTGGAATGATTACAAGCAAAACGGATCCAACGCTACAAGCTCTTGGAAGAGTAATTGGTTCACTTTGTGTTCTGACGGCCTCTAAAGGCAAAGATGAGAATAATATCAAAGGAGCCATGCTTGCATCTTGGGTTAGTCAAGCAAGTTTTTCTCCGCCTGGGTTAAGTATTGCAGTAGCAAAAGATAGATCGGTAGAGTCTCTTCTGCAAATAGGAGATTCATTCGCATTAAATATTCTTAGTGAAAAAGATTTTAAAGAACCTTTGAAAAGATTCACAAAGCCCTTTGCACCAGGAGAAGATAGATTTGAAGGAATGAATATTGAATTAACTCCCAATGAACAAATAATCATTCCTGAATCGCTCGCATGGTTAGATGCTTCTGTAAAAGAGAGAATGGAATGTGGAGATCATTGGGTAATTTACGCCGAAGTACTACACGGTAATATATTAAAATCCGATACTCTAACGGCAGTTCATCACCGCAAAACAGGTGCTAACTATTAAATTTATTTATCTAATTTATGACTGAAACAAAAGATCTAATAATCATTACGGCTAGTTGTGGTAAAAATCTAGAACTTTCTGAAAAATTTCTTGAAAAAAGTAATGAACTTAAAATAAGTTCTGAAATTTTAGATCTTACTACTCTTGATATTCCATTATTTAATCCAAGAATACACAATAAAGATAATATTCCAGTTGAAATAGAGCAAATCAAAAAAAAGCTTTTTGCAATTGAAAAGTGGGTTATTTGTGCGCCTGAATATAATGGATCAATTCCTCCGATTCTGTCTAATTTCATAGCATGGCTTTCTATTTCAGGTGATGACTTCAGGAATTTATTTAATGGTCAACCAATCGCAATTGCAACATTTTCAGGAGGCATAGGATTAGAACTACTTACTTCCTTACGTATTCAATTGGTACATTTAGGCAGTCAAGTATTAGGTAGACAACTTTTATCCTCATATAATAAACCTATAGATATTAAGACTGTTGAAGAAATAATTCAAAGACTTTTGCAAATGAAAAAATTAAAAATTTAATAGTTTATAAAAACTTAAATTAATATCATTTTTTCTCATTCCAAACTTTTAAAATTTCTCTAGCCATAGGAAGTGCGTGAACAGATCCCCCACCAGGAGTATTTTGTGCGAAAGCTACTATAAGCAACTCACTCTTTTCAGAAGGGGTAAAACAAACAAACCAAGCATGATCTGAGCCACCCTCACCATCTTCAGCAGTTCCAGTTTTACCTGAAACTGGAGGTAAATTTGAAACTCCATAATTAATTGATACTCCTGTTCCAGACTCAACGACTTTCCTTAAACCACGTTTGATTAGCTGTATATTAGCTGGGTCGATGTCGATTTTAATACGTTTTTTGTATAAATTTTCTTCATCTTTTTTAGTCAAATGTGGAGTAACTAGATAACCTCCATTTGCAATTGCAGCATATGCTTTAGCTATCTGAATAGGTGTAACTTGAACAACAAATTGTCCAATCGACATACTCGCAATATCTTCTGGAACCCAAGGAGTTCTTCCAGGTTTGCCCCATCCTCTGCCTGCTTTAGCCCATTCACTACTAGCAACAAATCCTATATTTTCTTGTTCAGAAATTTCAATTCCAGATAAAGAATTAAAACCGAGCTTTTTAGATACCTCATGAATTTCATCTACTCCTACACCATATCCCACTTGATAAAAGAATGTATTACTTGAAACTCGTAAAGCATCTTCATAACCTATTACACCAAAGCCTAAATCATTGTGCTCCCTAAAGCATTGACTCCCATAATTTATGCATGGTTTCGTAGCTAGCATAGTATCACTTGGATATATGCCACTTTCTAAGCCAGCTAACGCAGTAACAATTTTCCAAACACTTCCTGGATCGTAAGCATTTAATGCTCTATTAAAGAGGGGTTTTTCAGGAGAATTAAATAGCTCATTATATTCTTTTTCAGGCTTAAAATCTTTTGAAAAAAAATTTAAATTGAAAGTAGGCTTACTAGCCATCGCTCTTATTGCCCCATCTCTTGGATCCATAACTATTATCGCACCAGCTTTTTTGTCTTTAAGAACTTCTTCAGCAACTAATTGCAAATTCATATCAATTGTCAATTTAATATCATTACCTTGTATTGAAGGTTTTATACCCAAAGATCTTTGAAACTTACCTAAAGAATTTACTTCAACCATTTCTCCACCCCATTCACCTCTTATAGAATCTTCATAAACATATTCAATTCCAGTTCTCCCTATTAAATCATTTAATCTATATCCATTCTTGGATAAAAATTTATATTCGGATTCATTGATTGGCTGAGTATAGCCAATCACATGAGCAGCAACAGAATCATAAGGATAATTTCTAATTAATTTGGTCGCTATTTCAAAACTTAATAAATTATCTTCATTTTCCTTAAATTTTACTAATTGATCTTCATTTAAATCATCAATAATAGTTACTGTAAGTTTTTGCTTTTTCAAGCTATCAAAATATTTTTTCTGAATTACATTACTATCAATATTCAATAAATCTGAAATACCTAATTTATGTTTTTCCCAATTACTTTTATTGACAGATTGAGGCTTTATTATCAAAGAGTATTTTATTCTACTATCTGCTAAAACATAACCATTTTTATCCAGTATTCTTCCTCGTATTGGTTGAGAAGCAATAAGTCTAATCCTATTATCATCTGACATTTCTTTAAAAGATTCATAATTCAATATTTGTAAAAAAATTAACCTAAATAAAATCAATAAAAACGAAATTGAAGAAAAAATAAGTAAGACTAAAGGTTGTCTCTTCAATGCAATAAGTTTTTTATTAGGATTAGTTTTTATCAAAAATATTAAATTTATTCAATTAATTTTTTTTCCAATAAAACAATACTTTTTTTTATTTCTTCAAGTCTAGAGATTAATTCTTCGTAATCAATCTCTTCAGTATTAAAATTAAACTCATTATTATCGATATTATTTGAAGTCAAATTTTCATTCATAAAAAATCAATATTTAAAGTCATTATCACATTTAATATAATCTTAAAGAAAAAATTTATTTTTTCAAAAATATTAACAATCCAGATAGTAAAGAAATATCAATTATTAATTAATTTAATTGATCTATGTTTTGTTCAAAATAAGGATTACAACTATTCTTTGATATACCTAGAGACCATCCAATGAATGATGAGATAAATATCGTTACTATTAATGGCAAAATGGCTTGTTGAGTATTTTCGAGACTAAACCACTCCCTCCAGCTACTAAAAAACCTTTCTCGTTGAAATTTTCTTTTTTCTTTTTCTAATAATCTCGCTTTTTTGGTAATAGATTTTGTAACCCACTTTTCAAAAGGAATCTTTTTAATAATGGCCATTTTTCGCTCAATTTCTAATAGCTGGCCAGCACTAAGATAAGGGTGAAAGGTATTTATCAATTCAAGAGTTTTTAAAAACATCTCAACAGTTGCATCTTTAATACGCTTTTGCTCATGACTTAAATCATTCCACTCTATTTCTGGATAAAAACGGCTCCTATTAAGTTGAATTTGATCATCTGACATTTGACCAAGTTCACGCAACCATCTATTGGTATTCTCGTCAAACCTTCTCCAATACAAAAAGGGATTAATAAAAATTGTTTTACCAGATATTTTTACTACATCCTGTTGAAGATGGTTAGCAATCTTTCTTTCAGGGGTTTTCGATTTGATCAAAAGTCCAAATTTATAACTTAATTAAAGATTATCTTTTATTTTCTATTTTTCCAGAAATTTCAGAAAATTATATATTAGTATTACATTACTGATAAATGCCAACGCTTTTTTAAATAATTACAGTATTCACAATTTTTTGAAGGTTTAGGAAAAATATCTGAGCGTAATAAATTTACCGTATCAATTATCTTATTTTCTACCCATAACGTAGAGCAATCTAATCTAATTAGATGTACGTCAAAATTTAATTGGTTATTAAATAACTCTTCATTTTTCTTTCCATTGAAATATAAAAGATAAGCTTCTTTAGCAACTTGAAAACCGTTTTTTTTAAATAACCACTGATACATTTCTAATTGTCTCTTGTAAGCTTTTGCATATTCGTATTTATTAAAGGTCTCAGACCAATCAAAATTATTTCTAGATGTTGCTTTTACATCAACGATAATAAGATCACCATTTTTTTTCTGCCAAATATCATCCACAGCTCCACCAAAATCATAATTGTGCTCAATTGACTTATATCTTATCCCTTGAAAATTACTTCTCCAACGTTCTAAATCTTTGTGTTTGAAAGGAACAGCATCAATACCATATTCAATAAATAAAGGATGTGGCTCTCCAATTTTTCTATAGTAATCAAATTCGTTTTTACACAAATTATCTACAGCTATATTTAGGGTAAACGGTAATGATGGTGGTCTTATTTGATATTTTTTATCAAGCACACAACATCTTGGACAACTTAAATATTTCTCAACGGTGGATCGACTTAATTTAATAATTTCGCTCATACGAATTAAAAAAATTATAACTGGATTCTGCAGAATCTTTTTTTCATCACAAACTACATTTGATTAATATATCTAATTGTAGTGAGACTGATACTTTACGACTTCTCAACAAAGACAATGCAAACATAACCTAATAAACATATGAAAAATGGATTAACTCCATTATTTATAATTTGCGTTGTAATTATATGAACTAATTGTAGAGAATACATTTTTATTTTCAATGAATAAATTAATTATCCTTTTCAATGCCCCATACTTGTCTCAATGCATTGATATCTAGTTCTGTAAAAAAACTATCCTCTTCTGGATATAAGAAATTGTTATAAGACATAACCGAATCTTTATTATTAAAGCGTGTATCATCTGGATCAAAACTTTTACTACAACCTGGCAAACAACCGGGATCTTTATGTTCTAAACCTAATGCATGTCCAATCTCATGAGCAATTGTAAAAGCATTATCTATAGATAAAGTTGGGTAATTTTTCAACTTAGGATAAATCAATGGACTTTCTGCCCACGCTATCTCGAGTTTGTATTTAACGCCTTGAGGAGGTTCTGACATGACACCAGAACCAGTTTCTCCTTTCTCATCTTTTTTACCATCAGGGTCAGTTTTATAAATACTTATCATTGCTTTAGATTTTGAATATACTCGTACAAAATCTAAGTCGATAGTTGAGTCAATATAACTAAAAATATCAGCAGTGAATCGCTCTTCATCATCTGAAATCTCATAAGAATTCCTCATCGCTTTTGGTAGACCATTAGAAATGTTTTTTGAATTTTCGTCGTGAATATAATATGTTATTGGTTTTTCATATGTCTTACCATTAAATCCAGCAAATCTATTAAACGCTTTCCACATACGTGTGCTTTTTGATAGCATTTTTGGAGAAATTATATCTTTAACTGATAATTGGGATTTATCTTTTGAAAATATTGCAAATGCTTTATTTCTATCAGAAACTGCACCTTTAAAATCCCCTGAAAATAATTTAGCGCGAAATCTACCCATATAACCTTCTCCATCTTCTGGATTGATTTTTAATCCTTCATTATAGTCAAACAATGCTCCTTCATAATCATTTAAATTTACTTTTGAGTATCCACGTTCAAAATAAGCAACTCCATCTTCTGGATTGATTGCTAATGCTTTTGTATAGTCAGCAATAGCGTCTTTATCATCTTCTAAAAAACTTTTTGAATATCCACGTTCGCGATAAGCATCTCCATCTTTTGG
>CACBFH010000018.1 GCA_902538515.1 uncultured Prochlorococcus sp. | reverse complement strand
ACGGCAAAAAATTATCTCTTGAAATTGAAGAAAGATTAAACGACTATATTTTTATTAATAAAAAAATCGCAAAAAGAGCTCCTGGTCTTGCTGTAATAAGAATAGGTGAAGACCCAGCAAGTGGTGTTTACGTTAATAACAAGGAAAAAGCATGCGCGAGGGTTGGAATAAAGAGCTTTATCTTTCATCTAAAAGATAATGTAGAGCAAAAAGAAATTGAACAATTAATAAACAAACTAAACTTTGATAAGAATATTGATGGAATGTTGCTACAACTCCCCATTCCAAAAAAGTTTGATGAGCATCGATTGATAAGTCATATTAATCCAAACAAAGATGTAGATGGATTAAATGAGACAAACATAGGCAAGTTAGTGAAAAATGAGTCTGCGATGAGATCATGTACACCCGCAGGAATTATTAACTTATTAAAGTCCCAAAATATTAAAATTGAAGGAAAAAAAATTGTTGTTATTGGAAGAAGCTTGCTAGTTGGGAAACCCTTATCGCTAATGTTGTTAAACCTGAATGGGACGGTAACAATGACTCATTCAAAAACAATTAATTTAGATAAAGTTTGTAAAGATGCTGACATTGTAATTGCTGCTGCTGGAAAGCCAAATCTTATTGATTCTAGTTTTGTAAAAGAAGGTGCAGTAATTATTGATGTTGGAATTCATAGATTAAAAAGTTCTGATAAAAATAAAAGCAGATTATGTGGCGATGTATTATTAGAGGATGTTATTCCTAAAGTATTTGCATACACTCCTGTACCAGGAGGAGTTGGACCAATGACTGTAACAATGTTACTGGTAAATACTATTTTTAGCTGGCAAAAAAGATTTGGCTTATCATCAACCCTAAATGACCTTTTGCCATAGATCCTAAGATGAAAAAAATTATTTTTAAGGGTATAAAATGACTGACGTTATTAATAACATCTCAGATTTTGAAAAATACCTTAAAAACTCAAAAAAAGTTGTAGAAGAAGCACTTGATTTCTCCCTAGGCCCTGAAAATCCAGAAATACTCAGAGAGTCAATGAGATATTCTCTTTTAGCTGGAGGGAAAAGAATACGTCCAATTTTATGTTTAGCCTCTTGTTCATTGGCAGGAGGAGAGCCTTCTTTAGCAGTCCCTACGGCAGTAGCAATAGAAATGATTCATACAATGTCTTTGATTCACGATGATTTGCCTGCTATGGACAATGATGATTTAAGGAGAGGTAGGCCAACAAACCATAAAGTATATGGAGATGCAATTGCAATTCTCGCAGGCGATGCTTTATTAACTAGAGCCTTTGAAATGGTCTCTTTAAGAAGCCCAGGAGTTGATCCAACTAGATTATTGAATGTAATTGGTGAACTTTCCTTGGTTGCAGGAGCTCCGGGTTTAGTAGGAGGACAAGTTGTTGATTTAAAATGCGAAGGCAAAGAAGTCGACCTTGAAACTCTAGAGTATATTCATCTCCATAAGACTGGGGCTTTATTAAAGGCTTGCGTAAGAACAGGCGCGATGATTGCAGGCGCTAATGAAGAACTATTACAAGCTCTTACAACGTACGCAGAGGGAATTGGTTTAGCCTTTCAAATAATAGATGATATTCTTGATTTAACCTCCAGCAGTGAAAAGCTTGGTAAAACTGCCGGGAAAGATCTTATAGCTGATAAAACTACATACCCTAAATTACTTGGAATGGAGGAGTCAAAGAAAAGAGCATTTGATTTAGTTGAAAAAGCAAAAAAAGCAATTGAACCTTGGGGTGCAGATGCAAAGTATTTAATATCTTTAGCAGACTTTATTACAAATAGAGACAGATAATTAGTTTAAATTTATGTCTGAGTTTTTTTCTTTTTTTAATAATTCAGTTCTTTTCTGGAGCCTATTGTCCTGCTTATTAGCTCAATTTTTTAAAATTGTATTCAATTTCTTCTCAAGTGGAGAGATAAGATTTGGAATTATGTTCGAGACAGGTGGTATGCCTTCAAGTCATTCTGCCCTAATAACTGGTGCTACATCTGGAATTGGTTATGAATTGGGATTTGATAGCTCAATATTCGCATTGTCAGTTGCGGTAGCACTTATAGTTATGTACGACGCTAGTGGTGTTCGAAAATCAGCTGGAATTCAAGCTGCAGAAATCAATAAACTGTCAAAAAAAATTGACCCTCAATCTGAATTACTTTTAAAAGAGACCCTGGGTCACACAAAAATTGAAGTCATTGTAGGGAGTTTTTTAGGACCATTAATCACTTTGCCTGGAATGTTTTTTTTAGGTTCTCCTCTCAAAATATTAAATTTGATAATAAATTAAAATTCCTAAAAACTAATTTGGGTGGCGTCTATAAAGTTTTTTGCAACTTCTGGAGAACTTGGCAAATGTAAGTGAATCCAACTTGCATGTAATTTTTCATCGAAAAATCCTTCATTTTTGTATTCCGTTTTCCAAGATTTAATTTTCCATGGGGAAGCTAGTATCTTCTGATGCTTAGTTTTTCTTAATTCAAGTTCAGATAAATTATTTTCAATTTCCCAATAATGAAATTCATGTCCTCTAATCAATTGATTTTGTTTAATAATCGGAGTATCTTTTAAGCCCTCAATATATCTATAACCTACTGAAAGTTTACTTTTTTTTGATATGAAAGGCAGGATGCCACTCATTTTATGATTATTACCATTTTCATCTTTTATAAAGTCTCCTAAAATCATCATCCCTCCGCACTCTGCATATATAAATCCATTTTTGCGGAATTTCCTTAAGGAATTCAAACTTTTTCTAGAATTACTAATTTGTTGAGCATATTTTTCAGGGAACCCCCCAGGAATAATTAAAGAACAAGCCTCATTGGGTATTTCTTCATCATCATAAATACTCCATGAAATCAATGGTATGCCTATTTCACGAAGAAACTCCTTAGTTTCAGGGTATTGAAAATGAAATATTTTATCTTCTACAATTGCTATAGGTTTAATTTTATCTATTTTAAATTCTTCAAAACTGACCGAACTAAATATTTTCTTTTGAGGAGATTTCAGGAATTTAATAAGAGAAAATACATCAAGATTTCTTTCTGCAAATTTTGCAAAATATTCAACATCAATTTCTTCACCATTATCCAATGGAGATATCAAACCTAAATTAGCTTTGTTTAATCTTATTCTTGAATCAGATGGTAAAAAACCAAGAATTTCGATATCTTCATTTTTAAAAACTTCTTTGATTAATTTTTTATGTCTATCTGAATTAACGTTGTTAAATATAATTCCCGCTATTGACAACTCACTATCAAAATCTCTAAATCCTTTAACAGTCGCCAAAAGAGAGGCTACTTGACCTCTAGCATTAACAATAAAAATTACAGGAGAATTGAGAAGTTTAGAGATATTTGCTGTGCTGGAATAGGTTGTTGACCCTAATCCATCAAATAGACCCATTGCTCCTTCAATTAATGAGAATTCATATTTCAAAGAATGTTTAAAAAAACATTCTTGAACCCATTCCTCACCACTTAAAAAAATATCTAAATTCCTACAAATGGGTTGGCCAATTGAACTAAGTTGTTGTTGATCAAGATAATCTGGGCCAACCTTGAAAGTTTGTATCTTTATACCTTTTGAGAACGCCCAACAAGATATCAAAAGCGATAATGTAGTTTTCCCACTATCAGTTGAAGGAGAAGATATTACACAAGACATTTATTAGTTATTAAAACCATTAAATATTTGAAGAGCTATTTTAATAGAATTTTCAAAAAGAGGACTTGTCTTTCCTCTACTACTTCCCAATAATTTACTAACGTCATACTCTGAAGTAGAAAAAGAATTTGGAACAACTTGTTCTATTAATTCCATATTAGCCATTCCCCCTGCTTCAAGTCTCATACATTCCACTGATTCACATCCAAGTATTACACAAGTGTTATTTTTTTGAACTTCACTAATTTTTGAAATCAACCTCAATCCAATAACTTGTCCTAAATGAATACATGGATTTCCTAAAGATAAGGGATTAATTGATGCGGAAATTATTTCGCCATTAATTCTTTCAAACTCAATTTTTATTGATTCTGCATCACTTCCAACTCTTACAAAAGTCCAACCAAGTTTATCGCTTATCCATGAAATCAAAAACAAAGCTTGAATAATATGATCTCCTGCGATATCGATATCAATATCAGTAATATGATCTAAAATTGGTCTCCTCGAAGGCGGATCAAAAATCATTGCCAATGATTCCCTCCAATTTTTCAGCCTAACCCAATTCAAATCATTAATAGCTTTATTTGAATTATTTAATTGATCTAAAACTTTTAAACATCTGTTAGGTGTTCCAAGAGCAGTGTCAATTATTAACCTTAAACCATAATTAGTAAAATATTCGAAAATTTCGGGGGATTCATCCAAGCTTCCATTCCACCACAACCAAGAAGGTAATTCATCGATAGATAATTGATCAATTATTTTTAATCCTTTATTGAATATTGAGGCAGAGCCCCCCCTAATAACGACTAAATCCCCACATATAGGTTGCATAGAGGGTTTATCACTTAATGGACAGTAAGCGGATACAAAAGTTTTGATATCTGAATTTTTATTTAACGTTGGCGCTAAAGTAATTAGTCTTCTAGGATTCAATGTACTTATTGATGATTCAAAAAATTGTCCTCTAAAGTCTTCAAAGTCTTTAATAGATAAGTTGTCCTTCAAAGCATTCAATAATTCTTCACCATGAAGGGAAGTAGAAAGAGGAAGACCCTGATCTAATACAAATTTCTTAGCAACTTCTATTATCTCTGAACTTAAATTTCCAGTAATTGGTCCATTTAATAATCCTTTCTGAACCAAACATTGTTCTAACCAAGCAGGCTGCCAAACCATTAATGTAAAAGTATTAGCTCCAGTATTATCTTTATCTTCTGAAATCCATAATTTATTGAGGTAATTAGAAATTTCCTGAAAAGGCAACTCTAAAGGCGTTTGGAGTGTTAGTTGAGGTTTCATTTTTAAGGTCTGCGCCAGAACATATTATCTTTTGAAATTAGTTGATCAGACTCGGGAGGTCCCCACGTCATAGATTCATAATTATAAATAGGTAACTTCCAAGGAGAATTATCCATCAATTCTATTAAGGGCGTATAAAGTTTCCAAGCTGCCTCAACTTCATCACTTCGAGTAAATAAGGTTGGGTCAGAAAGCATTGCATCAGCTAATAATCTTACATAACCTTCATCTGAGGGTTCTCCAAAAGATTCATCATAAGAAAACTCCATCTCAACAGGTCTGGATTTCATTCCAGAACCAGGAGATTTTACCTCAAATTTGAAAGTAGCTCCTTCATTTGGCTGAATTCTAAGGATAAGTTGATTTGGGGCAGGATTTATTATTGTTGATTCAAATAAATGAACAGGAACGTCTTTAAAAGTCAAGACAATTTCTCCAAGTCTTTTAGGTAGTCTTTTCCCTGTTCTCAAATAAAAAGGTACTCCTTGCCAACGCCAGTTATCAACAAAAACTTTTGTCGCGATATAAGTTTCTGTTGTGCTATTACAATTAACACCCTCTTCCTGCCTATACCCTATGAGTCGATTTGAGATGTTTCCGCCCTCTCCATATTGACCTCTTATACAACAATTCTGTGGTTCATTTTCATCAGCAAGTTTTGCAGCTTGAAGAACTTTAGCTTTTTCATTTCTTATTGCTTCTGGTTCGAATTTTCCAGGAGGTTCCATAGCAGTAACAGCAAGCATTTGAGTCATATGATTTTGAAGCATATCTCTTAAAGCACCAGAGCTTTCGTAATAACCTGCTCTATCTTCAACACCAACTGTTTCAGATGATGTAATTTGGACACTTGATATATAATTTCTGTTCCAGATTGGTTCAAAAATAGTATTAGCAAACCTCAAAACAAGAATGTTTTGAACTGTCTCTTTACCTAAATAATGATCAATCCTATAAATCTGACTCTCTTCAGCACAACTTTGAACGATCTTATTCAATTTTTTCGCACTTGAGTAATCTCTTCCAAAAGGTTTTTCAATGACTATACGACTTTTCTTAGGTTCATCTAAAAGGCCAGCTGCTTTAAGAGCTTTACATCCACTTGCATAGAAGTTGGGAGATACTGATAAATAAAATGTTCTATTACCATGAGTGGCTTGTGTTTTATCAATTTCATTTAGTCTTTTAGAGAGTCTTACAACATGATCACTTTGTTGTAAGTCAACTGGTTCGTAAAATAGGAAATTAGAAAATTGTTCCCATTCACTTTCTTTACCAGATATTTGCTTGGAAAGCTTTACTTTCATCTTTTCTCTAAATTCATTATCAGTCCAAGGTCTTCTCGCACAACCAACTATTCCAAATTCACTAGGTATTCTTCTTTGCAAATAGAGTTCAAATAAGGCCGGTATTAATTTTCTATGAGTAAGGTCTCCACTAGCGCCAAAAATTACTAAGCATTGTGGGGATATGACTCTTTCCTGCCGTAAACCTAATCTTAGAGGATTACTTAAAGTTGAAGGCATATTTTTAGTATTCTTTTTTTTAAAATCCTCTTTTTTTCTTAAATTAGCTACACATTGTGTCTAAACCAAAAAGTATTTGTAGGTGAATTTTTGATCTAGATATCAAAGATTTAGTAGGTTTCTACGTGCCATCTACCTGCTTTTTTTAGTTGAGGCCTCAATTCTGACCAATTCAAGCCTTTTTCTTCGGCCGCCTTTGTCATAGCTTCATCTATTCCAGGCTCCATACCCTTTAATCCACAAAGATATATGTGTGTCTTCTCATCTTCAATCAAATTGAAAAGCTCGTTAGCTGATTCTAAAACTCTATCTTGAATATACATTCTTCCTCCTTTTGTATTTTGCTGCTCACGGCTAATAGCTTTTGTATACTTAAAATTATCAGGGAAATCAGTGAGATATCGTTGAAGATCTTCCTCGTATAAAAGGTTAGCTGATTTTGGGGCTCCCATAAATAACCAAGCTTTACCTTTGAAATTCCATTTATTTTTTTCTTTTTCGGTTGCTTCGAACATTCTTCTTAGATAGGCTCTCATAGGAGCTATTCCAGTACCAGTTGCCAACATAACTATGTTTGCGTCTTCTTCATCTGGTAGCAGCATTTCTTTACCTACAGGACCTGTAATTTTTACTTTATCTCCAGGTTTAATATCGCATAAGTAAGTGGAACAAACACCATTTATAGTTTCTCCATCTTTTTCGTACTGAAGTTGTCTAACACAAAGAGAAACTGTATTCCCTTTAAAATCATCTCCGTGTCTTGTACTGGCAATTGAGTAAAGTCTTAATTTATGTGGCTTTCCATTAGCATCTTCCCCGGCAGGCATGATGCCAATACTTTGACCCTCAAAATAATTTAAGAATGGATCACTATCTTTGAGATCGAAAGTAATATGATTTACTCTTCCGATAGCTCCTTCTTTAAGAAGACTGTAGTTTTCTATTACTGTTCCTTCATAAGGCGTTTTTGGTCTATAGATATTTACTGGTACATCAGCATGTTTTTTCTTGACAACTGTATTAGTTTCTGCCTTCGCGACAGGAACAGGTTTAGGGACTGATTTTTGTTCAATAGGTTTTACTGGAGATTTTTTTGGTTCTGTATCTTGAGGGAAGTTTGAGGCTCTTTTACTAAAAAATTTTTGAATAAAAGAAAAAACTCCTATTACTACTGGTATATGAGCTAATCCACCTACGATAACTGTTGTTTGTGAGTACATTTTTTAGTTTTCTTTATATAAAAGATTATCAATTTGTAGTTTAATTTGTTGTGATTTTACAAAAATGGTTACGTTTTGAGATCGGAATAATTTAATGGAAATATTTTTATTTCTCAGTATTTCTTGTTTTTATCAGTATAGTTACACAGAAATATTTTTTTTCCAACTAAAAAATTCATTCTATGAATAAACCTCATGAATCAGTAGATCATTCTAAAAGCAATGATTACAGAACAATTGAGCAAACGATGGAAAAGCTTTCTGGCGGAACAAGAAGACTTGCAGCTCAACTTACAACCTCTGCTAGTTTTGATTCTTTATGGAATGTTTTAACAGATTATGATCGCCTAAATCTTTACATACCAAATTTACTTTCAAGTAAAAAAATTTATCAGAAGAATAATAATGTACACCTTAAACAAGTTGGAGCTCAGGATTTTCTAGGTATGAAATTTTCAGCTGAAGTAATTATCGATTTATTTGAAGATAAGGAGCTTGGCCTTTTAAAATTTAATTTGATTAAAGGAGATTTCAGGAGGTTTGAAGGTAGTTGGAAAATTCAAAATATTAAAAACACTTCAAAAAATTCATTAATTTATGATCTCACTGTCCAAGGTTGTCAGTGGATGCCCATAGGGATGATAGAAAAAAGACTAAAAAAAGACTTGTCAGAAAATTTGATAGCCGTTGATAGGCAAGCAAAATTAACAATTAAATAGTTAAATTTTTTTAAAAATAGCCCCAAGGGGATTCGAACCCCTGTCGCCTCCGTGAAAGGGAGGTGTCCTAGGCCTCTAGACGATGGGGCCAGGAAATTAGCTTTTAAGCTTATTAAGAAATTAAGAGTAAGCCTATCCCTTCGTCAAGTATTGTTGCTCTTTATTTTGTCCTTGCCACACGGGGACTGTGAAATGAAAGCATGAACCAACACCAACTTCAGATACCACCCAAATTCTTCCCCCATGGACTTGTACTATTCTCCTGCATACAGAAAGCCCTATTCCAAATCCTGAAGTACCTTCAGAAGTCTGTGGGAGTCTAACTCTATCGAGAAAAATTCTTTTTTGTTCACTCAAAGGAATACCTGCACCTTTGTCACAAATTGTTATTTCTACCCATTGATTTGTTTTATGAATCATCGTAATTTTTATAGAACCAGAGTCATTGGAAAATTTAATTGCATTCTCAATTAAATTTAAAAATACCTGCCTCATTCTCCTTTGATCTGCGAATACATTTGGCAGATCAGATGGGATATCGGTATCGATTTCGATATTCCTTAATCTCCATAATTTTTCTAATTCAAGAATTACTTCAGCACTAATATTACCTAAGTCAATCTTCTGAGGATTAAATAAAGCTTCCCATTTGGTTGTCCCCACCTCTAAAAGATCTTGAGATAAAAGTTCAATCTCTTCTAAACGTCGTTTAATTACCTCCTGAAGTTTTGATATATCTATTTGTCCAAGTTTTTGACTTTGAACAGCCAAGGTGGCTGCAGTTAAGGGAGTTCTTAATTCATGAGCGACCATCCTTAATAATCTTTCCTGAGATTCTATTCTTTTTGTTAATGTTTCATTTTCTTGTCTAAGAACAAGAAGTTCGTCTTCCAGAAGAAATTCTTTTTGAGTTCTTATTGAATCAATTTTCGATGGTTGTAAATTAATCCCCAGATTTTTTGTTAGACCTTCCTGTGTCCACCTTGGCAACCATTTCTGCAACTGAGAGAAAATATTACTTCCAGCAAATATTTGTTTTGGTGCTGGTGAGACCTTAATAAGTGCTGGGATAGCAACTAATCTATGTAATTCAAGTAATTCTGGCTGTTCTGAGGGCTCAGAAATTTGAAGAGATATCTCAAATTCACAATCATCAGATTCTAAATAAGCTATGAGGGACTTAATATCACCACTAGAAAGTTGATTTCTAGCTGCCACTAATATTAATTTTAGCTCTTTTTTATCATCCAAATGATTTGCCCTGAAGTGTTGAAAAGCTGTTAATCCTTATAAACACCTTAAGATATTTATTTTTATTCTACAAATAAGCTATTAAATAGATATCGCTTATTTATAAATGGTTGTTGTTAATCAAAGAAAAAATCTAAATTTTGGCGAAAATAATTCTCCTGAAATTAGTTTAAATAGCAATTTAAAAAGATGGTTTTCAAGAAATATAGGATCGTGGAAATCTAATAGAACATATTTTTTTGATGAATCCCAAAAAACTTACAATTTATGTATGAATATTAATATAGAAGCTCTTAAGAATAATTCTCAATGGGATTCACACTACAAATTTACCTGGTACCCAGAAAAAAAATATAATTTCTTTAAGGAAAATCCACAGTATAAAGAACGAGGAGAAATGAATGCTTTTTTAAAAGGACACCAACTTGTTAGGGGAAATTTTTATTTGAGTAATAAAGAAGGGATTTCAAATATTAAGCAAGTTGATGAACACGAAATGATTTTTGAATCTTCTTATGAAGATTGGTATATTGTTGAACATACAAGACTAGTAGATTTGGATAATTATAGATTCAGGGTTATATATTCATGGAACAAAAGTGAGCTAAAAATAGTAGAAAATCATCATGAAATTAAAATTATTAAGTAATAACTTTTTTAAATAAAAAATTAAAAATAAAAATGTTATGTTAGTTAATGAATTTATATTTTAATGGGTATTAATTTCCGAATAAAAAAGATTTTTAATTTAATAAATATTCCCTTACTTTTTTATCTTACTATTTGCGAAATAAATATTTTTAATAAAAGATTATTTGCAAATGCAAAACCTCAGGCTTCTCAACAAGATGTTTTTTTGTACAAACAGATGGGGGCTTCTTACCTCTGTAAATCGCTTAATGACAAAATAGATTTTGACTTCAACAAAGCACTTACAGTTTCAACATATACATTTGCAGAAGTTATATTTTCGAGGCACGGCAATTTAGTTCAAGAGGCAGGCTCTGAAAAATTAACTACACAAAATGTTCTTTACATAGGGGAAATAGAGATTCTTAATAGCGCAATTAAAATTTGTCCTAAACAAATACCTAATGACATAAAGAAAAGTTTTGAAAAAACGCTTAATGATTTAAAAAAGAAAAATAAAAAGAAGTAAATTCAGGATATTACCTAAACATTGAGCTAACTGAACTTTCTTCATGAATTCTCCAAATAGCTTCTCCTAACATATTTGCTACTGATAGAACCTTTAACTGAGGAAAACTATCTTTAATAACAACTGGTATACTATTGGTCACTATTACTTGCTCAAATAAATCTTTAGTACTTAATCTTTCATAAGAAGGCGGAGAAAACACCGCATGTGAAGCGCAAGCGAATATTCTCTTAGCACCTTCTTTTTTTAATAAATTCGCACCAGAACAAATTGTACCTCCAGTGTCTATCATATCGTCTATAAGAATAGCTGTTTTATCTTTTACCTCTCCAATAACTGTTAAGCTTTCAGCAACGTTATGAGCTGCTCTCCTTTTGTCAATTATTGCTAAAGGAGCATCTTTCATTTGTTTTGCGAATGCTCTTGCTCTAGCAACTCCCCCCACATCAGGAGAGACAACAACAACTTCCTCTAAGTTTAAAGTCTCTAAGTAATCAATCAAAACTGGAGACCCATAAATATGATCACATGGTATATCAAAGTAACCTTGAATTTGAGCTGAATGCAAATCCATAGCAAGGACTCTATCTACTCCTGATTTCTCTAATAAATTAGCAGTTAGTTTTGCAGTTATAGACTCTCTACCTGAAGTTTTTCTATCTGCTCTTGCATATCCAAAATAAGGGATTACTGCAGTTATTTGCCTAGCAGATGCCCTCTTGCAAGCATCAACCATAATCATAAGTTCCATCAGACTATCGTTTACCGGAGCACATGTAGGCTGTATTAAAAATACATCACAACCTCTAATAGATTGCTGAATCTGAACATAAAGTTCTCCATCAGCAAATCTTTTAGATATTAAAGGAACATTCTTAATCCCTAAGTATGATGCAATTTCTTCAGTTAATTTAGGATTTGTAGTTCCGCTTACAAGCCTTAATCTACTATTAGTTAGATTAAAGTTCGATTCTTTATTCTGTACTGCCGTGATAAAACTAGTCACGAAATTAGCACTGTAAAACTATATACACATCGTAGTCGTTTATGTGAATTTAGCAAAAGTTAATGGCTAGATGTTTTCAAAAGTTATATCTCTTGGGTCGAATTTTTAAATAAAGTCAATAAAAGATCAGAAAGTATTTTTAGTTCAGCCTAAAATACTTCGAATAATATTTGTCAATTAAAAAAAATTTGTATATCGTTAAATTTATAGAACGAATAACAAATTAATTGTAAAGAGTGCAAATATAATACAAAAAATATGCCTATACAAACAGCTCTTACAAAAAAATCACTGGGCATACTTATGCACCCTTCCTCTATTCCTGGAGGAAGGGTATGCGGAACTTTTGGGAAAGGGGCAAAAGAGTGGATAAAAATGCTCCACAATCATAAGATTGAATACTGGCAATTTTTACCTCTTAACCCTACTGATTCTTCAGGGTCTCCATATAGTTCGCCATCTAGTTTTGCACTAAATCCATGGTTTCTTGATGTAGATGATTTAATCGATAAAGGTTTTATTTTAATTTCTGATAAAGAAGAATTGGGACCCACAAACCAGCATATGAATTTTTTTGATTTTGATATTGCTGATGATTTAACAAGTAAATTAGGTAAACTTCTTGAGCAAGGTTGGAGTTCCCAATCTGAAGCGAGAAAGAATGATTTTTACAAATGGCTTTGTAAAAATTCTTGGGTTGAAGATTATGCATTATTTGTTGTTATCAGGGAAGAATTTAATATGTTGCCTTGGTGGCAATGGCCCAAAGAATTTAAAATTAAAAACAAAAACTTTTTAAAATCATGGATTAAGGGGAAAAGTGCTGAGATACTTACAAAAAAGTTAATACAGTGGCATTTAGATGAGCAATGGAGCGGGATTAAAAATTTTGCAAAATTGAATAATGTAAAACTAATAGGTGATTTGCCTTTTTATGTTTCAAGAGATAGTGCAGAAGTATGGAGTAATAAATCACTATTTTCAATTTTTAAGAATGGAGATTTAATCTTTCAAAGTGGTGTCCCGCCTGATTATTTTTCTTCAACAGGACAACTATGGGGAACTCCAACTTACTTTTGGTCAAAACATAAAAGAACTAATTTCGATTGGTGGAGAAAAAGATTTAAAAGGCAATTTGAACTTGTGGACTTGTTGAGATTTGATCATTTTAGGGGTTTGGCTGGTTATTGGAGAGTTAATGGCAATTCTAAAACAGCAATTTCTGGTAGATGGATAAATTCTCCAGGAAGAACACTATTAAATAAAATAAAAGTTGATTTAGGGACTGACTTCCTACCAATAATTGCGGAGGATCTGGGTGTGATAACATCTAACGTAGAAAAATTGAGGAAAAATTTTGAACTTCCAGGAATGAAAATATTACAGTTCGCGTTTGATGGAAATGAAGATAACCCATATTTACCCAAAAATATTGAAGGAGAAAATTGGGTGGTTTATACAGGTACCCATGACAACTCTACTTCCATTTCATGGTGGGAATGTTTAGAAAATAACGCAAAAAAACGTATAAAAAATGAATATGAATTTTCTGAAAATCCCTCATGGAGTTTAATAAAAATAGGCATGGATACAAATGCCAATCTCTTTATTTCTCCAATCCAAGATATTTTATCTCTAGATGACTCAAGCAGATTAAACGTACCTGGTACTATTAAAAACAATTGGAAATGGAAGTTAAATCTAACTTTAGAAGAATTAGAAGACAATGTTAGGAGATTTAGTGAGCTAGGGAAAAATTTTGGGAGGACCAGACAGTAAATACTCAAAGAAACTTATCTATCAATGATTTTGTTCTCAATATTTTGAATCTCAATAACATTTACATTTAAAATAAAATATCTCTTTAATACAAATACAGTTAGTATTAATATAAAAAAATACAAAAGGCTTCCTTGCCAAGTATTTATAAGATCTAATTTGTTAACTAAAAAATCACTTTTTTCTTTCTTAGCAATTTCTCCTTCTTTAATTGATAACCGTTCTAATGTATTTTTTTTTAATCCTAGGCATTCCTCTAATTTGATTAATATTGATCTTATAAATGGATATTTTGGTCTAATGTTTTTGTTATTGTTTTCAATAGAAATTATCGTTTGTTCAGGAATTTTTGAAATAAGAGATAATTCTTGAATTGTTAAATTTTTTTGAGTTCTCGCTTCTTTTACTAACTTTGCGATTTCTCCATACTGATCAACCAATCCATGATTTAATTCATCGTAAATCACAGATTTTTTTTTAAATAAAGAAAGATTTTTAAAAATATTCATTCCATATTTCCAATTTCATTAATTATTTGACTACTAAATTTTAAGAATAAGTAATGCATATAATTTTAATCATTTAAAAATCGTAAGTAAATTTATCTACAAGCAAATATAAAAACTAAACTGGAGAAATAATATTTTGAACTGCACTTTTCGCAATATTCAAAGGGCTAAATGTATCTCTAATTAAAATTAAAAGTTTTTTCACATCAGTTAATTCAAGTTTGTCATCTTTAATAAGACTCAAAAGAAGATTCTTTCGAACTTCAGATCCTTTTTTACTAACAAATAATTTCAATCCAGCATTAGCAACTGGTATTAAGTCTGAATTAATATTTTCAGAATCTTTAAATAAAATATTTAGTAAACTTTCAACTTTTTCAATTTGAATTCTACCTTGATTATCAAAAACGACTTCCAAAAGAATTTCTAAAATTTCATCAGAATTATCAGTAAGTAGTTTCTTTGCTATATAAGGATATGCAATTTTTAAAATTTTAAATTGAGGATCTAGTCTTAGTGCCAAACCTTCTTGACTAACAACGGCTCTTATTATCAAAGCAAACCTACTTGGCACTCTAAATGGATAAGAGTACATTAGTTTTGAGAATTTATCAGTTACATTTTTAAGATTAAAATTACCAACTTCAGCGCTTAGCGATCCTCCTAAAACTTCTTTTAATGGTTCAACAAGTTCCTGAAGATCTTGTTCTTTGGTTAAAAAACCTAAATTCTGAAAATCTTTTGCAAGGAGATAATATTCATCATTTAATATGTGAACAATGGCCTTAATCAGAGTAAGTCTATCTGAATTTGTAATTGTATCCATCATTCCGAAATCTACATAAGCTAAATTTCCATAATCTGCATTGCCTCCTTTAAGAGCGAACATATTTCCAGGGTGTGGGTCAGCATGAAAATATCCATATTCAAATAATTGCTGAAGACCACTTATTACGCAAGTTTTTATAAAAGAAGAAGGTACTAAGTTATTTTCCTCCAATAAAGCCCTATCTCTTAATTTAACTCCATCAATCCAAGAGGTTGTAATAATTCTCTTTGTTGAAAACTGTTTTTCCAATTTAGGGATAAAAACATTTGGGTTATCTTTGAATAAATTTGCAAACTTTAAAGCGTTTTCACCCTCTTTTACATAATCAATTTCGTCAAAAAGTGCCTTTCCAAATTCATCTATTATTTCTCCAATCCCAACACCAATATTTAATGGTAGAAATGGTGACACAAAAGTTGCTAAAAACCTTAATATCACAACATCTCTTCTTATAAGAAAATATAAATTTGGCCTTTGTACTTTTACAGCTACATAAGTATTATTAATTGTTTTTGCTTTATAGACTTGTCCTAAGCTTGCTGAGGCAATGGGACTATTAGGGAACTCATCAAATAACTCATTAGGTGACGCGCCAAGTTCCTCTTGAATAATTTTTAAAGCAATTTTGTGATCAAATGCTGGGAGATTATCCTGTAAGTTGGTTAGTTCTGTCAGCCAATCTTGTCTTACAAGATCTGGTCTAGTTGAAAGCGCCTGACCTAATTTTATAAAACAAGGACCTAAATCTGTAATCACATCAAAAAGATATTTTGAGAGATTTTTTTGTATATTTTTATTTTTACTGTTACCTTGAAAAAGTATTCTTAAAAAAAGAAAACCAAAAGTTAAAAGGATATATAAAACTCTCGGGATGAAAATCCATGGTCTCAAAATCAACCAAATTAAGTCACCTTTTGCTGAGTATTGCGGATAAGACCTTGTCATTAAAGTTTAAAAATATCAAAGAAAGATTCTTATTAGCCCATTCTATATATGTCGATGATACTTTATGAGCATTTCATATTTTCTAACAAAAAAGTTTTTAAAGTCGCTTTTCTTTCCCGCTCATAACAGAGGGGCAGCTTTACCCAAGAAATTAGTGAAATTATTAAAAAAACAACCTGGTTATTGGGACTTACCGGAACTACCAGAGATAGGCTCACCTCTGTCTCAAAGCGGAGTAATTGCCAAAACTCAAAGAGAACTCTCTGAAAAATTTGGGGCGAAAAGATGCTTTTTTGGAGTTAATGGAGCCTCTGGACTAATACAATCAGCGGTAATTGCAATGGCAAAACCCGGCGAAACTATTCTTATGCCAAGAAATGTTCATGTAAGTGTTATAAAAATATGTGCGATGCAAAACATCCATCCAATTTTTTTTGACCTAGATCTCTCATCAGAAACTGGTCATTACAAACCAATAACAAAAATATGGTTGAAAAATGTATTTAAAAAAATAAATTTTAATGAAAAAAAAATTGTAGGGGTAATTCTCGTAAGTCCCTCCTATCAAGGATATGCAGGAGATTTAGAGCCCTTAATAGATCTTTGTCATCAAAAAAATTTACCTGTTTTAGTTGATGAAGCTCATGGTTCTTATTTCCTTTTTTGTGAAAACCTTAATCTCCCAAAATCCGCTTTAATATCAAATGCTGACTTAGTTGTTCACTCATTGCATAAGTCTCTAAATGGTTTAACTCAAACGGCTGCACTGTGGTACAAAGGGAATCTAGTAAATGAGCATAATTTAATCAATAGTATTAACTTGTTGCAAACTACCAGTCCAAGTTCCTTATTACTTTCTTCGTGTGAGGAGTCTATTAAGGACTGGCTAAATAAAAAAAGTTTATCTAAATATCAAAAAAGAATTTTAGAGGCAAAAAGTATTTACAAAAAATTAATCCATAAGAATATTCCTCTTATAGAAACCCAAGACCCCCTGAAAATAATATTAAACACCTCTAAGGTTGGAATTGATGGTTTTACTGCGGATAAATTTTTTTATAAAAATGGTCTTATTGCTGAATTACCAGAAATGATGACTTTAACTTTTTGCTTAGGATTTGCGAATCAAAAAGATTTTCCTGATTTGTTTGAAAAGTTGTGGCATAAATTACTTTTAAATTCAAAAAAATTAAAAAGTTTACAAGTACTCGAATCCCCCTTTAAATCAGTTCAAGCACCCGAAATTGAAATTGGAATTGCTTGGAGAAATGGGACTCAGAGTATTCCTTTCTGTCAGTCATTAAATAAAATATCAGGAGATATTATTTGCCCTTATCCTCCTGGGATTCCTCTACTAGTTCCTGGAGAAAGAATTGACATAGATAGGTTTAATTGGATAAAGAATCAGAGTTTATGCAACAAAGATCTGATAAGTTTTAATATAAGAGTCCTACAACCATAGAAATTTAATATGAGATTTAGAAGTGGTTTACTTATAGGAATATTTGGTTTAATAGTTGTTTTATTGGGTGGATGGGTTTTTACCTTCGCAATAGCATTACTTACTTATCTAGCACTATTGGAATTTTTCAGAATGGCAGAATTTAAAGGAATAAAACCAGCCACAAAATCCACATTATTTTCATCATTCGTTATTATAGTTTCTACTTATCTTGAATCCATAGGTTTTCTGGAAGGAGAAATATCAAATTCAATTTTGCCTATCTGTTCAGTTGGGATATGCACTTGGTTACTATTGCAACCAAAACCTGGAACCATTTCAGATATTGCAGCTTCTATTTTTGGACTATTCTATTTAGGTTTTTTACCTAGCTACTGGATTAAGTTAAGGGAATTAGAGTCAGTGATAATAAGTTCAAATCAAGGTTTAATTTCGTTTGAAAACTTATCAAATACTAGAGGTCTTCATTTAACTTTAACTTCATGTTTTTTAATTGTAGCAAGTGATATTGGTTCTTATTTCATTGGGAAGTCATTTGGTAAAAAACCACTTTCTCCAATATCTCCTACCAAAACAATAGAAGGTTTAATTGGAGGAATATCCTGTTCAATTTTATTAGCAATATTTTTCGCATTTTCACTGAATTGGGAAAATCCATTATTAGTTGGAATTTCATATGGAATTTTGATTTCTCTCATGGCATTAGTGGGGGATTTAATTGAATCAATGATGAAGAGAGATGCAAAAATTAAGGATTCCGGAACTTTTTTACCAGGACATGGAGGTATTCTTGACAGAATTGACAGCTACATTTTTACCCCATCTGTTTTGTATTACATTTTTATAATTATCAAGTATCTAAATTAATTATGAAATTTTTTATTCCAAAAAATAATCTTGAATAATTTTACTCGATAATGATGGTAAATCTACATGAGGGAGATGTCCACAATTTTGCAACCCTACAAAATTTAATTTATCAATTTTTCTTATATTTTTAATCTCTTTTTTTCCCAAAATACGATCATATTCTCCACATACTGCTTTAATTGGAATATTTTGGATATATTTATGTGTCCCGGCAAACCCTCCACTTTTTGCAAATGATGACAGTGAATTCCTCCATCCTTGGCAACCTAAATGAATTGAAGCAATTTGCTCTTCCATTTCACCAACACATTCATCTGGGAAAGCAAATGCTTGCCTGCAAAGACTTTTTCTAACCTGCGGTAAGCCAAGAAATGAGGCTCCAATTTGGTTAATAGGGAAAGGGACGCTTTTAGGTTCGCCGAACAATCCTGCGGGAGATAAAAGAATAATTTTTTCAATAGAGTCAGAGATTTCAAAAGCAAGTTTTAAAGCTGCTGATCCTCCCATTGATGCACCAATAATTTTAATGTTCTTTGTTATTTGTAAGGTCTCAAGTAGATCAATTAAATATGAAATTATTTTCGAGGGATTGTATTCATTTGTTGCGCACCTAGGACTAAAACCAAACCCCAACAAATCAGGAGCTATAACTTGGAAATTTCTTTTTAAAGATTGATATATTCTCCTAAACTCTAAAAAACTACTGTCAAAGCCATGTAGAAGAAGTATAGGTTGACCTTTTCCCCCAATAACTACAGGGAATTTCAAAGAGTTCCAATTCTCATTGAGTTTGATCCACTTAACATCATTTGCTATATAAAGACCCAGTGGATCCAACAAAGATGATTTGGCGCTCTCAAAAAATTCAATATTTAAATTACTAAATTGTTCGATATGAGATTTGTTCAAAAAATAATTATATTTTGATTTTTTGTTGTTCAAAATTTGAAATAACTTCAATTATATCTCGTTTACTAATTTCAAAAGGCAAGTAGTGAATTTCAGATTTATCTCTACAGGTGAAATCAGCAATTTTTTCTAAATTTTTATTTTCAAAAACATTAATTCCTAATTCTGAAATAGTAGTTGGCAAATTTAATTCTTTCATAAGTACTAATAATTGTTTAATAGATTGATCAGCCAATTTATTATTATTTTTCATTTCTTCAAGTCTTAATTGCAATAACAATCCAACTCCAACAATTTCACCATGTAAAAATTTATTTGGGGTAATTATCTGAGTAATTGCATTATGAATAGCATGTGCTGCAGCTGTCCTGCATTTTTCTCCCCCGATGCCTCCTACTAATCCAGCTGTAAGTCCACATGCCTCTATAATATTTCTCCATGAAGAATTATTATTAACTTGATCCTTAAAAGCTTTACCTCCATCAATTAGTAATTGATCTCTTAAAACTCTTGATATCTGGATAGCTTGTTGAACAAGACCATCATCTATAGTTGAACTCGTTATTGAGGATTCATACCATTTTGCTAAAGCATCTGCTATCCCACTTGCAAGTGTTCTTGATGGAGCTGTTTGAATAAATTTATGATCGAATACTAAGACTTTTGGACAAGATCTTAATGCAACATCCTTTATGAATTGACCTTTTTTTGTATATATATTTGATAAAGCCGTCCAACCCGCACATGTTGACGCGCTGAGAGGGACTGTAATACATGGAATATTAAGGATTTCTGATATATATTTCCCGGAATCAAGAACTTTGCCTCCTCCTGCTGCTATAACAGCATCATGATTATTACTTAAGATAATGTTCTTAATTTTTGAAATATCTTCATAACAGCAATCAAATTGTATATTAGCCGAACTTACACAAAGGTCTTGATTTTTTAAGTCTCTAAAAATTTTGTTTTTAATACCATTCGTATAAACGCTTCTACCTAAAATTAATGGTCTTTTAGATAAATTTATAATTTGAGGTAAAGCTCTTTCCCAAGCATCATTCCCCCTAAATATAATTTCTGGAGAGATTGATTGCATTTTTTAGTTAATTTTACTAAAAGTTAGCACCTGCTAACTCCTGTTGAGATTCTTCTGAGGATATATTAATTGTTACTTTTTTGGTTTCATCTATATCGACTAAAGCCTTATCTCCGTCTTTTATTCTTCCAGAAAGGACTTCTTCGGCCAGAGAATCCTCTAATAAACGCATAACAGCTCTTCTTAATGGTCTAGCTCCATAAGAAGGATTATACCCTTCTTCAACTAATCTTTCCTTGAAAGCTTCAGTAACGCTTAGTTTAATGCCTTTATCTTGCAATCTCGCAAAAACTTCTTGCAACATTATTTCAGCAATTTCTTTAACCTCATTTTTAGAAAGTTGTCTGAATACGATTATTTCATCAAGTCTATTTAGAAATTCAGGTCTGAAATATTGTTTAAGTTCTTCATTAACTAATGATTTAATCCTATTATATTGGCTATCTTCAACAGAATCACCAGAAAACTCGAATCCCAATCCACCTCCACCTTTTTCAATTACTTTTGAACCAATATTAGAGGTCATTATTAGCAAAGTATTTTTAAAATCAACGGTTCTACCTTTGGAATCTGTTAATCTACCGTCCTCAAGAAGTTGCAATAATAAATTAAAAACATCTGGATGAGCTTTTTCTACTTCATCGAATAAAACAACTGTATAAGGTCTTCTTCTAACCGCTTCTGTAAGTTGACCACCTTCATTAAATCCAACATATCCTGGAGGGGAGCCTATAAGTTTACTAACTGTATGTCTTTCCATAAATTCTGACATATCTAGTCTAATCATCGCTTCTTCGCTACCAAAGAAATATGAAGCT
>CACBFH010000017.1 GCA_902538515.1 uncultured Prochlorococcus sp. | reverse complement strand
AAAGATTGGAGGGAACAGCAAACTAGTAGAACTAGTTGAAAATGTTTCCTCTACAGCTTCCATAGAACAAGTTGCTAATTTAATTAACGACAAATTCATGAGAAGGCAACTTATCAAATCTGGAAATGAAGTAGTTCAACTAGGTTTTGATCAAACGCAAGATACTAATGAAGTTCTAGATAAAGCAGAGCAAAAAATATTTGAAATCAGTCAAGAAAAACCTTCAAAAGGTCTTACTCAAGCAGCTGAAATCCTTACAAGTACTTTCAATGAAATAGAGTCAAGATCATTAGGTACTTCAGTAGCTGGAATTCCTGTGAATTTTTATGATCTTGATGCGATGACTCAAGGTTTTCAAAGAAGTGATTTAATAATTGTTGCTGGAAGACCTTCAATGGGGAAAACTTCAATGGTTCTTAATCTGGCTAAAAATGTTGCACAATCTCAAGATTTACCTGTGTGTGTATTTAGCCTAGAAATGAGTAAAGAGCAGTTGACATATAGACTACTCTCTATGGAAGTGGGGATCGAGAGTGGCAGGCTAAGGACAGGAAGATTACAGCAAGATGAATGGCCTTTACTTGGAGAAGGCATCAATTCATTAGGTCAATTACCAATATTTATAGATGACAAGCCTAACTTAAGTGTTTTAGAGATGAGATCTCTGTGCAGAAGATTAATAGCTGAACAAAAAAAAGAACTTGGATTAATTGTGATTGATTACCTCCAGTTGATGGAAGGAACAACCCCTGATAATAGAGTTCAAGAACTTTCACGAATAACAAGAGGACTTAAAAGCATGGCCAGAGAATTAAAAGTACCAGTAGTAGCTTTATCTCAGCTTAGTAGAGGAGTAGAGTCTAGAACAAACAAAAGACCAATGTTAAGCGATTTAAGAGAATCAGGATCTATTGAACAAGACGCAGATTTAGTATTAATGATTTATAGAGACGAATACTATAATCCAGAGTCTGAGGATAGAGGAATTACAGAAATAATTGTCACTAAACATAGAAATGGACCCGTAGGAACTGTTAAATTATTATTTGAACCTCAATTTACGAGATTTAGGAATTTAGCTAATTAAATCGATCCTAAAATGCAAGATCATCACTCAACAAATGAATCTTTTGATGTCATCGTTATTGGTGGAGGACATGCAGGATGCGAAGCCGCTATAACAACAGCAAAATTAGGATTTTCTACAGCCTTATTTACAATCAATTTAGATAGGATTGCCTGGCAACCTTGCAACCCTGCTGTTGGCGGCCCAGCAAAAAGTCAGTTGGTACATGAAGTTGATGCATTAGGTGGAATTATTGGTAAATTAGCCGATGAGACAGCTATACAAAAAAGAATATTAAATGCAAGTAGAGGACCAGCTGTATGGGCATTAAGAGCTCAGACAGATAAAAGAGAATACTCAAAAAAGATGATTGAAATACTACAAAATACAGATAATTTATCATTAAAAGAAGCAATGATTACTGAACTAGATATCGGAAAAACTGAAGAAATTGGATTGAACTCAAAAAAAATCGTAAAAAAAAGAATAAAGGGTGTAAGGACTTTCTTTGGTAGTTATTATTCAGCAAGATCAGTTATCATCACAGCTGGTACATTCTTAGAAGGAAGAATATGGATAGGAAATAAATCAATGTCAGCTGGTAGATCGGGCGAACAAGCAGCAAAAGGTCTTACTCAAAATTTACACGAAATTGGTATCAAAACAGAACGTTTAAAAACAGGAACTCCAGCAAGAGTTGATAAAAGAAGTATCATTTATGATAAATTAGATATTCAACCAAGTACTGCAGCAGATAAATATTTTTCGTTTGATCCAGATATCAAAAATAATATGCCCCAAGTTAGTTGTCATATCACAAGAACAACTACCAAAACACATCAACTAATTCGAGACAATTTACATTTAACTCCTATTTATGGCGGTTTTATTGATAGTAAGGGGCCAAGATATTGTCCATCAATTGAAGATAAAATCGTTAAATTTGCTGATAAAGAATCACATCAAATTTTCTTAGAACCAGAAGGAATTAATACCCCTGAAATATATGTTCAAGGATTCTCTACAGGATTACCTGAAAGTATTCAATTAGAACTTCTAAGAACCTTACCTGGATTAAATGAATGTAAAATGTTGCGACCAGCTTATGCTGTCGAGTATGACTATATACCTGCAACACAACTCCAAACATCACTCGAAACGAAAGAAATTGAATATTTATTTAGCGCTGGACAAATTAATGGAACTACTGGTTATGAAGAAGCAGCAGCACAAGGCTTAGTAGCCGGAGTCAATGCGACAAGAAAACTAAACAAAAAAGATCCAATAATCTTCACTAGAGAAAGCAGCTATATAGGAACAATGATCAATGATTTAATTACCAAAGATCTTAAAGAACCATATAGAGTTCTTACTAGTAGGAGCGAATACAGGTTGACCCTTAGAGGAGATAATGCAGATAGGCGATTAACCCCATTAGGTTATGAAATAGGGCTAATTGATGAGAAAAGATGGTCGGTCTATCAAGAAAAAATGAAACTCCTTGAAGAAGAGAAATTAAGATTAAAAAACACTCGTTTAAAAAACACAGATGAAATTTCAAAAAAACTAGAATTAGCCACGGGATCAAAAATCAAAGGCTCAACAACTTTGAAAGAACTATTAAAAAGACCAAACTTTCATTATTCAGATTTAATTAAATATAATTTGACTGAAAAAAATATAGCTTCTTCAATACAAGAAGGTGTTGAAATAGATATTAAATACGAGGGTTATCTTAAAAGGCAAAAAAACAACATTGAACAAATAAATCGTCAAAGCTGTAAATCTCTGCCTCAAGAAATAAATTACGAAAAGATAGATACATTATCTTTAGAAGCTAGAGAAAATTTGAATAAGATAAAGCCAAAAAATTTTGGTGATGCTTCAAAAATTCCTGGGGTTAGCAAAGCTGATTTAACTGCTTTACTTGTTTGGCTAAAAATAAGAGAAATAAAAAAAGAAAAGGCAAATATTTTTGCTGAAAAAAGTTATCATCTTAGAAGCACTACGTCAGAGCACTGAATAATAAACTTTTTAACTCTCCAAAAATTTTATGGGAAGAAAAAGCCTCTAATTTTTTAGTGAAGAATTCACTACCAAAAATATCTGGTCCATGGAAATTAATGCTGCTTGGGGATGGAAGTCCAACTAGACATCTGCAGCTTTTAACTAATCAAGAAACAAAAATTAAATTAATTTCAATGCAATTAGATCCTCTATCCACTCAAGAGGGACCTACAGAATTGAATCAGTTAAATGGCCCTTTAATTAGAAGACAAGTATGGATCAAAAGCAATAATAAAAACCAAGCATGGGCAGAAAGTTGGTGGAATGCAGATCAAGTAAATGAAAATTTAAAAGCCAAAGAAGAACCAATTTGGAAGAATTTGACACAAGACAGATCAGAATTATTTAGAGAAGTTGATCGTATTTCACTTGTCAATGCAAAATGGTTAGAAGATCAATTTTGCTTTAAAGGTCCATTCTGGTCAAGAAATTACAGATTTTTTCGAGACAAAAAACCCTTAACAATTATAAGGGAAGTTTTTAATCCAAATTTAGAAACTTTACTGGGTTATTCAGGAATTAAAGAATTTACCAAACTATACTCTTCTTCTTCTTGATCTAGGAAGATTTCTTGATTTTGATTGAACTTGTTGGATTGATTGATCTCTCGAAGTATTATTCTCATTTTCTGAAGCTCTTTGCCATCTTTCAACTTTGAAATCCATTTCATCTGGCCAATCTTCGTCCTTACTCTCTTTCACATAAGGTAATTTTTTCTGCTCAGTTGTCTGTAAATTTTTTGGTTTCCTTAAAGATATTGCTTCTAAAGGTCTTTTTGAATGCTGTGTAGTTTCGTAAGAATTTGATTCTCTGGAAAATGTCTTAAGATCGCTTTGATCATCGAAAAAATTCTCATCATTCCAATCATCATTTTCTTCATCAAAAAATAAATCCACTTTTTCAGATACCCATCTTCCTACTTTTTTAACACTCTTACTTGTTATTCCTTGAAAATCTGAGTTCCTTCTTTTACCTGGCCTAGCACCAGATACTCCATCAACGAATTGTCTTCCAGTTTGAAAAATTTTATCAACTTGTTTATCAACAATATTTCTATCAAAACTATTTCTAAGATTTCTAATTCTCCTTGAATCCATAAATTATTGTTCTTTTTAAAATATAAATTACATTAAAAAAATAAATAATTCCAAAGATAGAAACAAAAACACATCTAATTATTTCTAATCAAACAAAATTAAACACTTTTTATTCCATGATCCATTAAAAAAATTTACACAACATTTTTTACAGGCTATATTCTTTATTCTTTTTCTATAAAAAAATTTCTCACCACAATGTTGACAAATTCCTATATATTTTAATTCTCTCCTTTCTATAGGAAATGAGTGCCTTACAGCAATTTGAAAATTCTTCTCTTTTGAATTAATTTCATGCATCTTTTCTAGGAAATTTGGACCATGTATCTCATTTTTCTTTAATATCCTATCTACCCATGCATGAATCATTTCATGACATAAGGTACTGTTTATTTCACTAGTGGATAATTTACTCAAGATAGGTTTCGATAATATAATCTCAGAATCTATAAAACCATTAATACGTTTTCTTTTATAAAAACCAGCAGTAGTTTTTAATCTATTATCACTCCATCTAACTTTTACTAAAGGGTGATTATTAACCGTTAAAGAATTTTCAAAATATTGGTTATTAAACCTATGAAATATTGGTAAAAGAGGAATTACAGGCATTATGGATTAAAATTAGTATTATTTTGACAAAAAAAGCCATCAAAAACGATTTCTTTTCTTAAAGTAATAAAAACTCTTATTAATATGGATGCAACACTAGTTAAAGATATCGGAATTAAAGCATTATTAGTTGGCGGAGCTGTACTAGTTTCTTTTTGGACATTTAATGCAGTCAAATTAGTTATAAGCGCCAGAGGAATTAATCCATTAGTAAGAAAGTTTTTCGATCAAATTGCTGCTGGCAGAATTGATGCAGCTTATGGTTTGACTACAAAAACTTATAAAACTCATGTAAAACGACAAGACTTTCTTAAATTTTTAGCTAGTTTAAATCTCAATAAATACAGAAATTTAAAATCAGGTAGACCTAGAGTCCAAGAAGATCAAATCATAATAACTTTGAATTTAAAATCAGAAGACAAACAAGATGAACTCCCATTAGATTTTACTTTTGCAAAAACTGACAATGATTGGAAAATAGACAGAATAGCTAAAGTTAATTAATAATTTCTTGTGAGGCAAAAAGGATTGTTTAAAGAAGAAATAATACATCAATTAGAATTACACTCAAGTAGATTAGATAAAGAAAAAATCATCTCAGAAGCAATGGAAAAAGGTCTAGATGATTTTTTTGAAGGTATACGTATGGCACTTGATCCATTGGTAACTTTTGGTGTAAAAATTGTCCCTGAGAAAGAGACTGAAAAAAGTCAAAATTTTTTATGGGAAGATTTTAGAAAATTAGCCAATAAGCTCATTCAAAGAGAACTTACTGGTCATGCTGCTCGCGATGCAATTCTTACGGCTATGAAATCTGCAAAAAAAGAAGAGTGGAACGGATTTTATAGAAGAGTTTTAATTAAAGATCTTAGATGTGGTGTATCTGAAAAAACAATCAACAAGATAGCAAAGAAATTTCCCAAATATGCTATTCCTATTTTTTCTTGTCCTTTAGCTCATGACAGTGCAAATCATGAAAAAAAAATGATAGGAAAAAAGCAAATTGAAATCAAATTAGATGGAGTACGCGTCTTAACTATTATTAGACAAAATAAAGTAGAAATGTTTTCTCGTAATGGGAAACAATTCCATAATTTTGGTCATATTATCTCAGAAATAGAAAACGCCTTAAAAGAAGACCCAGCATCTTATGACTTAGTACTCGATGGTGAAGTGATGAGCGCTAACTTTCAAGATTTAATGAAACAGGTACATAGAAAAGATGGCAAACAATCCAAAGATGCAGTTCTCCACCTATTTGACTTATGTCCCCTTGAAAACTTTCAAAAAGGGAGATGGAACACTAGTCAAACAAAAAGAAGTTTATTGGTAAAAGAATGGGTAGCAAAACATTCTATGCTTCTAAAACATATACAAGCACTTGAATGGGAAAATGTAGATCTCGACACTATTGAAGGACAAAAAAGATTTATAGAGCTGAATAAATCTGCTGTGGAAGGTGGGTATGAAGGAGTAATGATTAAAGATCCTGATGCTATTTATGAATGTAAAAGGACACACAGTTGGTTAAAAGCAAAACCTTTCATTGAAGTCACTTTAAAAGTTATATCGGTTGAGGAAGGTACAGGTCGCAACAAAGGGAGACTGGGAGCAATCCTTGTAGAAGGAGAAGATGATGGGTATGAATACAGTCTTAGTTGCGGAAGCGGATTTAGTGATATTCAACGTGAAGAATATTGGTCAAAACGTAATCATCTCGTTGGTCAACTTGTAGAAATCAGAGCTGATGCAAAAACAAAGTCAAAGGATGCAGTGGCTTTTAGTCTTAGGTTTCCTAGATTTAAATGCTTTAGAGGATTTAAAGATGGAGAAAAAGTTTAAATTTTAAAAAATATTATTCAACAAAGTAGTCAAAGAAAATGTGGTTTTTAAATAAAAAAATAAAATTTTAGCTATAAAATATAAGAATAATTACCAGGAATTTTTGAGAGACTTATGACGAAGAAAAAAGTTTTCAACTTGATAAAAACACCTTGTGGACAGGCAAAATATATAGAATTAGAAGCCAACAAAACTTTACTAGGTAAATTAAGGCTTTTGTGGTTTACCTTAATTGCATCAATTAGAGATTGGAATATTAAGGAGTAAATTCTTAAGAATTTTCAAAATATTCTCTAGAGTATTTAGCTGAAAAATATACAACTAAGAAAGTTGAAATAATTCCAATGCTAGTAATATATAAATTATTTGGTGATTGCACATTTTTTAAATCCTGAATACTTTTTGCTAAACTACCTATTGAACAATAAAGAAAAGTTCCTGGAATTATTCCAAGAAGACCAAGAGCGAAATCTCTAAATTTAACATTATTCAAACCATAAAAATAATTAAGAATACTGAAGGGAAATATCGGCGATAATCTCGCTAAAAAAATTAATTTAAGTCCACCTTTTTCTACTACTTTTTCCATGACAATTAATTTTGGATAACGGCTAAAAAGATTTTTAAGCTTTTTTGCGAAAAAACTTTTTGATACAAAAAAAGCAACTGATGCTCCTATGGAAGCGGAAATGAAAACGATAATTGATCCTAAATATGAACCATATAAAAAACCTGATAATAAAGATAACCAAGAGGCTGGAAGTATTAATAAAACAATTAAAATATAAATACAAACAAACGAAAAAATCCCAAAACCAGTATTAAAAAAAAAAGACAAATTATAAATATTTTCAAGAAATATATTCATTCTCAATTTAAAAGTTCGAGTTTTTTAGTAATTCTTTCCTTTTGAACCGAACCCTCATTTAATTTAAATCTGCATTCATCAACAATATCTTTTGGAGCCTTATCAACGAAATTTTTATTAGATAATCTCTTATTTAAATTTTCTAAGTCAATAGTCACCTTTTTTAAATCCTTGGTTAACCTTTCCTTTAATGCATCTATATTTACAAAATCCTGAAAAGGTAAGTAAACCTCTAAATCACTAATTATCCCGGAAAAAGATTTAGCAAACTCTTTTTTATCAACCGCATTAGTTTTAAAAATAAATACTTCAGAAGATTTAGTTAAGGTTTGAATATCATCAACTAAAGTTTTTAAAAAATCAATCAATTCATCATTATCTGAAATTAAATATACGGGACCTTTTTCTGATGGCTTAAGACCTAATTCAGCTCTCAAATTTCTAATCAGCCTAATAATTTCAAATAGTTGCTGAAAGGAATTATCAAGCTTATTATCAACAAATTTATTTTCATGAATTGGCCATTTTTGAAGAGATAATAATGCATTATCTGGTTTTAGTTGCAGCACATGCCAAAGTTCCTCAGTAATGTGCGGCATAAAAGGATGAATCATTACCAAAATATCATTGAGCACTTTTATTAAAACTTTTTCAGGTATTTGTCTATTTTTAGTACCTTTATTGTTAAACCTTTGTTTAGCAAATTCTACATACCAATCACAAAAATCATTCCACGTAAATTCATATAGAAGTTTCGCAGATTCTCCCAATTTATATTCTTTCAACAAAGCAGCGACTTTTATATTTAACTGATTCAATTTCGATAAAATCCACCTATCACATAACTCTAGAGAAGTTTCATCACTCTCATTAAGCGAGTCATTATTATTAGAAGTTTTATTAATTAATACAAATTTAGCTGCATTCCATAATTTATTCGCAAAATTTCTTGAAGCTTCAACAGTTGAAGATGTATCTTTTTTCCTATCAAAATCAAGCCTGATATCTTGTCCAGCGCCTGCAACTTCTCGAATTAAAGCAAATCGTAGAGCATCAGAACCATATTTATCGATTAATAGTATTGGATCAATACCATTACCTGAACTTTTACTCATTTTTTTATTGTTTTCATCTCGAACTAGACCATGAATATAAACATCCTTAAAAGGAATATTATTCGTAAAAGTATTCCCCATCATTGTCATTCTTGCCACCCAGAAGAAAATAATATCGAAACCAGTAACAAGAACATTATTTGGATACCATTTTTTAAAATCCGGATCATTTGTATTTGGCCAACCAAGGGTTGAGAAAGGCCATAAACCACTTGAAAACCAAGTATCCAAAACATCTTTATCACGAACCAATTTAATATTTGATCCAAATTTTTTATTAGCTTCGATTAAGGCATCTTCTTCATTTCTTGCAACGATATATGGAGTATTTTGTTCTATTGAGTCTTGAGAGTTATCTAAAACATACCATGCTGGTATTTGGTGTCCCCACCACAATTGCCGACTGATACACCAATCATTAATATTCTCTAACCAATCCTTATAAACTTTCTCCCAGCGTGGAGGAATAAACGAGGGTTTTTTTGAATCAATTTCATTAAGACATCCTTGTGATATATCATCCATTTTCAAAAACCATTGTGTTGACAATAATGGTTCAATTGGCACCTTACCTCTATCAGAAAAAGGAACAGTATGTTTATAATCCTCTATCTTTGTCAAAAGGCCTAAGTTATCCAATTCTTTGATAATTTTCTTTCTAGCCTCATATCTATCTAAATTTTGAAAAATACCTGCATTAATATTTAAAGTTCCATCTTTATTCATTACATTGATCTGTTTTAAATTATGCCTTTTTCCTATTGCAAAATCATTTGGATCATGGGCTGGAGTAACCTTCACACAGCCCGTACCAAAATCTTTATCAACATGTGAATCAGCGATAATAGGTATTTCTCTATCAACGAAAGGGACTTTTACTTTGACACCAATAAATTCTTTATATCTATCATCATCAGGATTAACTGCCACAGCAGTATCACCCAAAAGAGTTTCTGGTCTTGTTGTTGCAACTTCTAAGTACTTATCTAACTGTTCACCACTTTCTGAAATTAAAGGGTATTTAAAATGCCATAAATGACCATTTACTTCTTGCATTTCAACTTCAAGATCACTTACGGCAGATTGAGATTCAGGGCACCAATTAACCAAATATTCGCCTCTATAAATTAAATTCTTTTTATAAAGAATATTAAAAGCCTCAATAACTGCTTCATTTAATTTTTGATCAAGAGTAAATCTTTCTCTAGTCCAGTCAACTGAATATCCTATCCTTTTTAATTGAGAAACTATTTTTCCACCACTTTGTTCTTTCCAGTTCCATGCTCTTTTAAGAAATTCATCTCTTCCAATATCCTCACTTGTTTTGCCTTCACTTTTTAATTGTTTTTCGAGAATAGTTTGAACAGCTATTGAAGCATGATCAGTTCCTGGTAAACACAAAACATTCTTACCTAGAAGTCTTTGAAAACGTACTACAACATCTATCAAAGCTGTATTAAATGCATGTCCCATATGCAAAGATCCAGTTACATTTGGTGGCGGAATAACAACACAAAAAGGCTCCCCATCATCCTCAGAGTTAGGACTAAACGCTTTTAGACTTTCCCATTTTTCTTGCCACTTTTTCTCTACTTCAAAAGGTGAATAATTCTCTAAAGATAATTGATCATTCATCTCTGTCATGTGCAAATTTTTTATTTCAATAAACTTTTTGTTTATTTTATCTTGAGAGCAGCCAATTAATGAAAATAATATTAGTTTGCAAAAAAAGACACATCAATTTTACAAAAGTTTGAAGCCAGAACCACAGGAACAACGTTTTGCATTTTTTGGTGTTGAAATAAGAAACCCACCACCGCTCAAATCACCGTAATAATCTAATTTTAAATCTTTCAGTAAATTAAACTTTTTTACATCGGCGTGTAATGTTACTCCTTCAGTTCTTGAAATAGGGGATCCATTACATTTACCTGGCCTTAATTTAATATGCATCCATCCTTCGGAACAATTTTTATCCTCAACCAAATCAATTGACATTTCTCCAGGAGAACCTCCAAAAGAAGCTTGCCTAGATAGTTCTGAAGCAGCACTTTGACTGATTGAAAGATTAACGATCTCAGTCATTAGAAAAATAATAAATGGGCGATCCAGGGTTCGAACCAGGGACATCCTGCTTGTAAGGCAGGCGCTCTACCGCTGAGCTAATCGCCCTAATAATAAACCATTCTAATGGATTAAGTTGAAATATTTGTACTAAGTATTTAAATATTTCATGATTAAGGCAAAATTGAATTAATAAAATTTATCCTATGTTCTCAAACGATAGATATAACTTGCAAAAAAATTCCGATTTAGAGACTTTAGAGAGCTTTAAAATTTTAATATGTTGTGTCAAAGCATTGAAAGATAAAACATGGGGATGCCCATGGCAGAAAATACAGTCTCATAAATCATTGATCCCATTTTTAAATGAAGAAAGTAGTGAATTTATAGATGCGATATATGAAAAAAATGCGGATAACATCTGTGAAGAGTTAGGAGATCTTTTGTTACAAGTAATGCTGCATTCTGAAATCGGTTACGAAAACAAAGAATTTAGACTAAATGATGTTATAAAAAATCTAAACAAGAAAATTATTAATAGACATCCATATATTTTCAAGAAAAAAGAAAAAGTATCTCTAGAAAAATCGCAACAGATTTGGGAAAATATTAAAAATTCAGAACAAAAAAGACCTCATATCGAATCATCGATAAGTAAAAATATAAATTTGAAAATAAAAAATTTACCGCCAACGATTGGAACAAATAAAATTACCAATGTTGTTAAAGAATATGGTTTTAAGTGGGAGAGTACAGATCAGATTTTTGAAAAGTTAGAAGAAGAAATTAATGAATTAAAGGAAGCAATAAAAAGTAAAGATGATTCAGATATAAAAAATGAATACGGTGATGTTTTCTTTACCCTTCTGAATCTCTCAAACTTTTTAAAAATAAATCCTGAATCAGCTCTTCAAAAAACTAATAAAAAATTTTTAGACAGATTTTCAATTATTGAACATTATGCAGGAGATAATATTAAAAATCAAACCTCTAAAGATTTTCAACGGCTTTGGCAAATAGCTAAGCAAAAACTTAAAAGAAAAAATTCTTAAAAAGTAAATGACTCATATTTCAACATGGATAGATGAATATCATAAAGGCTCAAGATTCGGCCTAAATGGGAAAATTCTAATTAAAAGAACCTCAAAATATCAAGAAATAATTGTTATTGAAAATGAATATTATGGCAGAGCTTTAATGCTAGATGGTTGTTGGATGACATCATTAAAAGACGAGAAATATTATCATGAGTGTCTTGTGCATCCTGCATTAAGTAGCATTGACGAAAAATCTAATGTACTTATTATTGGCGGTGGTGACGGTGGTACTTTGAGAGAATGCGTTAAATATACTCAAATATCAAAAATTGATCTAGTAGAAATTGATGAGGAGGTAATCAAAATATCTAAAAATTATCTAAAAGAAATTGGAGGCGAAGCATGGAATGACAAAAGATTAGAAATACATGTTGATGATGGTGTTCAATGGGTAAAAAAAATAAGAGATAATTTTTACGACGTTATATTTGTAGATTGTTCAGATCCCTCAGAATTTTCAAATTTACTATTTTCAGATTTTTTTTATGAAGAATGTAAAAGAATACTTACACCTAAGGGGATATTAGCAACGCAAAGCGAATCTCCTGAATCCTTCAAAAATATTCATATAAATATTCTGAAAACACTAAAAAATATATTTAAAGTTTCTGAAACTATGTATTCCTTTGTGCCTATATATCCAAGCGGGATTTGGAGTTGGACATTCGCTTCTTCAGAAGATCTAAATTTATCAAAGCAAAATTACGCTGAAACCCTGAGAATAGAAAAAGGATGTGAAATTTGGAATTTGAATTTTCAAAATGCAGCATTCAAAATGATGCCAAATAAAATTGTAAAAGAACTAGATTCATAAAATGACAAAAAATTTATTTGATAACGAAAATGCAATTTATATGGGAGCAAAAAGAAGCCCTGAGAATTGCTCAATTGGTATATTTGGAGTTAATTATGACGGGACCTGTTCGTTTAAACCAGGAGCAAGATTTGGTCCAGAAGCAATAAGGCAAGTCAGTTCTTGTTTAGAAACATATTGTCCAAAAATAAAAAAAGACTTAGAGGATATTATGTATGTTGATTTTGGGTCAATACTAATTGATAACAACGACTCAAAGTCCGTTATTGAATCGGTTAAATCAGCAACAAATTATTTAATTAGTAAACACCTTAGTCCTATTATGCTTGGAGGCGAACACTCCATTACTAGAGGTGCTATAGAAGCATTAGTAAAAAAATATCCAGAATTAATATTGATTCAACTTGATGCTCATGCAGATTTAAGAGAATCATATATAGGAAATGAACATAGCCATGCTTGTACTATGAAAAGATGCTTAGAAGTACTACCTGAAAAGAAAATTTTGCAAGTAGGAATTAGAAGCGGGACTAAGGAAGAATTTGAAATTATGCATTATAAGAATCAATTAGTTAACTTTTGTCCAGGGGGAAATACACACGAGTTAAAACAAGCTCTTCTACCATACGCTAAGTCTCCAATCTATTTAACAATAGATTTAGATTGGTTTGATCCCAGTTTATTAGCAGGGACGGGTACTCCAGAACCGGGAGGATTTTTTTGGAATGATTTTGAAGAAATACTGAAAACTTTAAAAGACTTTAAAATTGTAGCTTCAGATATTGTGGAATTATCTCCAGAAATTGATAAAAGCGGAGTAAGTAGCATAGTTGCAGCCAAAGTACTTAGAAGCTTAATTTTGTCATTAGAAAATATGCAATAAAAAATTTCTAAACTACAGTGTAAAAATAGTAAATTTAAATTTAATATTTCATGGATTTGCTAAAAAGTCCTCTTTATTCAAAATATGTTGAATCCAATGCAAAATTAGTGGATTTTGCAGGTTGGGAAATGCCCATATCATTTTCAGGATTAATTAAAGAGCATGAATCAGTTAGATCTTCAGCAGGATTATTTGATATTTCTCACATGGGGGTGATATCTGTTAGGGGGATCAATCCAAAGGATTATATTCAAAAACTTTTTCCTACTAATTTATACTCCTTTTCTGAAGGTCAGGGGCTTTATACAGTAATGCTCAATGATAGAGGAGGAATAATAGATGACTTAATAATTTATGACCTTGGTATACAAGAAAATGACATATCAGAATTATTGTTAATAGTTAATGCAAGTAGGTATGAAGAAGATTTTCACTGGATAAAAAATAATTTAAATAAGAATGAAATTTCAATAACAAACTTTAAAAAAGACAAAGTACTCTTAGCACTACAGGGAAAAAACTCATTCGATTTATTTGAAGAATGGATAGAATCCTCGATCTCACATATCCCTAACTTTGGATGCGAATATAAAATTTTTGAACATATTTCGCCGAAAGAAAAAATTTTCTTTTCAAAGACAGGATATACAGGGGAAAATGGTCTAGAAGTACTTTTACCTAAAAAAGCAGCAATTAATTTATGGGATTTCTCAATTTCCAAAAATGTTGCACCTTGTGGTTTAGGAGCTAGAGATACTCTTAGACTTGAAGCAGGAATGCATCTTTATGGCCAAGACATAAATGAAGAAACTTCTCCATATGAAGCAGGGTTAGGATGGCTAGTACATCTAGAAAATAATCACGAATTCTTTGGAAGAAGATTTCTTGAAGAGCAGTCAAGATTAGGTATTCAAAGAAAGTTAGTTGGTCTCTCAATAGAGGGTAAAGCAATAGGAAGAAAGGGTTGCGCAGTTCTTAAAGGTGAACAGAATATTGGGAGTATCACAAGCGGCAGTTGGTCTCCAACTAAACAACAAGCTATAGCTTTTGCATACATTAATACTTCTCATGCCTTAATAAATAATGAAGTTCAAATATTAATAAGAGGCAAAAAATTCAAAGGGGTTATAACAAAAAGAGCGTTTTATAAAAAGAATTATTAACTAAATTTACCCTTTAAGAATTATTATAAGTTATTGATAAATAAATCATACTTAGATGAGAAACAAAATTTGCAAAGAACTCAATAATACAGATATTGGTAAATTAGTAAATTTATGCGGATGGGTAGATAGAAGAAGAGACCATGGTGGTGTAATTTTTATTGATTTAAGAGACCATAGTGGATTCCTACAAATAACAATCAACCCCGATGATGGTGCAGATCTATTTAAGCAGGCAGAAACTCTAAGAAATGAGACAGTAATAATGGTTAGCGGAATTATTAATGAAAGGCCCAAAGATTCCATTAATAAAAATTTAAGTACTGGAGAGTTAGAGCTTAAGGTTAAAGATTTGCAAATTCTCAACCAAATTAAGAAAAACTTACCTTTTCCGGTGTCGATACATGATTATGAAAATACAAAAGAGGAACTCAGATTAAAATATAGATACCTTGATTTAAGAAGGGGCAAATTACTAGAAAATTTAAAAACAAGACATAAGATTATTAAAGTTGCTAGAGAATTTCTTGATAATTTTGGATTTACTGAAGTAGAAACTCCATTACTTACAAAATCCACTCCAGAAGGGGCTCGCGATTTTCTTGTTCCTGCACGTCTTTCAAATGGAGATTTTTTTGCTCTACCTCAATCACCACAACTATTTAAACAACTTTTAATGGTTGGAGGCTTAGATAAGTATTACCAAATCGCAAAATGTTTTCGTGATGAAGACTTAAGAGCAGATAGACAGCCAGAGTTTACTCAATTAGATATTGAGATGAGCTTTATTAGTGAAGAAGAAATAATATCTTTTAATGAAAGTCTTATAAAAAAAATATGGAAAGAAGTGTTAAATATTGATTTTGATTATGCTTTTCCAAGAATGTCATGGCAGGCAGCAATGGATAATTACGGTACTGATAGACCGGATACTAGATATCAAATGTTACTAAAAGATTTAGGAGAAGTATTAGGTGATATTGGCTTTAATATTTTCACCAAGGCAATTCAGTCTGGAGGTTCTATAAAATCCATAACAGTCAAAGGAGGTAATTTAAGTATTAGCAACGTAAGAATTAAACCTGGAGGTGATATCTTCCAAGTAGCTCAAGATGCAGGAGCTGGAGGTTTGGCCTTTATAAGGGTCAAAGGAGATGAACTAGAGACTATTGGGGCAATTAAAAATAATCTAAATGAAGAGCATATAGCTGATATCTTAAAAATCACCGAAGCACAAGATGGAGACTTAATCCTCTTGGGAGCTGGAGATAAACAAATTGTCAACCAGTCATTAGATAGAGTGAGACAATACATCGCAAAAGACTTAAATCTTATAGATAAAAGTAAATGGAATTTCTTATGGGTAACTGATTTTCCGATGTTTGAGAGAAATGAAGAGGAAAATAGATATGAGGCTTTACATCATCCTTTTTGTTCTCCAAAAAATATAAAATCTAAAGATTCAGAAAACTTGAAAAAAGAAATTGAGAACTCCATAGCAAATGCTTATGACTTAGTTCTTAATGGTTTGGAATTAGGAGGTGGCTCTTTACGTATTCATGAAGCGAACTTGCAAAGAGAGGTTTTGAAAACGGTAGGACTTAATGATAAAGAAATTGATGAAAAATTTGGATTTTTAATAGAAGCCTTAGAAATGGGTGCTCCTCCTCATGGTGGAATAGCGTTTGGATTAGACCGTATTACCATGCTGATCATAGGTACAGATTCAATCAGAGAAACCATTGCTTTTCCAAAAAATCAACAAGCAAAATGTCTTCTAACAAATGCACCTTCAAATGTTTCTAAATCACAATTAAAAGAATTAGATATTGAAATAACAATTGATGAATAAGAATATATATAGATGTTCTAAAATTTATTTGTTTAAATAAAATATAATGAGGACCTGCTTAATTAAAAATATTTAATGTCAAAATTTGTATTTGTCACCGGAGGAGTAGTTTCTAGCATTGGTAAAGGAATTGTAGCTGCAAGCTTAGGAAGATTATTAAAGTCTAGAGGATATAGTGTTTCAATATTAAAACTAGATCCATATCTCAATGTTGATCCAGGCACAATGAGCCCTTTCCAACATGGAGAGGTATTTGTAACCGAAGATGGGGCTGAAACCGATTTAGATTTAGGTCACTACGAAAGATTTACTGATACTGCAATGACTAGGCTAAATAGTGTAACCACAGGATCTATCTATCAAGCTGTCATAAATAAAGAAAGAAGAGGTAGTTATAATGGAGGAACTGTCCAAGTAATACCTCACATAACAGGAGAAATAAGAGAAAGAATCCATAGAGTAGCCGCCAACAGCAATGCAGATATTATTATTACTGAAATTGGTGGAACAGTTGGTGACATTGAATCTTTACCTTTTCTAGAAGCAATAAGAGAATTTAAAAATGATGTCAATAGGAATGATGTTGCATACATACACGTAACATTACTTCCTTACATCAAAACCTCTGGCGAAATAAAAACTAAACCAACACAACATTCAGTGAAAGAATTAAGATCAATTGGTATTCAGCCAGATTTACTTGTATGCCGAAGTGATAAATCTATCAATGAAGCTCTTAAAAAGAAGCTTAGTGGTTTTTGCGGTGTCAGTGTCAACTCTGTAATTGAAGCTTTAGACGCAGACAGCATTTATTCTGTACCTCTTTCTTTAAAAAAAGAAGGTTTATGCAAAGAAACCCTGAAGTATTTAGACCTTGAAGATAAAAAATGCGATTTAAAAAATTGGGAGCAACTAATACACAACCTAAGAAATCCTGGAGCTCCAATCAAAGTTGCTCTAGTAGGTAAATACATTGAGCTTGGAGATGCATATTTATCCGTTGTTGAAGCTTTAAGACATGCATGCATTGAACAAAAGGCTTTATTAAATTTACATTGGGTGAGTGCTGAAATGATAGAAAAAAATTCAGCAGAAACTTACTTAAGCGAAGTTGATGCAATTGTCGTACCCGGGGGATTTGGTAATAGAGGAGTCAATGGAAAAATTTCTGCTATAAAATTCGCAAGAGAAAATAAAATTCCCTTTTTAGGTTTGTGCCTTGGTATGCAATGTGCAGTTATAGAATGGGCCAGGAATGTAGCTAATCTTTCAGATGCATCTAGTTCAGAACTAGACCCAAACACTCCCAATCCAGTGATACATTTATTGCCAGAACAGGAAGATGTAGTTGATTTAGGTGGAACAATGAGGCTTGGAGTTTATCCATGTAGATTGACAAAAAATACAACTGGAAAAAACTTATATGATGAGGATGTTATTTATGAGAGACATCGACATAGATACGAATTTAATAATTACTATAAACAAAGTTTTTTAGACTCTGGATACAAAATTAGTGGTACATCACCAGATGGCAGATTAGTTGAGTTAATTGAGTTAGAAAATCATCCTTACTTCTTAGCATGTCAATATCATCCTGAGTTTTTATCACGACCTGGCAAACCTCATCCTTTATTTAAAGGGTTAATCAAAGCTTCTCAAGATAAGCTAACTCAATCAAATTAATATTCTTTATTTTTTTGAATGAAAAAATGACAAATTTTTTACCCTTAGTCGAACAATTTCATTCATTACAAGGTGAAGGTTATCACGCTGGAAAAAGTGCTTTTTTTGTAAGATTAGCCGGATGTAAAGTTGGATGTTCGTGGTGCGATACCAAGAATTCATGGGACGAGAAAAAACACCCTTCTATATCAATTGAAAAAATAATAGATCGCATAAAAATTGCCAGAGAAAAAGGAGCATCTTTTTGCGTTATTACAGGTGGAGAACCTTTACAACATAACCTAGATAATTTTTGCAAAGCCATAAAAAAAATGACGATGGGAGAAGAACAAAAGCCAATGAAGATTCATATTGAGACAAGTGGAGTTAATTCAATATCAGGTAGCTATGACTGGATTACTTTATCTCCAAAAAGACACTCACCTCCAAAAAATTATTTTTTAAAAAACTGTAATGAAATCAAAATAATCATTAATGAAATAGAAGATATTAAATTTGCTATTCAAATAAAAAACGAAACTTTAAAAAAATATCAACTTTCTAAAAGCGAAGATAGCTTAAAAAAGGAAGATAAAATTTTTTATTTACAGCCAGCATGGAACAATGCGAATGGGTTTTCTCTTGCTATTGATTTCGTAAAAAGTAATCCCGATTGGAAATTGAGCCTTCAAACTCACAAATACTTAAAAATTAATTGAAATCTTATGAATCTTAAAAATAAATCGATAGTAGTTTTATTATCTGGAGGTTTAGATTCTTCTACAGTTACTGGTATAGCAAAAAAATCAAACGCTAAAATTTTTGGCCTTTCATTTGACTACGGTCAACGTCATAAAAAAGAATTAAATTCTGCATCAATAATTGCAAAACACTTTGATATCGAAGAATTTAAAATCATTAAGCTCGACTTATCTTTATGGGGAGGCTCATCATTAACTGATACACAAAAAAAAATTCCAATAGAGGGAGTACAAACTAATAAAATTCCAAATACTTATGTTCCTGGGAGAAATACTATATTTATTTCCGTTGCACTAAGTTATGCCGAAGCAATAGAAGCTGATTTTATAGGATTAGGAGTTAATGCACTAGATTATTCTGGTTATCCAGATTGCAGACCTGACTACATTAAAAAATTTCAAGAGTTAGCAGATTTAGCCAATAAAAGAGGAAGAGAAAATAATCCAATAAAACTTTGGACGCCACTATTAGATTTAAATAAAGAGCAAATTATTAAATTAGCTTTTGATAATCATGTCCCTTTAGATAAAACATGGAGTTGTTATTCGGGTAATTCAAAACCATGCGGTAAGTGTGATAGTTGCAGAATCAGAAATGAAGCTTATAAAAAATGGCTTAATAACAATAAAAAAAAATGAAAATAAAAAAAATAATTCTAGAAAAATGGATAGATCCAGCACTGATTACGCATGATCTAACAAAAAAATTCGGAAATGACGGATTAGCTTGGCTAGACAGTGATGGCAAAGAAAATGGGGAATGGTCAATAATAGGATTTAAACCTAAAAAAATAATCCAATCAAGAGATATTAATAACTTAGACAAAACTAATGATCCATTTAGCAATTTAAAAAATATTGAAAAAGGATTTTGGATCGGATGGTTAAGTTATGAAGCTGGAGTTTATATAGAACCAAAAAACCCATGGAGAAAATCTAATATGTCAACTTTATGGATTGCATCATATGATCCAATAATTAAATGTAATCTAGTAAAAAAAGAAATAATTATCGAAGGCACAAACTCATCTGAACTAATAAATTATAAAAACATAATCAACAATATAAAAAATATTGAAGAAAAAAATATTATTAAAACAAATTTGAATTTTGAATTTTCGAAAATAAATTTGGAAAAAATGGCTGAAAAATTTCAGAAAAATATTTTGAAATTGAAAAAATTAATTTCACAAGGGGATATATTCCAAGCAAACCTAACAACTAAATGCGAAATTGAATCTTCCAAAAACTATAATCCTCTAGATATATATTTGAAAATAAGAAGGAAATTAAGAGCTCCCTTTGGAGGAATAATAATAAATAATGATTATAAAGAGGCTGTATTATCTACCTCGCCAGAAAGATTTATAAAAATAGATAATAAAAATCTTGTAGAATCAAGACCTATCAAAGGAACTAGATCCAGAGATAAAGATTTAAATCAAGACGCACTTAATGCTATCGATTTAATAACTAACGAAAAAGATAGAGCAGAAAATATTATGATTGTTGACCTAATAAGAAATGATTTAAGTAAAGTTTGCGAAACAGGAAGTATTATGGTGCCAGAAATATTAAAACTTGAAAGTTACTTAAAAGTTCATCATCTAACTTCAGTAATCAGAGGCAAATTAAAAAAAGAAAAGAACTGGATTGATTTACTAAAAGCTTGTTGGCCTGGGGGCTCTATAACTGGAGCACCCAAATTAAGATCATGCCAGAGACTTTTTGAATTAGAAGAATGTGAACGCGGACCATACTGTGGCTCATTTTTGAAGCTTGACTGGAATGGAGAGTTTGACAGCAATATACTAATAAGATCATTTTTAATTAAAGACAAAAAAATTAGTATATATGCTGGTTGCGGAATAGTTATTGACTCAAACCCTGAAGAGGAAACTGATGAACTAAAGTGGAAACTTTTACCATTAATTGATTCACTAAAATGATTGAAACATTAGGCTGGCAAAAGGATCGATGGTTGGATATTGATAGAATATTTATTGCGGCTAATAATAGAGGATTAAAATTTGCTGATGGTATATTTGAAACCATTTTGATAAAAGAAAACAAACCTATTCTTTTTGATGAACATCTGAAAAGATTAGAAAAAAGTAGCAAGATTTTAAATATTAATCTCAAAATAAATAAATTAACTTTGAGACAACTTATTCACGATGGAATTAAAAAGTTATCGCTTAAAAATGATCAATTTGCTTCAGTAAGAATAAACTATAGTCGAGGAACTAATGAAGGTCGCACACTAACAATTGATAGCACTTCAGAGACAAAAGATTTGGATAATTTATGGCTTGAGTTCTATAGAATCAAACCAAATTTTAATCCGATAAGCGTTTGCATTAGTCAAACGGAAAAAATCAATGAATTCAGTCTTATAAGTAAATGCAAAACATTTTCATATAATCAGGCAATACAAGTTTTAACAGAAGCGAATCAAAAATCATTTGATGATTCAATCCTTTTGAATACGTCCGGTGAACTTTGTTGTGGAAGTACATTTAATCTTCTTATTAAAAGAAATAATCAATGGATAACTCCTAGAAAAGAGAGCGGCTGTTTAGAGGGGATTATGGTTTCTGAAGCTTTAAAATTGAAAAGTGTAAAAGAAGAATTAATTCTTCCAGAATTTCAAAATGATGACATAATAGTTGCAATTAATAGCTTATCTTGCAGACAAATTAATCAAGTTAATGATTTAAGGCTTAAACCTAAATTCGATCCAATTTACTTCTGGGATTTATTATATAATTGAACTTTATTAATATCTGGTAAATAGACATCAGATACTTGAGTTATATTATTATTAACCTTAAATTCAACAATTTTTCCAATAATGATAATTGATGGCGCTAAAAATTCTTTATCTTTAATTTTATCTGCGAGTTTATCTAATTTCTCTATAAAACATTTTTGACTTTTCAAAGTAGCTTCCTGGATTACAGCGCATTTTGTATTCTTACATAAGCCGCCTAAAATTAATTCTTCTACAATAAATTCAATATTTTTTATACCCATAAAAATAACTAAGCTATCTGAAGATTTAGCTAAATCTCTCCAATTGACGCTCTTTTTATCCTTATCAAGATGCTCATGCCCAGTTACGAAAGTTACAGAACTCGCAGCATCTCTATGAGTAAGAGGAATACCAAAATATGTGGGAGCAGCTATACCAGAAGTAATCCCAGGCACTATTTCAACTGAAACTTCATGTTTTTCTAAAAAAGATACTTCTTCACCACCCCTAGAAAAAACAAATGGATCTCCCCCTTTAAGCCTTACAACATTTTTGCCTTCTTTTGCCAATTTCAAAATTAGATCATTAGTTTCAGCCTGAGGTACGGAACACTTCCCAGCTCTTTTACCTACATGAAAAATTTCTGTATTGTTTCCTGCCTCTTTTGTTATTTCGTCCGGAATTAAAGCATCGTGAACTAATGCATCACAATTTTTTATTAGGCGTAAAGCTTTAAGAGTTAGAAGCTCAGGATCACCAGGACCTGCTCCAACTAAATAAACAATGCCGGGCACAATAATATCCATTAACAAGTATGGTAGTAGAAGTTAATCGCAATGAAGGTAAATATTGTGAAAGAAAGTTTATTAAAACCAAATAAAAAATTTACTCTTCTTAGTGCGTTTATAACTCTTCTAAATGATCGTTTAAGTGAAAGTATACTTTTACCTATATTACCCTCTTTTGTTTTACTTTTTGACTCTAAAGCAAGTACATATGGTTTATTATCATGCACTTACCAATTAGCTCAATTTACAGCTTCTCCTTTTATAGGACTTATGAGTGATAGATACGGAAGAAGACCTGTCACT
>CACBFH010000016.1 GCA_902538515.1 uncultured Prochlorococcus sp. | reverse complement strand
TATTTGAATTTCAGTGCTAGTTTTTTAAAAAATCCATTATTTAGGAGGCCAGGGTGATGGGGATCCCTCTGGAATCTGCAAAGAGCTCATCTACGAATAATGATGAGCCTAGATTACCAAACACAGTGAGCAATTCTCACAAAACAAAACCAGATTTAAAAAGATCTTTCAAAAGTTCCTCAAATAATTTTGAGGAACCTAAGCTACCTAATACTGGGAAAGAATCAAAGAGTAAAAAATCTCGATCTAGATCAAAACAAAACGCAAAAAGATCATCACGATTCGTAACAGACTCTATAGGCTATTACTTATCAAGCATTGGAAGAGTTCCACTGTTAACTGGAGAAGATGAAATTGATTTAGCAAAAAAGGTTCAAACCTTAAAAAATCTTATAAAAACAGTTACAGATAACAATGAACTCTCGGAAACTTTAGCTTTTAAAAGTGATTTTCTTTTAAAAGAAAAAAAGTCAAAAAATATCATTGATAATAATTCAACTAAAGGTACAAAAAAAGACATTAATCCAGAACAATCTTTTAAACATGATTTGGAGAAAAGTATTTATGCTGGTAAAGACAACTTTAGTAAAATTGAGAATCAATCAAAAAATAGTTTTGCAAAATTAATTTCATGCCTTGAAAGGTATTTCAAGAATCATGATAAACATGATGAATGGAAACAATTGAAAAGAGGTTTAAGAGCTAGAGACAAAATGATGGAAGCAAATCTAAGACTTGTTGTATCAGTTGCAAAAAAATATCAAAATCAGGGCTTAGAGTTATTAGATTTAATTCAAGAAGGAACAATTGGTCTCGAAAGAGCTGTAGATAAATTTGACCCGAAAATGGGATATAAATTTTCTACCTATGCATACTGGTGGATTAGACAAGGAATGACAAGAGCAATAGATAATAGTGCTAGAACTATAAGATTGCCAATTCACATTAGTGAAAAACTATCAAAAATGAGAAGAGTTACTAGAGACTTGTCTCATAAACTAGGTAGGCAGCCTAATAGATTAGAAATGGCAACAGCAATGGGAATTGAACAAAAAGATTTAGAAGACTTAATTTCTCAAAGTGCTCCTTGCGCATCCCTTGATGCTCATGCAAGAGGAGAAGAAGATAGAAGTACTCTTGGAGAACTAATTCCTGACCCAAATAGCGAAGATCCTATGGATGGTATGGATCGATCTATTCTTACTGAACATCTAAGCACTTGGCTTGCTCAATTAAATGATAGAGAACAAGAAATCATGAAAAAAAGATTTGGATTAGATGGTACGGAAGAATCTACGCTTGCGGCAATAGGTAAAGATATTGGGGTATCTAGAGAAAGAGTGAGACAGTTGGAAGCGAAAGCTCTTAAAAGACTGAGGATGATGTCAAATTATGATAAAGCAGCTTAACTAAATTGATAGAATTTGCTGTAATTTTATTATATTTATTTTCAATTTTTTTAATATCAATAGTTTTTAAAAAATATAATGAAGATAGCAGAGAAATCGTAAGAAAAATAATACATATTGGAATAGGACCTTTAATACCAATTGCTCAATTTTTAAAAATTAATCAAAACTCTGCTCTAATTTTTACTGGAATTATTTCATTAATGGTTTTCATCAATTATAACTATAAATTATTTCCAACAATTGAGGATGTTGCGAGAAAAAGTTATGGGACATTATTTTATTGTCTAAGTTTATTTATTTTGATTTATCTTTTCTGGGATAAAGATCCATATGCACTAATTAGTGGATTTTTCATAATGACTTTTGGTGATGGATTAGCTGGATTAATAGGAAAAAGCTTTAACTCAAAGAGTTGGATTTTTTTTAAACAAAAAAAATCTTTATATGGAACCATAACAATGTTTTTGACAAGTTTGGTAGTAGTTTGCTCAATAGGATACTCTCAACAAAATAGTCTAAATTTAAATTATTTTACAATAGCTTTTATTGCGACTTTACTAGAACAATTTAGTGTTCTAGGAATAGATAATTTCATTGTTCCAATCTCTTCAGCATTATTTTTCAATTTTTTTATAACTAGCTAAGTGAATCGTATAAGATAGCGATTAATTCTTTTGTTGTTTCTATATCTATACATGCATCTGTAATGCTTCTGCCAAACTGGAGATCTTCTTTTTTTAAAAGTTTTTGATTTCCTTCCTTCAAATGACTTTCAAGCATAACTCCTAAAATATTTTTTTCACCACTACTAATTTGAGAAGCTACATTTTTTAGAACTTCCGACTGTTTTCGGAAATCTTTATTGGAATTTCCATGACTACAATCAATCATCACTTTATGGGGAAGATTACACTGCCTCAATTCTGCTGAAATTCTTTGTACATGATCACTTTCGAAATTTGGGCCTTTTGAACCTCCCCTTAAAACTATATGTCCATCTGGATTTCCTGTAGTATTAACTATAGAAGCCATTCCATGTTCATTTACACCTAAAAAGTGGTGGGATTTTGAAGCTGACTGCATCGCATTAATTGCAGTAGTAAAAGAACCATCCGTTCCATTTTTAAAGCCTATAGGCATTGATAATCCTGATGCCATTTCTCTATGAGTTTGACTTTCTGTAGTCCGCGCACCTATGGCTGTCCAACTTATTAAATCGGCAATGTATTGAGGAACAATTGGATCTAGTAATTCTGTAGCAGAAGGTATGCCACGAGTTGCTAAATATGAAAGCAAACTTCTTGCACTTCTTAAACCAGTATTAATATCATAAGAATCATCTAGATGAGGATCATTTATCAATCCCTTCCAACCAATAGTTGTTCTTGGTTTTTCAAAATATACTCTCATAATTATTTCTAATTTATCTTTATACATTTCTCGGAATTTTTGAATATATTTTGAATATTCCTTTGCCGCCTCAAGATCATGAATTGAACATGGACCCACAATGACTAAAAGCTTCTGATCATTATGATGCAAAATATTTTGTATCGATCTTCTTGTTTTAGACACTGTATTAGCGGAGTCGTGATCTAAAGGTATATCATTATGTAATCTGCTAGGAGGTATTAATGGACGTGTTTCAAGAACATGTAAATCTGATGTCTTTTCTAAAGCTGAATTATTTGATGATGTCGTCATTGATTAATTAAGAAGTTTGAATATTTAAAAAAGCATTTATGAATACTCTCCTTTTCAATATTAAAAATAACAATAGATTAGGCATTAAACCTTACTAATGAAGAATTTGGAAACATTGCTAAAAGATTATGCAGATCATGTAGCTGAAAGAGCTGCCAAAGGTATACCTCCTTTACCTTTGAATGCTGAACAAACAAACTGTATTACACAATTATTAGAACAAGATAGTACTTACGATTCATCTTATTTACTTGATTTACTAATAAATAGAGTACCCCCGGGAGTTGATGAGGCTGCTTACATAAAAGCAAGCTGGCTTACGGCTATTGTTAATTCAGAAAAATATTGCAAATCAATTAATCCCGAAAAAGCAATTGAAATACTAGGAACAATGATAGGCGGATACAATGTAAATTCTTTGGTTGAAATACTTAAAGGAGAAAATAGTTTACTCGCAAAAAAAGCTGCAGAAGTTTTAAAAAATATTATTCTTGTTTACGACTCGGCTAATGAAATTTATGAATTATCTCAAAATAATATTTATGCAAAAGAAGTTGTAAATAGTTGGGCAAATGCAGAATGGTTCATAAATAAAAAAGTTCTGGAAAAAGAGATTACTTGTTTAGTATTTAAAGTTGACGGTGAGACAAACACAGACGACTTATCTCCAGCTGTACATGCGACAACGCGCCCTGATATTCCAATGCATGCATTAGCTATGTTAGAATTTAAAAAACCTGATGGACTAAAGGTTCTTGATAATTTAAAAAAACAAAATTTACCGATAGCTTATGTTGGAGATGTTGTTGGAACAGGGAGTTCAAGAAAATCTGCTATTAATTCACTCATTTGGCATATAGGAGAAGATATCGCTTTTGTTCCCAACAAAAAAACAGGTGGAATAATAATTGGCAGCAAAATAGCTCCAATTTTCTTCAATACTGCACAAGATTCAGGAGCTTTACCTATAGAAGCTGACGTATCTCAAATGAAAACAGGAGATGTTATTAAAATATATCCCTATAAAGGCATTATTAAAAAAATTGAAAAAGATTCAAATACTGAAGAATTAATAAGCAAATTCGAGTTGTATCCATCAACTCTTACTGATGAAATTCAAGCTGGCGGAAGAATTAATCTTATGATTGGAAGATCTCTTACAGACAAAATTAGAAACAAATTAGATTATCAACCAAGTGAAATATTTACTAGACCACAAAATCCAACCGAAAGTAATGCAGGATTTACTCAAGCTCAAAAAATAGTAGGCAAAGCATGCGGTTTAGATGGAGTTAGGCCAGGAATGACCTGTGAGCCAATTATGACCACAGTTGGTAGTCAAGATACTACTGGGCCAATGACAAGAGATGAATTAAAAGAACTAGCTTGTTTAGGATTTACTGCAGATTTAGTGATGCAAAGTTTTTGTCATACAGCTGCATATCCTAAACCAATAGATCTACTTACCCATAAAGAATTACCTGATTTTATATCTCAAAGAGGTGGAGTAGCTCTTAAGCCTGGAGACGGTATCATTCATAGCTGGCTTAACAGAATGCTTCTCCCTGATACTGTTGGCACAGGTGGTGATAGTCATACAAGATTTCCTCTTGGCATTTCATTTCCTGGAGGCTCAGGCATTGTTGCATTTGCCGCTGCAATAGGATCAATGCCATTAAATATGCCGGAATCTGTGCTGGTTAAATTTAAGGGAGAATTATTACCAGGAATTACTCTTAGAGATTTAGTTAATGCAATCCCTCTCTTCGCAATTAAAAAAGGACTCTTAACCGTTGAAAAAGAAAATAAAAAAAATATATTCAACGGGAAAATTATGGAAATTGAGGGATTACCAAACCTAAAACTTGAACAAGCTTTTGAACTTACTGATGCTACTGCAGAACGCTCATGCGCTGGTAGCGCAATACTTTTATCCCAAGAAACTGTTCAAGAATATTTAAAAAGCAATATTTGCCTGCTAGAAAAAATGATCGAGAGCAATTATGAAGATTCAAAATCGATTTCAAGGAGAATAAATGATATGAAAAATTGGTTAAAAAAACCATCATTAATTCAGCCAGATTCGAACGCTCAGTATGAAGAAATCATTGAAATTGATTTAGCAAAAGTAACACAACCTATAGTTGCTTGTCCCAATGATCCAGATAATGTAAAAGAAATCACTGATGTTGCAAATACAAATATTGACGAGGTTTTCATAGGTTCTTGCATGACAAATATTGGTCATTACAGGGCAGCTGCAAAAGTTCTTGAAGGAGTACAAAATTTAAAAGCTAAATTATGGATTTGTCCACCAACAAAGATGGATGAAGAAACTCTAAAAGCTGAAGGCTACTATAAAATTTTCGAAGATTGTGGTGCAAGATTAGAGTTGCCAGGCTGTTCTTTATGTATGGGAAATCAAGCGAGAGTTGATGAAGGTTCTGTAGTATTTTCTACCAGTACAAGAAATTTTGACAATAGACTTGGCAAGAATGCACAAGTATTTTTAGGCAGTGCAGAATTGGCAGCAGTTTGTGCACTGCTTGGAAAAATACCTGAAATAGAAGAATATCAGGATATTACTAAAAATAAAATTAATCCATATTCAGATGAACTTTATCGCTATCTTCAATTTGATGAAATACACGATTTCAGCTTGACAAAGTAATCATGGACCATGCCAAACTTTATAAAAGATAATATTCAAAAAACAAGTAATAATTCTTCTCGTAGCATCAAAAAATTATTAAAACAAAGATCTATAGTCGTTGTATTTTCGCTCTTATTAACAGGTCTAGGGGCTTCAATTACAAGCATATCTTTTAAAACTGGAATCTATTTTATTAATAATTGGAGATTAGCATTATTAGACCAATTCCCATCTATTGCGGTTTTACCTATTTTTGGAGCTCTAGGAGGAGCTATTGCAGGATATTTGATCAAAAATATAGCACCTGCTGCAAAGGGTTCAGGTGTGAGTCAAATCATGGGTTTCTTAAGGCATAAAAAAGTTCCAATGAATTTAAAAGTAGGCTTAGTAAAGCTTATATCAGGAATTATTGCGATTGGTAGTGGATTCCCTCTGGGTCCAGAAGGTCCATCAGTTCAAATGGGAGGGTCCGTAGCTTGGCAAATGGCCAAGTGGCTCAAAGCTCCTACAGCTTTCAGAAGAGTAATAGTAGCAGCAGGTGGTGGTGCTGGAATAGCTGCAGTATTTAGCGCTCCATTAGGAGGGTTTATCTATGCAATAGAAGAGTTATTAAACTCTGCTAGACCAGTAATTTTATTATTAGTAGTAATTACAACTTTTATTGCAGATTCATCTGCTGATATTATTCAAGCCTTGGGTTTAGATCCTAAAGCAGGAGGCTTTGATTTTAACCTGGGATTTTTGATTCAAAAAGAATATGACCCATCAGTTTTTTTCTTACCTGTAGATTTTATTTACTTAGTTTTACTAGGAATAATTATTGGGATATTTGCAGAATTGTACAGCAGATATGTTTTGTTAATGCAAAATCTTGGGAAAAAGTGGTATAAAAATAAATTTGTTTTAAAAATGAGTATCTGTGGACTTATTTTAGGAAGTATCTACTCTTTTTTACCCAGTACATTTCATAATTTAGATGAATTACAGAAAATAATAGCTGAACAAAATACAAGTATTGGAATTGCTTTATTAGCAGTTTTAATACTATTTATCACGACAGGTTTAGCTGCAGCATCGGGAGCTCCTGGAGGATTATTCTATCCAATGCTTACTTTAGGAGGGTCAATCGGACTAATAATGGGGAGCTGGGTGGAAATTGCTACGGGACATGCACCAAGTACATACATTTTTGCGGGCATGGGAGCTTTCGTAGCAGGATGTTCGCGAACGCCAATAACAGCGATGTTTTTAGCTTTTGCTTTAACAAAAAATTTATTAATAATGAAACCTGTGTTAATCAGCTGCATTGCCAGTTTTTTGATAGCAAGAGCTTTTCATGAAGAATCAATTTATGAAAGACAAATAAAAATAGAATTAGAAGACTAAGAAACTATCTTCAATCAAAAACAGCAGTTTTGCTGTTATAGACAAATACTTGATGATTAAGATGCAATCTAACTGCTCTTGCTAAAGCTATTCTTTCAATATCTCTTCCTTTTCTAATCAAATCATCAACTTCATCCCTATGACTTACATGAACTGTACATTGCTCTATTATCGGGCCTTCATCAAGATCTTCAGTAACATAGTGAGCAGTAGCACCGATTAATTTAACACCTCTCTTCCATGCTCGATGATATGGTTGGCCGCCCTTAAATGCAGGTAAGAAAGAATGATGAATATTTATTATTGAAGAAAACTTTTTTAAAAAAGAGTCACTCAAAATTTGCATATATTTGGCTAATACAACAAGATCAATGTCATATTCTTTTAGTAAATTTAAAAATTGATCTTCAACAATAGTTTTATCAGTTTTAAAGGTATCAATATGGACAAATTTTGCATTAAAGTCATTTGCAATATTTTCAAGATGAGAATGATTCGAAATTATTAAGGGAACTTTCATTTTAAGTTCACCATTTCTTACTCGCCAAAGTAAATCAATCAAACAATGATTTTGTTTGCTAACAAAAATAGCAACATTTGGAACTTCATCAGAATAATTTACATTAAATTTTCCATTTACTTCAGCAGCAATTTTTTTAAATTCGTTATAAATTTCATCTCTATTAATAAATGCATTTTTACTATTCCATTCAATTCGACTAAGAAACAAACCTGCATCTTGATCTGTATGATGATCAGAGTGTTTTATGTTGCCACCATAATTTGAAATCCAACTTGTAAGTAAACTTACAAGGCCAGGACGATCGGGACAAACAATTTTGAATATAATTGAAGGATGTTCCAAAAAATCTTTAATTATTAAGTCAAATAAGCAAGTACATCTAATATATCAATGAAAAGCTTAAAAGAAAATTTTCAAGAAGCAAACATATTTATTATTGGATCAGGGATTATTGGAAAATTTAACGCCTTAGAGTTATCAGAATTAGGTTTCCAGGTAACGATAATAGATCCAACTCAACTTCAAAATAGTAGCAATGCAGCTTTAGGCTTACTAATGGGTAATATGTATCAAAAAAGAAGGGGCAGAAGCTGGGATCTCAGGAAACAAAGCATTGAATTATGGCCGCAATGGATTACGTTCCTACAAAAATTTAATAATGAATTAAATATCGAAAAACCATTAATACAACTAACTACTAATGAAGAAAAGTTTAAAAAATTAGAGAAATTTGTTTATGAAAATAATGATCCAACGTTACAAATTTTGGAAAGAGACTCAATATTAATCAAGAATATAAATAAAGCCTTCCAAACAAAAAATATACAAGGAATGATCTCCTTCAAAGATGGAAGAATAAATGCTTTATCTTTACTTCAAACATTAGATAAATATCTTAAACATAAAAAAGTAAATTATTTAAAAGGAGAAATAATAAAAATAAGAAAATCAAACAATCAATGGATTTGTACAACAAGGAATAATGAAAATATCAAATCTGACATAGTTATTTTGTGTAATTCTCTCAAAGCAGTTGATTTAATGGATCAAATACCTCACAACATCAAATTAAAACCTGTTTTAGGTCAAGCTATAGAAGTTGGGATAAATGATTCAAAAGTTGATTTATTAGTACTTCCAAAGCAATTCAATATAAACGGCAAAAATATAATTCCAATATCAAAAAACAAACTTATTATTGGTTCAACAGACGAATATAGTACAAAGCCAGAAGAAAATATTTTTGAGAAAATTACAAATTTTCTTGATAAAAAACCAACATGGCTTATAGAAGGTCAAGTGACAAAAAAGTGGTTTGGAGTAAGGTCTAGGCCCGATGGGGAACCTTCACCAATAATGAAAAATTTGGGAGATGGACTAATTATATGTACAGGTTTTTATAAAAATGGGATTTTATTGGCTCCCACATGTTCTAAATGGGTTGCAAATGAAATTAAAAATTATTTTTCCTAATCTTTTGATTCAGTAAAATCTGCATCAATTACATCATCTCCACCTTTTTCATTTGAATCACTCTGATCAGGACTGCCTGCTGCGCCTGGTGTTGGAGGCTGATTGCCTGGTTGCTGATAAACAGATGAACCAACTGCATAAAGTTCTTGCTGAAGTTCTTCAAGAAGTTTTTTCATTGATTCATAGTCCTCTTTTGAGGTTGCCTCTTTTAAAGCATTACTTTTTTCTTCAACCTTAGACTTTGCTGCAGCATCAATTTTGTCTCCTAACTCACCAAGTTGCTTTTCTGTTTGGTAAACAAGTGTTTCAGCTTGATTTTTTAAATCAATTTTTTCTCTTTTTTCTTTATCTGCAGATGCATTTGATTCAGCATCTTTTACCATTTTTTCTACTTCATTATCAGATAAAGTAGAAGCACCAGTGATAGAAATACTTTGTTCTTTACCACTTCCTTTATCTTTAGCTGTAACGCTAAGAATACCGTTAGCATCGATATCAAATGTGACTTCGATTTGTGGGACACCCCTTGGTGCTGATGGAATACCATCTAATCTAAAAGTTCCTAAACTTTTATTATCAGATGCCATTTCTCTTTCACCTTGTAAGACATGTATTTCTACATTAGTTTGTCCGTCTACAGCAGTTGAATAAGTCTCAGATTTTTTTGTAGGTACGGTAGTATTTCGATTTATCATTTTTGTCATAACCCCACCTAAGGTTTCAACACCTAAAGAAAGTGGAGTAACATCAAGCAACAATATATCTTTAACTTCACCTGCTAAAACTCCTCCTTGAATAGCTGCTCCAACAGCAACAACTTCATCAGGATTAACAGTTTGATTGGGCTCCTTACCTATTATTTTTTTTACTAAATCTAGAACTGCAGGTATCCTGGATGAGCCTCCAACCATAACAACTTCATCAATTTCACTAGTAGAAATTTTTGCATCAGTTATAGCTCTCTCAACTGGAGTTTTGCACCTGTCAATTAGAGAAGCAGCTAATTCTTCAAATTTTGCTCTTGTTAGGTTCAAATCTAAATGTTTTGGACCTTCAGGAGTCGCTGTGATGAATGGTAAATTTATTTCACTTTGCGTAGCATTTGAAAGCTCAATTTTTGCTTTTTCTGCTGCTTCAGTGAGTCGTTGTAAAGCCTGCTTATCTTGTCTAAGGTCTATTCCCTCATTTGATTTAAAAGTACTAGCTAAATGATCTACGATACACCTATCAAAATCATCACCCCCTAAGTGTGTATCTCCAGATGTAGAAAGAACTTCAGTTACTCCATCACCAGCTTCAATAACTGAAACGTCAAATGTTCCTCCACCTAAATCAAATACTAGAATTTTTTCATTTTCTTTATCCAAACCATAAGCTAGTGCTGCAGCTGTTGGCTCATTAACAATTCTGAGAACTTCCAAACCTGCAATCTTTCCTGCATCTTTTGTAGCCTGCCTCTGTGAGTCATTAAAATAAGCTGGAACAGTAATTACAGCCTGTGTAACTTTTTCACCAAGGTATTTACCCGCATCATCAGCTAACTTTCTTAAAACTTGAGAACTTACCTCTTCAGGGGAAAACTGCTTATCCAAAATAGGACACTTTAATTTGACACTAGAACCAGATTTTTCAACAGAATAACTAACTTCTTTAGACTCTTCATTTACCTCGTCAACTCTTCTACCAACAAAACGCTTTGCAGAATAAAAGGTATTTTCTGGATTCATAACAGCTTGTCTTTTTGCGATTTGTCCAACTAGCTGATCTTGATTTTTTGTATATGCAACAACTGATGGAGTAGTTCTGAAACCTTCAGCATTTGCTATTACAGTAGGTTTACCACCTTCCATTACGGCGACACAACTATTAGTTGTTCCTAAATCGATTCCTACAACCTTACCCATGGGTAAATTCTCATATTTGATATTCTCCATAATCGGTCATCGACGCCATTATTGTTACTCAAAGACGGGGTGTGGTTCCCGAACAGATTGTTATTTTTAAGGAACAAATTTTAGACATGATTTCAAGTAAAACATCTTTTATTGCATTGATCGGGAATCCAGTAAGTCATTCCTTATCACCGATTATGCAAAATGCTGCCCTCCAATATTTAGGACTAGATTTAATTTATATTGCCATACCTTGCAAAGATGAAGATCTAGGATTAGTTCTGAATTCTTTGAAAAAAATTAATTGCAAAGGTTTAAATATTACAATTCCCCATAAAGAAAAAGTATTTAACCTCTGTAGTGAAATTTCTCCTATTGCAAGCAAACTGAAAGCAATTAATACTCTAAAATTAAATTCTGAAAATGAATGGAGCGCAACTAATACGGATGTAGAAGGATTTATTTATCCGTTAAAATCCTTAAACTTAAGAAAAAAGCAATCGATTATTCTAGGCTCAGGGGGTGCAGCAAGATCTGTTGTTCAAGGATTAGTAAATTTAAATCTTTCAAGAATTTCAGTAGTTTCAAGGAACAAATCATCACTAGATGAATTAATAAAGAATTTTGAAAATCAAATTGAAATTCAAGGTTTGTTAAATAATGATAATCAGGCTCAAAGTTTAATTGAGGAAGCAGATTTAATTGTAAATACAACACCAGTAGGAATGAAAACGGCTAAAGATGAAATTAATGTATTGCCATATGGGGAGTCTTTTTGGAGAACTCTTAACTCGAAAACAATTGTTTATGATTTAATATACAATCCTGCTCCAACTTATTTATTGAAATTTTGCGCACATAAAGGATGCAGGACAATTGATGGTTTGCAAATGCTTATTGCTCAGGGATTAAAATCATTATCATTTTGGACAAATGGCTTAGAGGTACCCTTTCATATTATGAATGACGCAATCAAAAATTATCTTTAAAAAATATGATGCCAATTTTCGAGGAACTGCACATCATGATGTATCGTTAAGGATGAACAGACGCTCATAAAATAAATTTATGAGCCAAAGACCTTGTCTGAAATTATGAATGATCAACAATCTTATTACGAAACCATGTATATCCTCCGCCCAGATATTGCGGAAGATGAAGTAACTAATCATATTGAAAAATACAATAAACTTTTACAAGAATTCGGGGGTACTATCCTCGATAGTCAAATGAGGGGTAAAAGAAGATTAGCTTATCAAATAGCAAAACATAGAGAAGGTATTTATGTGCAACTAAGTCATCAAGGGGATGGACAACATATTTTCAAAATTGAAAAAGCAATGAGACTTAGTGAAGATGTTATAAGATATATGACTGTTAAACAAGAAGGACCTTTGCCAACTCCAAGAACTTCTACTAAGAGTTCAACTCAAGCAGATGGTCAAAGGAACCAAGAAACTAAAGTTGAATCTAAGGAAACACAACCAGTAGTAAGCGCAGATACTTCAAATTCAGCAAAAGGTGATGTTGAAACAAAAGAAAATGCAGAATCCTAAATGTTAATCATTTGTTTTTGTATTTAACTCAGCCCATATTTTATTAGACATACCCCAGATATAAATAAAACCCTCCGCTAAAGAATGTTTAAAAACATCGTCTTGACTATAAGTTGCCAAATCTTCTCTATAAAGTGAATTATTGTCGGAAATTCTTCCAATGACTATTGCATTCCCCTTATAAAGTCTAATCTTTACCCTGCCATTAACTGAAGTTTGAGTCGATGAAATAAAAGCATCTAAACTATCCTTAAGAGGTCCAAACCAAAAACCTTGATAAACTAATTGACCCCATTTTTTTTCTACTATTCCCTTAAAGTCTATAACATCTGGATTTAATGTTATACTCTCCAACTCCTTATGGGCTTTTATTAAAAGTGAAAGACCAGGTGTTTCATAAATCTCTCTACTTTTAATTCCTACTACTCTATCTTCAATCATATCTATTCTTCCAAAACCATGCTCACCAGCAAGTTCATTAGCCTTTTGAATAATCCCCACTGGAGTTAAAAACTCATTATTAATTCCAACTGGAAAACCATTTTTAAAGACAATTTCTATATCTTGAGGTGAATCAGGTGAATTATCAATTGAGGATGTCATTGCAAAAATAGCTTCAGGTGGTTCTTGCATTGGGTCTTCTAATATTCCCGCCTCAATACTCCTACCAAGGAGATTTACATCTATTGAATATGGCGATTTTTTTGATACTGGTGCAGGAATACCAAATTTTTCTCCATACAATATCGCCTCCTCCCTGCTCATATTCCACTCCCTTGCAGGAGTAATTATTTTTAAATCAGGTCCTAAAGCATTAATTGCTAAATCAAATCGAACTTGATCATTCCCTTTACCAGTACATCCATGAGCTACTGCATCAGCATTAATCTGTCTTGCAGTATTTACAAGGTTTTCAGCAATTAAAGGCCTAGCGAGTGCTGTAGATAAAGGATATTTATTTAAATATAATGCATTTGCTCTGATAGCTGGAAAAGCATATTTCTCAACAAAACTATTAACTAAATTACCAACGATTGATTTAGATGCACCAGAATTTAGGGCTTTTTGCCTAATAAATTCCAAATCTTCTCCTTGTCCAAGATCTGCTACGAAAGTAACGACTTCTGAGATACCATATTCGTTCTTTAAATATGGAATACAAACGCTAGTATCAACGCCGCCAGAATAAGCTAGAACAACTTTTTTAACCTGCTGCATTTTAAATTTGCTCCATAATTTTTAATTATTAACGTAATTAGGAATTTAAAAATTTTTTAGAAACTAATATTATTGTAACTAAAAGAGCTGGACCAAAAACTAGTAATAAGAGAAGAAAGTTATTAATTAATAAAACATTTGAAGTACAGTATCCAACTAGTTTAAATATTCCAGACAATAACAATGAAATTAGCCAGATAAAAAAGTATTTTAAATTACTCTTATCAAACAAAGTTTTTCGATTGCATTATTGTGTATTATGTTATTAAATGTAGCACTTTATTTAATGAACTCAGATAAACTAAAAATTAGATTAGAAGATATTTCTGAAGTAAACCCAGCTTTAAGTTGCTACCACAGAGACGACCCTACTCCTGTTTTGCCATTAAGGGATGAACCAGATCTTCTTTCTTGGCTTGAAAATTCAGGAAGACTAATTGCTGAAAAAGATGGGGATTCACAAGAAATTAGTACAATAGAAGAAGAAGAACTCTCAGCACTCATGGGTGAAAAAGAAGATTACAAAATTGAAGATGAATCTTCAGAAGATGAGTGGGAAGATTAAAAATTTTAACTTTAAATCATTACTAATATTTAATACTTTTGCTTTACTAATCACATCATATTCTCTTAATAATTTTATTTTTATAGGAGTTTACGTATTATTTTTTTTCATTGCTTTATTCTCAACAAAGAACGGTTTAAAAATAATCAAAAGTTTAAGTTTGCTTCAAAATATTAGAAATGACGGACCTGCAAATCACTTAAAAAAAAGTAATACCCCAACAATGGGTGGAATTTTTATAATAATACCTTTTTTAATTTTTCTTTTAATAATATATACAAATCTAAGTTCTCCAAAACTCTATCTTTTATTACTTAGTATTTTTGGTTTTTTTATTACTGGTTTTTTGGATGATTACTTGAGCATAAAAAACAAAGAAAATACAGGATTAAAATCAAGAGAAAAATTCATCCTACAAAGTGCCATCTCAATAATTTTTATATTTTTAGCCAATCAAAAAGATTTAATAAATCCATTAATTGAAGTATCTGAATCTTGGGGAATAGATATGAGTATTTTCATATTTCCCATTTATTTTTTTGTTTTAGTTGGTATGAGTAACTCCGTAAATTTATCTGATGGATTAGATGGATTAGCTGCAGGATGTAGTGCAATTATTTTTTACGGATTAGGAACAGAAATATTATTGAAAGAACAGCAGGAGCTTATTGTTTTTAGTATCTTATGTTATTCAATGTCAGGCATATGTTTGGGATTTCTCAAATATAATAAATATCCTGCAAAAATATTTATGGGTGACACAGGATCTTTAACTATTGGTGCAATTTTGGGTTCAATAGCGTTACTAACTAATAGTATTTTTGTCTTATCTATTTTCTCAGGAATATTCATTATTGAATCTTTATCAGTAATAATTCAAGTTGGTTATTTTAAGATTACAAAAAAATTATTTAATAATGGAAAACGCATATTTTTAATGGCTCCAATTCATCACCACTTTGAACTTAAAGGTGTTAAGGAAAAGAAAATAGTTGAAAGTTTTTGGAAAATCAACATAATGCTTGTGATTTTAGGTATAGTTTTAAAAATTATTTTATAAAAATTTTGTTATGAGTTTTTTTACATGGAAAGATAATGGATTAACAAGTGACTGCTCTAGTCTTGAGGCCATGGCCTCAAGATTTGAAGAAACTGCTAACTTAATGAAAAAACTTTCTAAGAAAGGCTTCAAACTGAAAAAAGAGGATAACAACCAACTAATCCTTCACCCTGATCCTAAAATTTTTAATCAATGGGGTTTTATTAGTGAAGAACTTCCTTTTAAACAACTATGTTTAATATCAGATGAAGAAGAATAATTATTTGACCGCAAAAACTCCTCGGTAAGTATTGATAAGTAATTGCGTACATGAGTGTTCCAACTAAAATGTCTATTTACACCCTCAATTCCATTTCTACTCCATAATTTCCATTGATCATTATTAGAAATTCCTTTTTCAAGAATAACTTTCAACTTATTAATATCAGAAACATCTACTAAAAGTCCATTTTCACATTTTGAACAAATTTCTTTTGGTCCTCCGTCATTTGTTGATATTACTGGCAATCCACATGAAGAAGCTTCAAGAAGGGTTAAACCAAAAGGCTCAGTCAAAGCTGGGTTTACAAAAACACCCCCCTTGCTAGCAGCCCATCTATATAATGCAGGGATCTGGCTTGGAAGATGCTTTTTTGGATATGCTACTTTTCCATACAAATTATATTTATCGATTGTCTCGAAAATTTTATGGAATACATCTTTTTGTTGAGATTCAAGTTTTGAGGTACTATCTCTACAGCCCAGAATCAAAATTAAATTAGTTTTTCTTTTTAATTTTTCAGATCTTCCATATGCCTCAATCAAGGAAGGTATATTTTTTCTTCGTACAGCTCTAGAAATAGACAATAATGGAGGTTTTGTGGAATCTTTGAGAAAAGGTTTCACCATGTTGTCAATTTCAGCTGTCTCAGTTGTCGAATGAATATGATGGAACTTATTATGATCCACACCAGGTGGAATTACTTTAGCTTTATGAGGTGAAAAAGAAGAATATTGAGAATATTGATAAACCGACTCTTGTTGAGTGCTTGTTACTATAATATCTGCAAACTTTAACGCTTTTTCTTCTGCATCAATTCTTTTAGTTATTGAATAAAGCTTTTCTATTTGATGATTCTTTAAACCAGTATCAAGCAATTTCCTCTTTTTTTCTCTTCCTAAAGAGTGACCAGTGAAAATAAGTGGAATATTTAGAGATTTACTCAGTTTTACTCCTACATATCCAGCATCTGCATAATGTGCATGAATAAAATTAGGTTTTTTATTTGTTGTATAGTAAGAAATAAGTTTTTCAGTTAAATGATCTAAATATGGCCAAAGCAATTCCTTTCTTAAATATTTATTAGGTCCAAATTTAAATCTTAAAATTCTAACTCCAGGTTCTACAAATTCCTCTTCCTGAGAGTATTCATCATCTATTTTAGGGTCGTTGATTAAACGAGTGACTAAATCAACTTGGTCGACATCAGAAGTATTAGCCAAACTTTTAACTAACTCTAAAACATATTGTGTTTGCCCTCCTGTATCAGCATCCCTACCTAATTCAAGATTTTTTGCACGTATAAGACCATGTAAATGCAAATGTAAAAATTTAAGCCTCATTCAGCAAATCCTCAGATCAAACGCCTTTAATACAAATAAGCTGAATTTCCAATAAAAATATTAAGAAAGCATTATGATTTCAAAACTTTTTTAATATAAAGTTTTCAAAAAGCAAGCATAGACTACTATGATTCCATTTTAAAAAGATCTCGGTTTTCGTCATATTTTTAAAAATACAAAGAAATACAACAAAGATTTCTTATTTAAGAACTTTTTTAAGATATTTTGCTGTATGGCTTGTGGGATGTTTAGCTACGTCTTCAGGAATACCTTCTGTAATAATTTGACCACCTTTATCTCCTCCATCAGGTCCTAAATCAATAATCCAATCAGAACATCTAATTACATCTAAATTATGTTCGATAACAATTACAGAATTCCCTTTATCTACCAAACGTTGTATGACATCCATTAATTTATGAACGTCATAAAAACTTAAACCTGTAGTAGGTTCATCAATCAAATATAAAGTTTTTCCTGTAGCCCTTTTAGATAATTCTGTAGCTAACTTAACTCTTTGAGCTTCTCCACCAGATAATGTTGGAGCAGGTTGGCCTAATTTGACATAACCTAAGCCGACATCAACAAGTGTTGATAATCTATCAAAAGCTTGAGGAATAGCAGAAAAAGTTTCTGCAGCTTGTTCAACGGTCATCTCTAAAACATCAGATATGTTAAATCCTTTGTATTTAACTTGAAGAGTTTCCCTATTAAAACGAGCTCCCTTGCATACTTCACATTGAACATACACATCAGGCAAAAAATTCATTTCGATTACATTAACTCCCTGTCCTTTACAAGCCTCGCATCTTCCTCCTTTCACATTAAAGCTAAACTGGCCAGCCTGATAACCCCGTGCTTTGGCTTCCACTGTAGCAGTAAATATCTGCCTTATAGGATCAAAAGCACCTGTATAAGTAGCAGGATTTGATCGTGGTGTTCTCCCTATTGGAGATTGGTCAATAACGATAACTTTATCAATTGCCTTTATGCCCTTTAACTCTTCTACCCCTTGAGGAAAAGGTACTTTTAGTCCTAGAGAATGACACAAGGCAGGGTGAAGTAATTCGTTTATCAAGGTACTTTTTCCACTGCCGCTAACACCAGTTACAGAAACTAACCTTCCTAAAGGAAATTCCACAGAAATATTTTTTAAATTATTTTTAGAGCAATTATTTAAAATTAAACTTTTTTTTACAGATGATCTACGTTCTTTTGGAGTAGGAATTGACTTCCTACCGCTGAGATAAGCTCCAGTTAATGACCTTTCTGAATTTAAAACGTCTTGATAAGATCCTTTAGCAATTATTTCCCCACCAAAAACACCTGCCCCTGGACCAATATCTACGAGATAATCTGCGGATTTCATAGTATCTTCATCATGTTCAACCACAACCAAAGTATTTCCCAAGTCTCTTAAGCTTTTTAATGTTTCTAATAATCTGTCATTGTCTCTCTGATGCAAACCAATACTTGGTTCATCTAAAACATATAAAACACCAGTAAGACCTGCTCCTATTTGTGTAGCCAATCTAATACGCTGAGCCTCACCACCAGACAAAGTCATAGCTGGTCTATCTAAAGTCAAATAATCTAAACCGACGTTAATTAAAAACTTCAAACGTAAACGAATCTCTTTTAAAACCAATTCACCTATCTGCTTTTGTTTTTCTGATAAAGATATATTTTCCTTCTTTGTCTTACCTAAACCCATAATACGCTCTACGTGATTGAGGGTTTCAGAAACGCTTATAGAAGTTAAGTCAGTAATGTTATAGGGACCAAGTTTAACCGCTAAAGCCTCAGGTCTTAATCTTTTGCCAGAACATGTCTTGCAGGGAACTAATTCTTGATACTTTTCTAATTTTTGTTTGACAGATTCTCCATTGGCTTCATTTAATTGCCTTTCTAATATTGGTAAAATACCTTCAAAAGGTCTTTCAAAACCACTAGAAGTTTTAAAACGACTGTCAGCTTGAATTAATATTGGTTTATCTGATCCCAAAAGAAGAACTTTTTTTTGCAAATCACTTAAATCTTGCCAAGGGGTTTTTAATTCAAAACCATAAGCTTGTCCTACAGAATAAAGCAAAGAGAAGTAATAAGTATTATCTTTTTCACTCCAAGGTGCTATTGCAGCATAAACAGGTAATGTTGGATCTGGTATAACCCTATCCGCAGTAAATTTTTTTAAATAACCAATCCCATGACAATCTGGACACGCCCCATATGGGCTATTAAAGGAAAATAATCTAGGAGAAAGTTCCTCAACAATAGAACCATGTATCGGACATGCGTAATTTTCTGAGTAAAGTTTTTCTCTCTCTAAGTTAGGAGGTAAATTTTCTCCTTTTTTTGGCACAACTTCTACTATTGCTAATCCATCACCTCTTTTAAGACAAGTTTGTAGAGAATCATTTAATCTTTCTTGTATACCCTCTCTTGCAATTAATCTATCAACTACTACCTCAATATTATGACTTTGATTTTTATCTAATTCAATACTATCAGCAAGTTCTCTTACCTCTCCGTTAATTCTTACCCTAGCAAAACCCTCAGCAGCTAGTCCACCTATTAATTTTGTATGAGTTCCTTTCTTCCCTCTTACTACAGGAGCCAACAATTGGTACCTTGTTCCTTCTGGCAATAAAAGAATTTGATCAACCATTTCATCAATAGTTTGTGGCGCAATTGGAATACCACAATGATGGCAATGAGGTTCACCAGCACGACCAAACAACAATCTTAAATAATCTTGTATCTCTGTTACCGTTCCAACTGTTGATCGAGGATTATGACTAGTTGATTTTTGGTCAATTGAAATAGCAGGTGATAAACCCTCAATATTATCAACATCTGGTTTATCTACTTGACCTAAAAATTGTCTTGCATATGCTGAAAGACTCTCGACATATCTTCTTTGACCTTCGGCAAAAATCGTATCGAAGGCTAAGGAACTTTTACCGCTTCCACTAACGCCTGTAAAAACAATAAATTTATTCCTAGGTAGAGAAAGGTCAATATTTTTTAAATTATGCTGACGTGCTCCCCTAATAGTAATTGAATTATTTTCTTCAATATTATTATCGGTTTTTATAACCATGCTTAAATCTTACTATGATTTAAAAAAACTATTATAGTGGAATTTTTTCTATTTTATGCAGCTTGATTAAGAAGTTTAGAAGCATATTCATTTACTTCGGAAGAAACTCCACCAATAAGTTCTATTAGTTCATTTTTTCTTTGTTTTTTTGTAGTTAGTTTTAATATTGAAGTATAGGTTATTCCATCGATAACATTTTTATTAACTTTAAAATGAACTAAACCTCTAGCAGCTAAAAAAGGCTGATGTGTAATACATAAAACCTGCTGATCTTTAGAAATTTCTTTTATTAACTCAACCAAAGAAAGTAAGGATTTACCACTTAAACCGTTATCTATTTCATCTAAAAAGAAAGTATTTGGTTTTTTAGAAATACTAGATTTAATAGCTAATAAGAATCTTGACATTTCTCCACCTGAAATAACATTTGATAATGAAGCAAGCTTCTGATCAGGATTTGCAGAAAACAAAAAATTTATATTGTCAATTCCATCGCCAGAAGGCCTACATTCTGAAAATTGTATTGAAAAATTTGCATTTTTTAATCCTAAATCTCTTAAAATAGAAATTACTGAATCTTGAAACTGTTTAGCAATTTTTTTTCTCTCAGTAGATTGAGTAAGATATAAAGAATTTAAATGATCTTGTAAGTTTTTAATTTGATTTTCCATATTATGAATCTCGGTATCATTATCATTTTTAAAAAAATATGTCCTTAATTGATCTCGCTTTTTAATTAATTGAGGTAAATCCAATGAAAAAGTTCTCTCCAAGTTTTTTAAAAAAAATAATCTTTTTTGTATTTCCGGAAGATTAGATTCATTGTTCTCTATTCCTTGTATATAAGAGTTTAAAGCGAAAATTAAATCTTCAACATAAGTTTGGATTTCTAATAAATTTTCTCTAAACTTTTGAATTTTTAAATCAAAATCTGCTGTTCTATTAAGATTTTTTATGGATTGATTTATCAAAGACGCAACTGATGGTTGTTCATGACTGAAATTATTTAAGTTTTCTAAAGAAGATTGAATTGAATTAGTTATTTCGAAATTATTTATAAGTTTAGTTTCTAGTAACTTTAATTTTGAGATTTCCTGACTGGACTCTAAATTGGCTTCCTCAAGAGTTTTCAATATTTGTTTAGTTATTAAGTTATTTTCTTCTTGTTTCTTAGAGGATTCTATTTTTTTATTCATTAAACCTTTTAAAACCTCACTTTCCTCCCAGATATTTTTAATCTTTGCACTTGTATCTCTCAATTCTTGCGAACATAAATCATCAATAATTAGTCTTCTCTTATCTTGAGAATCAAAAATAAAAGTATCTGATTGACCTACGAAATCTATTAATAATTGTCTAAGTTCCTCTAATAATTTTTTATTAATTGATAAATTATTAAGAGTATATTTAGATAAAACTTTATTATTTTTTCTATAAGATATTCTTTTGATATTTATAACTGAATTACTTTTAAAACCATTACAAAGTAGCCAATTATTGATTTGAAATGAAGAGGAAAATTTTGCCTCGATAAGACATTGATCTTTTCCTGGACGTATTAAGTACTTTAAAGGTATATTAGTTCCACCAAATAAAACATTTAAGGAATCTACAATTAGTGATTTTCCTGAACCAGAATCCCCAGTAATAATGTTCAAACCTTTTTCGAAATTAATTTCTATAATCTCTATTAAGGCAATATTCTCTATTTTTAATTGTACTAGCATGATAAATATTCCATATAAAAAAATTAGCTTCTTTTTTAAAAAAATAAAGAGTTTAATTATATAAAGTTATGAAAGAAGATTTTACTGATTTTATTGAGGTATCTGGACTATTAAATTATGATCCAGAAATAATATCTAAAATTTACAGAAAGAACCCAAAAAGACTTTTAAAGAGACTTTGGCAAACACTCATACCTATTTTTGCCTATTTATTCTCTGTTGGATGGGATAAATTATCTGGAAGATTGAAGGATGAAGCGAACGCAAGATTTAGAGCAAAGGAATTAACAAATTTATTAGTAGAACTTGGCCCAGCATTTGTGAAAGCGGGTCAAGCTTTATCAACAAGACCAGATATCATTCCAGGTATTCTGCTTGAAGAATTATCTCAATTACAAGATCAGCTACCAGGTTTTGATGGCAATAAAGCTATGGAATTAATAGAAGAAGATTTAGGTTCCAAAATAGATGAAATATTTTTAGAAATTGATAAAAAGCCGATTTCCGCTGCTTCTTTAGGGCAAGTGCATAAAGCTAAATTAAAAAATGAAGAGATCGTTGCAGTAAAAGTACAACGGCCAGGTTTAAGAGAACAAATTACTTTAGATCTCTACATAGTTAGAAATATTGCTTATTGGCTAAAAAATAATATTGGTTTAATAAGAAGTGATCTGGTTGCTTTAATTGATGAATTAGGTAAGAGAGTTTTTGAAGAGATGGATTATTTAAACGAAGCTGCAAACGCAGAAAATTTTAGAGAAATGCATAAACATAACAAAATGATAGCTGTACCAAAAATTTACAAAGAAATAACTTCGAGAAGAGTTTTATCAATGGAATGGATCGATGGTACAAAATTAACAAATTTAGAAGACGTAAAGAAATTAGGAATCAATCCTGATGAAATGATTGATATAGGGGTGCAGTGCAGTTTAGAACAACTATTAGAACATGGTTTTTTTCATGCAGATCCACATCCAGGTAACTTATTAGCCTTGGAAGATGGCAGATTGTGTTATTTAGATTTTGGAATGATGAGCGAAGTTTCAAGAGAATCAAGGTCTGGACTAATTCAAGCAGTAGTGCATTTAGTAAATAAAAACTTTGATAAATTATCTCAAGATTTCGTGAAATTAGGATTCTTATCAGAAGAAGTTAATCTAGAACCCATTGTCCCGGCATTTCAAGATGTTTTCATTAACGCTGTTGAACAAGGCGTTTCAAAAATGGATTTCAAAAGCGTTACAGATGACATGTCAGGTGTTATGTATAAATTTCCTTTCAAACTACCTCCATATTATGCACTGATAATCAGATCATTACTTACATTAGAAGGAATTGCTTTAAGCGTAGATCCAAACTTCAAAATATTAGGAGCAGCTTACCCATATTTTGCAAGAAGATTAATGGAAGACCCTGATCCGCAATTGAGAGAGAGTCTCAAAGAAATGCTTTTTGATAATAAAAAATTTAAATGGGACCGGTTAGAAGATCTTCTAGCTAATGCGGCAAAACAAACAAATCTTGATTTGGAAAAACTTTTGGATGAGGTAATAAATCTTCTTTTTTCTTCAAAAGGAGGATTTCTTCGAAATGAAATAATTGAAGGATTAACTAATCAAATTGATTTATTTAATCTGAAAATATTGAAAAATTTAAACAACTATCTCCCAAGCTCAATTAAGTTAAATATGACTAGCGAAAATGACAACTTAAGCGACCTTATTATACATATAGAACCATTGAGAAACTTTTTAGAAATTTTACAAAAGGTACCTGGTTATTCAATGGATATTTTTCTTAAAAGAGTTCCTAGACTTATAAATGAGCCTTATACAAAAGAAATGGGTATAGAAATTGCGAAAAAAGTTACTGAAAAGGGAATGGTTAGACTTGTTAAGATTGCCGCTGGTGCAAATATATAAAATGAAATTTAGTAAGTTTTTTAAAATTATAATTTTTATTTTAATAAGTAATCAATTACTTTTTGATGTTTCAAAAGCTAACGCTGCTGAAGAAATTAAAATTGTATATAGTATTTTTTCTAGAACAATTAAAGTAAATTCATTAAAAACTTTTGCTGAAGAAGGCAATTCAACAAAGAAATTAAAAAGAATTTTGAAAGCAACTGGTTCTGCTGATAAAGAAATTAGATCATTATTAAATAAAAATTTTGAAATCCCTATTACAATCGCAAGCAAATTAGTATATTCAGAAATTGGAAATATTTTTTTAACAAGACTTTCATCAATAATCCATCCACCCAGAGCAGATGATGAGAAGACAGGTATGTTAGCCCTTAGATCAAGTGTTATTAAAGGAATTTACTTAGGAAAAGGACAAATAAATCTCATAAGGTTTTTTGAAGGGTATCCAACTAAAACTGTTATTTTAGATGTAAACGCTTTAAGCAGAGTTATGAATAAAGTAGAATCAATTTCGGAATTATTAGACTTTTTCACAAATTCTCCACTAGAAAAAATTAAAACAAATTAAACAGACATGGTGTTATTAAATAAAATCAAGAATAAATTACGTATTAACTACAGAAAAAAAAGATGGCCTGGTCTAATCGAAGCGTATAGACAATACCTCCCAGTTACAAAAAAAACTCCTATTATTTCTTTAAATGAGGGAAATACTCCACTAATTCATAGTAAGTCAATTAGCAATCTAATTGGAAATGGAACAAGTGTTTTTTTAAAATATGATGGCCTAAATCCCACAGGATCTTTTAAAGATCGTGGTATGACTATGGCAATTAGCAAAGCAAAAGAAGAAGGCCGCGAAGCCGTAATTTGTGCAAGCACTGGAAACACTTCTGCCGCCGCAGCCGCATATGCTTCTAGAGGAGGATTAAAACCTTATGTTTTAATACCAGAAGGCTTTGTTGCACAAGGAAAACTTGCTCAAGCTTTAATGTATGGAGCTGAAATAATATCAATAAATGGAAACTTTGATAAAGCTCTGGAAATTGTAAGAGATTTATCTTCAGAACATCCTATAGAGCTTGTTAACTCTGTTAATCCTTTTCGAATACAAGGACAAAAAACGGCAGCTTTTGAAATTGTTGATGACTTAGGTATTGCGCCTGATTGGCTTTGTATTCCCATGGGCAATGCAGGAAATATAACTGCTTATTGGATGGGGTTTAAGGAATATTCAAAAATAAAAAGAAATTTAAAATTACCAATTATGATGGGTTTTCAATCTGAGGGCTCTGCTCCACTGGTTAAAAATATAATAGTGAAAGAACCTGAAACAATTGCTACAGCAATAAGAATTGGAAATCCTGTAAATAGGGAAAAAGCAAAAAAAGTTAAAAAAGAGAGTAGTGGAGATTTTCAGTCAGTTACAGATGATGAAATAATCAATGCTTATAAAATTCTTGCCAAAGAAGGTGTCTTTTGTGAACCAGCGAGTGCGGCATCAGTTGCTGGACTCATTAAAAATAAAAATAGAATTCAAAAAGAATCTACAATTGTTTGTGTTCTTACTGGAAATGGCTTGAAAGACCCTGATTGCGCTATTAAAAATAATGATGCAATTTTCAGAAAAAATATTGAGCCTTCTTTAAAAGATATAACCAAAATTTTAGGATATTAAAATCCAAAAAAATTAGTGTCTGTGGAAATCAATTAAAAATAAATTTTATTTGTTGAAAAATATGTAAAAATTAATGAATTTTGTTTAATAATTTTTTCTTTATTTTAAAAATATAAATTTATTCAACAACTAAATAATTTTTTCCCCTCTTTGAACTTCTTGAAAAGTAAGTAAATAAAACAAAAGACTCTGGATTCCACAAATTCCACAAAAACTACTACTACTAAATTTTTTATTTTTATATTTATTTTTATATTATAAAGAGAAGAGTAAAATAAATTATTGAATTAAATTTACGATGAAAGTATATTGTAAATGTAGAAAAATTCCAAATCAAGATGGATATTATTTGTAATCAAAATGAGTTGAATAATGCTATACAACTAGTAAGCAAAGCTGTAGCTACACGACCAACTCATCCAATTCTTGCAAATATACTTCTAACAGCTGACCAAGGAACAAATAAAATTAGCTTGACAGGATTTGATCTTAATTTAGGAATTCAAACCTCTTTTGATGGAACTGTAAATAACAGTGGAGCTATTACAATACCTTCAAAACTTTTATCTGAAATAGCAAATAAACTACCTAATGAAACTCCTGTTTCCATAGAGGTAGAAGAAAATTCGGATAATATTTTAATAAAAAGTGATAGAGGTTCTTTTAACCTCAAAGGTATACACTCTGACGATTATCCTAGTTTGCCATTTGTTGATAGCGGTACTTCTTTAAATATTGATCCTAGTTCTTTTTTGAAATCTTTAAAATCTACAATTTTTGCAAGCAGCAATGATGACTCAAAGCAATTACTTACAGGAGTCAATTTTACATTTAAACAAAACTATTTAGAGTCTGCTTCTACAGATGGTCATAGGTTAGCGGTTGCTCTAACTGGTAATGAAGAGAATCTAGATAATAAAAATAACCTATCTTCAAATGAAGGAAAATTATCAGTAACTATTCCGACAAGATCATTAAGAGAAATTGAAAAACTAATATCTCTAAAAAGCTCAGAAAGTTCAATAAAACTTTTTTACGATAAGGGGCAGGTAGTTTTTATTTTTTCTAATCAAATA
>CACBFH010000015.1 GCA_902538515.1 uncultured Prochlorococcus sp. | reverse complement strand
AATAAGTCAAAAGTTAATTTAGCTCCACAACATTGGATCAAAAGGCAAACACTTACTAATGAAGAAAGGTATATTACTTCAGAAATTAAAAATAAAGAAAATAAGATTTTCCAAATAAAAACTAGAGCTTCATCAAAAGAATATGAAATTTTCTGCGAATTAAGAAATATAGTTGCTGAAAAAACAAAACAAATAAGATCAATTGCAAAATCAATAGCATCTCTTGATGCACTACTTGGTTTATCAATTACTGCAGTAGAAAACAATTTTATAAAACCTTCATTAATACCAATAAATGATTCAATGACAAAAAATAGTACAAAAATTATCGCTGGAAGAAATCCAATTGTAGAGCAATTGTTAAGTGATAAAAAGTTTGTAGCAAACGATATATCTTTTGAGGAAAATCAAAAATTAATTATATTAACGGGCCCCAATGCAAGCGGAAAAAGTTGCTTTATAAGACAACTTGGTTTAATACAAATTCTTACACAAATTGGTAGCTTTGTTCCTGCTAATAATGCTGAAATCAAGATTGCAGATAGGATTTTCACAAGAATTGGGGCAGTTGATGATCAATCATCTGGGCAATCAACATTTATGGTAGAAATGTCTGAAACAGCATCAATTCTAAATCAGGCAACTTCTAGCTCACTAGTTTTACTTGATGAGATAGGCAGAGGAACATCTACTTTTGATGGACTTTCAATAGCTTGGTCAGTAAGTGAATATCTTGCAAAAAAAATTCGATGTAATACTATTTTTGCTACGCATTATCATGAGCTGAATTATTTAAAAAATTCAAATAAGAATATACAAAATTTTCAAGTTTTAGTAGAACAAAATAACGATCAGCTAATCTTTAGCCACAGGATTGTTAAAGGGGGCTCAAACAAAAGCTATGGCATAGAAGCAGCTAAATTAGCAGGAGTTCCAAAAGAAGTTATAGAAAAAGCAAAATCAGTTTTAAATTCTTTAGAAGAAAATAACAAATTAAATTATGATATTAAGTAGATTTTTGACATTTTTATAAAATAAATACTTTTTAAATTGTTTCCCTCAACAAGGCGTTAACCGCAGCAGCTGCCATGGCAGCACCTCCTCTAGTTGAATTCAAGACAATTCTAGGAAGATCGGTGGAAATCAGTTTGTTTTTGCTATTCTCTACTCCAATAAATCCAACAGGCATTCCGATAATTAAACTAGGTAAATCTTTTGCATTTACTAAAATATCAATTAAATAAGTTAACGCTGTAGGCGAACTGCCAATAACTACAATTGGAGATTTGCTTCCATAATTTATAGCGGATAACTCCTTCCAACCTTCACTTAAGCCATATGCAGTTTTAGTTAAGTTTGTATGATTATTTTTTCCAAACCACATTTTAGCGGTGAATATTTTATTCCTAGTGGTATTTTCTGCCATGGATTTTATTGCTGCTGCTGCCATATCGGTATCAGTTAAAATAGGAGCGCCATTTTTAAGTGCCTGAAGACCCTTTTCACAGGCACCTTCACTAAAATTTACAAGATTTTGAACTGTAAAATCCCCTGAAGTATGGACTAATCTCTCTAAAACTTTTTTTTCCAAATAATTTAGATCATTGGCTACTAAACGAGATCTTATGAATCTGATGCTTTCCAAAAAAATTGGATGATCTATTACCATTAAATTTAATTTGTGTTAGAAGTAATCATAGTTAGTATATGGTTTTTATTGAGCTATTATGCCAATACAAATATTATGGGGTAATGATCTAAATGCTCAAAATAAATTTATTCAAAAATTAATTGAAAAGGAAGTATCCAAAGAATGGAAAGAAATAAACGTAACTAATTTAAATGGAGATGATGATGAGCAAGTCAATAAAGCTTTTGATGAAGTTCTTACACCTCCTTTTGGAGATGGATACAGAATAGTTACATTGAAAAATAATCCCATTTTTACTTCCAAAAATGAAAATCTAAGAACTAAATTTGAAAAAATTCATGACAATATTCCTCAAAATACTTATTTCATTTTGCAAAATACAAAAAAACCAGACTCAAGACTAAACAGTACCAAATTTTTAAAAAAACTTATCAAAAATAATTTAGCCAAAGAAAAATCATTTTCTTTACCAGAAATCTGGGACTATGAAGGACAAAAAAGATTTTTAGAAGATGCAGCAAATGAAATGAATATCAAAATTGATAAAAATGCAGCTGAATTAATTATTGATTCAGTTGGTAATGACAGCTTTAAACTAATAAATGAATTAGCCAAAGCAAAAACATACCTCTCTGCAGTATCAAGTGATTCGAATTCACAACTTTTTCTTAAAAGGATTGATGTAAAAAAAATATTTAGTGATCATCAATCCAATATTTTCAAAATCATTGATCTTCTCTTACAAAAAAATATTAATGAAAGCCTCATTGAAATAAATTATTCTTTACAGAAAGGAGAACCTGCTTTAAGACTAAATGCAGGTTTAATTAGTCAAATAAGAATTCATACCATTATAAAACTAGCAGTTAATTCAGGTAACGATAATGCAGAAAAGATTTGTAATCTTGCAGGCATTTCTAATCCTAAAAGAATTTTTTTTATTCGAAAAAAAGTCAAAAATGTGTCTCAAGAATATTTAATTAATTTAATGAGTAACTTACTAGATATTGAATCATTACTAAAACAAGGTAATAATCCTATAAATATTTTTACAGAGAAATTAATTAATTTAAGTTAACCAAATTATAAGTTTAAGAATTTACATTATGATTTAAATATGGCTTTACTAGTAAAAAAATTTGGCGGTACTTCTGTCGGTGATATTAAAAAAATTAAAAATATTGCAAGTAGAATTTGTCAAAGTAAAGAAGCAGGGAATGAAATTGTCGTAGTTGTCTCTGCGATGGGGCAAACCACAGATGATTTAAATTGTTTAGCGGAATCAATTAGTAAAAATCCTAATCGAAGAGAATTGGATATGCTTCTCTCAACTGGAGAGCAAGTAACCATAGCTCTTCTTTCAATGGCATTAAACGAATACGGAATACCTGCGATTTCAATGACTGGTAGCCAGGTTGGAATTATTACTGAATCAATTCATGGGAAAGCGAGAATTCTGGATATTAAAACAGAAAGGATCCAAAATTATTTAAATCAGGGTTTTATAGTTGTCGTGGCTGGATTTCAAGGAACAACATTAAGCCATACGGGTTCAATGGAAATTACAACTTTGGGTAGAGGTGGTTCAGATACTTCCGCGGTAGCTTTATCAACAGCTTTAGGAGCTGAGACTTGCGAAATTTATACAGACGTTCCAGGGGTTCTTACTACTGATCCAAGGATTGTTCCTAATGCAAAACTCTTAGATGAAATTAGCTGCGAGGAAATGCTTGAACTTGCAAGCGTCGGTGCTTCAGTTCTGCATCCAAGAGCAGTAGAAATTGCTCGCAATTATGGAATTAAATTGTGTGTCAAATCAAGCCAAAGTGACTGCAGTGGGACTCTTCTAGAAAGTCAAATCCAACCTCTCCCGCTAAAAAGAGGAAGCTTAGAATTAACAAAAACAGTCAATAGTCTTGAAGTATTAGAAAACCAAGCAGTATTTAGTCTCTCAAATATTCCTGATAGGCCTGGGATTGCTGCGCAAATATTTGAAAAACTTTCAGAAGCAAGTATTAACGTAGATTTAATAATACAAGCGACAAATGATGGAAATAAAAACGATATTACATTTACTGTTGGTGAATTAGAAGTAAAAAAGACTTCAGAACAATGTGAACTTATAACTAATCAATTAGGAGGAGAATTTAACTTAAAAACCAACATGACTAAATTAAGTATTCAAGGAGCAGGCATTATGGGCAGGCCTAGTGTTTCAGCTGATTTATTTGATACTTTATCTCAAGCGAATATAAATGTTAGGTTAATAGCTACTAGTGAAATTAAAGTCAGCTGTGTAATTGAAATTAATAATATACCAAAAACTATTAGATTTGTTGCTGAGAAATTTAAGTTATCCGATACACAAATATTTGTTAATCCAATCAATGAAAAACAAGATCAACCTGAAGTCAGAGGCATTGCATTAGATAAAAACCAAGTTCAGGTAAGCTTTAGAAAACTGCCTGATCGTCCAGGTGTAGCAGCATCGATATGTTTAGCATTAGCTGAAAATAATTTACTTATCGATACTATTGTTCAGTCTGAAAGAATTTCCTCTTTAAAAGCTAAGGATATTAGTCTTACAATGAATAAACAAGATAGAGAAAAAGCTAACTTAGTTTTTGAGGCCTTAACAAAAAAATTACCCGGATCATACATTGAAGATGGCCCTGCCATAGCAAAAGTAAGTACTGTGGGAGCGGGAATGGCATTTAAGGTTGGGACGGCTGGAAAAATATTTAGAGCATTGGCTGACCAAAATATCAATATTGAAATGATTGCCACGAGTGAAATTAGGACTTCATGTATTGTCTTAGAAAAAGATTGTGACAAAGCAGTTAATGCTATTCATAATCATTTCGAATTAGAAAAATAAGTTCTTTTTAATTATTTCTTGCCAATTTTTGTCTTAATTTTTTGATTCTATCCCTCAAATTTGCTGCTTCTTCAAAATTTAACTCTTTTGCAGCATCTTTCATTTTAATTTCTAACTTTTCTATTAAGTCAGGCAATTCTTCGAGCAAACATTGATTATCACTGGAACTGAGAATTGAGTCAGTTTTGTTATTAACTATATTTATTAAATCTTTAGATAAACCACCAGTATCTAATTTTCTGGAAAGTTCTAGAAAAGATAATATTGAATTTTCTATTTTTTTACCTGCAGGTTTTGGAGTAATACCATTGACTTGGTTATATTTTTTTTGAATAGTTCTTCTTCTTTCAGTTTCAGATATTGCTCTTTTCATTGAATCTGTGAAGTTATCTGCATAAAGCAAGGCAACACCTTCAACATGTCTGGCAGCTCTTCCTATTGTTTGAATCAATGACCTTTCTGCCCTCAAAAAACCTTCTTTATCAGCATCTAAAATGGCGACTAAGGATACTTCTGGAAGATCTAGTCCCTCTCTTAATAAATTAACCCCTACCAAAACATCATATTCGCCCATTCTAAGGTCTTGGATAATTTCAATTCTTTCAATTGAATGAATTTCGGAATGCAAATATCTAACTCTTACTTTATTTTCAGATAAAAAATCAGTTAGATCTTCAGCCATTCTCTTAGTAAGTGTTGTCACAAGCACTCTTTGATTCTTTTCAGCTCGAATTCTTATTTCAGATAACAGATCTTCTATTTGGCCTTCACTAGGTCTTACATCAATTACCGGGTCTAATACCCCAGTTGGTCTTATAACTTGCTCAATAAATTCACCATCACATTGATCTAATTCCCATTGACCGGGGGTTGCACTTATAAATAATGTCTGTTTTGATTTTTCCCAAAACTCTTCACATTTTAAAGGTCTATTATCTGCAGCACTTGGCAACCTAAAACCATGATCTATTAAAACTTTTTTTCTAGATTGATCACCGTTGTACATCGCATGAAGTTGAGGACATGTTACATGACTCTCATCAACTACCAACAACCAATCTTTGGGAAAGTAATCTATTAAGCATTCTGGCGGTGAACCTTCCTCCCTACCTGATAAATGACGAGCATAATTCTCAACTCCATTACAATAACCAACCTCTTTAAGCATTTCTAAATCATATTTTGTACGTTGTTCTAGACGTTGAGCCTCTAATAATTTTCCTTCGTATGTAAATTTATCGAGTTGAGTTTTTAATTCACTTCTAATTGCACTTATTGCACTCTCAAGTCTTTCTTTTGGAGTCACAAAATGCTTCGCTGGGTAAACGCTAACTTGTTCCAAACTTTCAAGTATTTCTCCTGTAGTAGGGTCAACATATCTAATAGCTTCGACTTCATCACCAAATAACTCAATTCTTATTAATCTATCTTCATAAGCTGGACCGATTTCTAAAACATCACCTTTAATTCTGAATCTACCTCTAGTAATTTCAATATCATTTCTAGTATATTGATTTTCAACAAGAGACCTCAAAGAAGAACGTAGATTTATTGATTTACCCACTTCAAATTTAACCGCAGCTTTTAAATACTCACTCGGTATACCAAGACCATAAATACAACTTATTGAGGCTACAACAATTACATCTTTTCTTTCAAATAATGAGCGTGTTGCAGAATGCCTAAGCATATCTATTTCTTCATTAATTGAAGCAGTTTTGGCTATGTAAGTATCACTTACAGGAACATAAGCTTCAGGTTGATAATAATCGTAGTAAGAAATAAAGTACTCAACAGCATTTTTTGGAAAAAATTCTCTTAATTCATTACATAGTTGTGCAGCCAATGTTTTGTTATGGGCTAAAACAAGTGCTGGTCTTCCTGTTTGTTGAATTACATTGGCAATGGTAAATGTTTTACCAGTTCCAGTAGCTCCTAAAAGAGTCTGAAACTGTTTACCATTATTTACGCCTTTAACTAATTTTTTAATAGCTTCTGGTTGATCTCCATTTGGTTCGTAAGGAGCTTGAAGCTTATAGTTGTTCATCAAGCTAGTAGCTAAAGGATGTTGCTATACTAAGAAATTTTTTCTCTAATTATTGAATTTTTCAAAGATTCTTTTAACCCCCTAACAACCGCAATCATTGATATTAAATCATCTAATTTATTAACCACAGATCCAACGCCAACTGCTGAGGCTCCAGAGGATATTGCTAGTGGACAAGTTACTTGGCTTAATCCAGAGGCACTCATGATTGGTATATTCAGAGATTGTTTCTTAAATTCTTGATGAATAGCATAGGTAGCTGCAAGAGTTGGTACTGATTTTTCAAAAAAACCTTGAATTCCTGGAGAGTATGGAGTAGAACTGATACCACCTTCTGTTTGAATAATATCAACGCCTTCTTCCACTAGCTTTACAGCAAGATCAACTTGTTTATCAATAGGCATAGTATGAGGAACAGTTACTGATAAAGGAAAATTAGGCAATAAATCCCTCGTCTCTTTAGTAATGTTTAAAACTTTTTTATCTGAAAAATGAATGCCTTTTTCATAAAAAGTATCGTAATTTCCTATCTCAATTAATGATGCTCCTGCTTTTACACAATCTTGAAAAGATCGAGGCACTACTGAACTAACACAAACGGGTAGTGTTGAATTCTTAAGTGCTAAATCAACGAGTTCAGGTTTACAAGCAATATCGACAAGATCTGCACCTCCTAATGAAGCAGCCTCAACAATTATTTTCACAGACTGAGCATCGAAATTATTCAATCCTGAAATAACTTTGAGTAAGGATTTGCTTCTTAACTCTTCTTTGATTTTTTGTGGCAAAAGATTAATCAGACTCATTTACTTAATGAATTTATTACCCGATTGTGACATTGTTTTAGTAAAACAGTGCATTTTTTAAAAAATATTATCTGAGCAACACAAAATGACTGATAAAAAATTAAGTCAGAAAAATTGGTCATCATGGCATCATCAGCTTCATAAGGAGATTCTTACCAAAAAAATATTAATTCCCAAAGGATCCAATATTTTAATAAGTGTTTCGGGGGGTCAAGACTCAATGGCCTTATTAACCCTAATTAATGACCTAAAAAAACTACATAATTGGTCTATTAGTGTTTGGCATGGTGATCATCAGTGGCACGAAAAATCATCACTATATGCTCTTGAATTAAAAGATTATTGCGAAGATAAAAATATTTCATTCTCTTTTGATCAAGCAAATAAAGAAAGTATTTCTTCAGAAGAAAAAGCACGAGAATGGAGATATAAAAAATTATGTGAAAGAGCCAAAACTTTATTAAATAAAAACCATCAAAAACATAATATTTATTTGTTAACTGGTCACACGAGTAGTGATAATGCAGAAACATTTATCCTCAATTTATCAAGAGGAAGCAATTTTGCAGGTCTGAGTAATATTGAGAGTAAAAGATTAATAGAAAATCAAATTTATTTAATAAGACCAATTTTAATTTTCAATAGGGAAGATACAAAACAATTTTGCAATGATATGAAGATCCCAGTCTGGGAAGATCCTACAAATTCAGATCTTAAATTAAAAAGAAATTTAGTAAGAAAAAAAATTATTCCTACCTTAGAAGTCATCTATCCTGGTTGTTCTGAAAGGATAAATAATTTTTCTCAAAAAATGAGCAAATACAATAATGAACGTAATGATCTTAGTGAACTAGCGTTTTTATATTGTAAAGATGTTAAAGGTATCGATAGGAATATCCTAAATGGTATGTGTATTGAAGCGAGGTGCACAATTTTAAATAGATTTTTAAAAGAAATATCTGCAAAGCAATGTAGTTCTAAAAATCTGGCAAAATTAGCAACTTCAATTTATGAAAAAAATAAAGGTCAAATTAATCTACAAGAGTTTTTAAAAATTGTTTGGGATAAAAACTATATAAATTTTGAAAAAAGTTAAGATGTTACAGCAGATCTTCTTCTTCTTGTTCTACCTTCAAATGAATCTTCTGTAGTAGTCTCAGCTGATTGATTCTGTGAAACTTTTGGACTTTTTTGGGTATTATCTGGGTTTTTTGAACTATTAGGATGATTATTGTTTGATTTCTTATGGAAATTATTATTATTTCTATTTCTATTGGAGAAATTTTGCTCTTCGGTAATCTTTGGAATATAAGCACGAGTTCCACTTGGAGCAGGTTGAACTAAACACAAAATAAGTGGTTCAACTTGTAATTCTCTTCTCATTCTTCTCGATAAACCATTTTCAATTTCTCTTTGTACGCCAATCCAATCTACCTCAAAATTATTCGGCCCAGTTTGTCTGGATAATTGTTTCCATCTATTTTCTAATACCCAGCTTATTTCTCGTTCTGTCCACATAGACATTTTTCTTGGCTCTGCAGTAGTAACAACTCCTCTTAAATTAACTCTAGGAGGGGCAACCATCTTCCCATCAGTACTAATAGGAGCTAAAACAGTTACTACACCATCCCCAGCTAATTGCTGCCTTTCCTTTAATACTCGCGCATCTACTATCCCATTTCGTGAGTTATCAAGCAGTTCAACACCAGCTTTTACAGGATCACCCTTTTGAATAGAATTAGGTGTTAACTCAACTACATCTCCATTTTCAATAATTAAGATATTGTCCTTTGGAACCCCCATAGTTTGTGCACTCTTACCATGACAAACGAGCATTCTATGTTCTCCATGAACAGGAACAAAAAACTTAGGTTTTGCGAGTGCCAACATTAACTTTTGATCTTCTTGAAAACCATGACCAGAAACATGAATATTCTCACCCTTTCCATAAACAACCTTTGCTCCGAGTTTCATTAATCTGTCTATTGTATTAACAACAGAAATAGTATTACCAGGAATTGGGCTGGCTGAAAATATTACAGTATCAGTAGTCTTAAGACGAACGTGCTGATGTTCACCACGAGAGATTCTGCTTAACGCTGCTAGGGGTTCTCCTTGACTACCCGTCATTAATAATAAGGTCTCCCTATCTGGCAAATCTCTAATTTGCTTGATAGGAACAAACAAATCATCTGGGCATTTCATATAACCAATATCTCTTGCCTTAGCAATAACATTTATCATCGATCTACCTAACAAACCGACCTTTCTTCCATGTTTCATGGCCAATTCTAAGATCATTGTCACTCTATGCACAGAACTAGCAAAAGTGGTAAGGATAACTCGTTCTTTTGCCTCCGCAATATGCTTTTCTAAAGAGGGATAGATAGTCTTCTCAGAAGGACAAAAACCTGGAACTTCGGCGTTAGTAGAATCACTGAACATGCATAAAACACCCTTCTCTCCGTAATGCACCATTCTTTCAATATCAAATTGCTCTCCATCTACTGGCATATGATCAAACTTAAAATCTCCCGTAAAAATAATTGTGCCAACAGGTGTTGTAACTGCTAAAGAAAAGCTATCGCAAATAGAATGGGTATTTCGAATAAATTCAACAGAAAAATGTTGTCCTACCTTTACAACATCTCTTGGATTTACTGTCTGTATAGTTGTTCTATCAGATACCCCTGCTTCCTCCATTTTTCCTCTAAGCATAGACATTGCAAGTCTTGGGCCATAAATAATGGGAATATTAAAATGCTTTAAATGATGAGAAATACCTCCAATGTGATCTTCATGCCCGTGTGTGACAATCATTCCTTTTATTCTTCTTTGATTTTCTTTTAAAAAAGTTGTATCAGGCATAACAACGTTTACGCCATGCATACCATCAGATGGGAAAGCTAGGCCAGCATCAACAAGCATTAATTCATCACCATATTCAAAAACGCAAGTGTTTTTTCCGATTTCATGTAATCCTCCAAGAGGTATTACTCGTAGAGCTGGCGTATTACTTTTAGATCTAGATGAATCATGAGTAGATCTATTTACAGTTGAATTTGTACTTGATTGCATAATTTTGAAATTTATGAAGGCCTGCTTGTAATCAAATAAGGTTTATTTAAATTTAATTATCAAGTTAAATATAATCCCTATTATAAGGAATTCAGGATAAAAGATAGTTGCTTTTTCATGTCATTGGTTAAAGGTGACAAAGGACTTCTAGGATTACCTACATCCCATCCCGATAGCTCCAAAGCAGCCTTAATTGGGATTGGATTAGTAGTCATAAAGAGTGCTTTGAAAAGAGGCTGAAGTTTTTCATGAATAGCAAGAGCATTGGAAACCTTTCCACTTTGAAAAGAATAAATCATCTCTTTCAATTGCAATCCAACTAAATGACTTGCAACACTTACTACTCCTACAGCACCTACAGATAACATTGGAAGCAACAATGAATCATCGCCACTATATACAGAGAGTTCGGAGCCACAAATAGCTCTTAGTTCTGTTACTTCTTCTATTCTACCGCTTGCAGCTTTAATACTGAGAATATTTGAGAAATCCATAAGTTTCTTCACAGTATCAGGTAATAAATTACATCCAGTCCTGCCAGGAATGTTGTAGAGCATAAGAGGCAAATCCTTTGCAGATTTAGCAATAGAACTGAAATGTTTATAAAGACCTTCTTGAGGCGGCTTATTATAATAAGGAACAACGACCAAAGCACCGTCGGCACCAGAGTCGTAAGCTTTTTTTGTAGCTTCCACAGCTTCGCTTGTACAATTGCTACCAGTGCCAACTATTACTTTACAGCTTGCATCCAAAGATCCTTTTACCGCAATAAATAAATCATGCTGTTCCGCCCATGAAAGAGTTGGAGATTCTCCAGTAGTACCGCACAACACAATTCCATCGGAACCGTTCTCAAAAAGATAATTTGAAAGTTTTATAGCTAATTCATAATCTACATCTCCATTCTCAGTGAATGGAGTAACCATTGCAGTCAATATTCTTCCAAATAGTGGATTATTACACTCAGTTTTGTCTGTAATCATTTTTTTGGAATTAATAACTCAGCTATTTGAACAGCATTCAGAGCTGCACCTTTTCTTATTTGATCTCCACATAACCATAATTCTAATCCATGAGGCTGACTTATATCAGTTCTTAGCCTGCCAACAGCAACATTATCCCTCCCCATAACGTCATTTGGCATAGGAAATCTATTATTTTTGTAATCCTCAATAACTTCAATTCCAGGAGATTTTTTTAATTCTTCAAGAGCATCTTTAGGCTTAACTACATCCGCAAATTCAATATTGATCGATTCAGAATGTGCTCTCAGTACTGGGACTCGAACACATGTAGCAGAGAGCTTTAAATCAGCAATATTTAATATTTTCCTCGCCTCATTAACCATTTTCATCTCTTCTTCGCAGTAATTATTTGAAAGCATAGGGGAATTATGTAAAAACAAATTAAAAGCAAGTGAGTATGGCAAAACTTCACTTTTTTGAGGATTTCCTTGAAGATATTGTTCAGTTAAAAGTTTTAGTTCCTCCATCGCCAGTTGGCCTGCACCACTGACAGATTGATATGTTGAGACAATAACTCTTTGAATAGTCGAAAGTTTGTTTAATGGAGCTAAAACTAATGTCAACAAAATGGTAGTGCAGTTTGGATTCGCTATTACCCCATCATGATTAAGTACGTCACTAGCATTAACTTCAGGGACTATGAGAGGAACGTTCTTATCTAATCTGAAAGCACTTGAATTATCTATCAGTAAAGCATTTTGATCAATAATAGTTGACAACCATCTTTTTGAAATACTTCCGCCAGCTGAAGCCAAAACTAAATCAAGATTCTTAAATTCTTCCTTAGTTGTTTTTTTTGTAACTAATTCTTCATCTTTCCAAATAATTTTTTTTCCTTCTGACCGCTCTGATGAAAGCAAGATCAATTCTGAGATTGGGAAATCACGTTGTTCAAGAATTTTTAGCAATTCAGATCCCACAGCACCTGAAGAACCTAAAACAGCAACTTTTAATGGCCTATTAGGCAAATACGGAGATTGTCTCACACTTTAAAATGATTTCTATAAATAGATTTACTATTTTTTTTACTTTATCAAAAAATTAACTTTCAAGGAAATCACATAATGTGAAATAATTAAGATTCTGTTCATAGAAATAACTTAGAAAAACATGGCTAAAGATGCACTAATAGTCAAAACAACTCCTCTGCCTCAAAGTAGAATTTCATTCGAATTAGAAATACCATCTGAGACATGCAAAACGTGTGTAAATGAAACAATCAGTTCTATCAGTCGTTCGGCTAAAATTCCGGGATTTAGACTTGGTAAGATTCCTAAACAAGTCTTAATCCAAAGAATTGGCATCACACAATTACATGCTTCTGCTCTGGAAAAAATTATTGATAAATCATGGCAAGAAGCGTTAAAAATAAAATCTATAGAGCCACTAAGTGAGCCAGAATTGGTAGATGGATTTGAATCTTTACTTGCAAAGTTTAGTCCTGATAAATCACTTAAAGTTACTCTTCAAACTGATGTTGCCCCAGAATTAAAACTTAAAAAATCCAAAGGACTAAGTGTTGAAATATCAAAGACAAAGTTTGATCCTAAGTCGATAGATGAAGCGCTAGAAAAATCTAGAAATCAGTTTGCAAACATTATTCCAGTTACCAATAGAGCGGCAAAATTAGGAGATATTGCTGTAGTTAGTTTCAAAGGAAAGTATAAAGATTCTGGTAAAGAGATTGATGGTGGAACAAGTGAATCAATGGATCTTGAGTTAGAAAAGAACAAAATGATTCCCGGTTTCGTTGAGGGCATCGTAAAAATGAAAATTGGTGATACTAAAACACTTAACCTTAAATTTCCTGATGATTATTCTCATGAAGATTCAAGAGGCAAAGAAGCAATTTTTGAAGTAAATCTTAAGGATCTTAAGGAAAAAGAATTGCCTGAACTTAATGACGATTTTGCAAAACAGTCTGGCAACAAAGAATCATTAAAAGAGTTAAAGAAAGATATTGAAAAGCAACTTAAAGACAATTTTGAAAAAACTCAAAAAGATATCAAAATTGAAGCTTTATTTGATGCCTTAACAAACGAATTGGTTGCTGAAATTCCAAAATCTATGATTGATATTGAAGTGAGGAATAATATTGAACAAACCGCTCAAAGATTTGCTCAACAAGGTCTTGATGTAAAATCTACTTTCACTCCGGAACTAGTTAAGTCATTAGCAGAGTCCACAAGGCCTCAAGCTGAAAAAAATGTTCAAAGAAATTTAGCTTTAAAAGCATTAGCTGAAACAGAAAACATAAAAGTCGAGAAAGATGAAATTGATTTAAAAATGAAAGATTATGAAGATGCAATCTCTCAATCTTCAAAACAAATAGATATTAAAAGATTAACAGAAGTAGTAAGTAACGATCTACTCAAAGAAAAATTAATAATTTGGCTTGAAGAAAATTCTGAAGTAAAAGAAAAAACTACAAAAACTTCTAAAGCTACAAAAACCTCCAAAACATCAAAAACCGCAAAAACTACGTCTAAAACTACAAAAACTACAGGAACTACAAAAACTCGAAATAAAAAAGAAAAAGAATAATTTATGAAATTTCCTACTAATTAAACAAAAACCCCCTAAATTATTTATAAGTCGACAACTAATTTGTGAACTCAGAAAAAAAACATTTAATCCAAAGCTCAATAAGTTCTTACGAAAGTAATCATAAAACTATTGCCGCAGTTCCCACCGTTATAGAACAATCAGGTAGAGGAGAAAGAGCTTTTGATATATATTCAAGATTATTGAGGGAAAGAATAATTTTTTTAGGCACTGGAATTAATGATCAAGTATCTGACTCCCTTGTTGCACAATTATTATTTCTTGAAGCTGAAGATCCCGAAAAAGACATACAAATATATATCAATTCTCCTGGAGGCTCAGTAACTGCAGGAATGGCCATTTATGATACCATGCAACAAATATCGCCTGATGTAGTAACAATATGTTTTGGAGTAGCCGCAAGTATGGGGGCATTTCTACTTTCTGGAGGAGCAAAAGGGAAAAGATTGGCTTTACCTAATTCTAGGATTATGATTCATCAACCTCTGGGAGGCGCACAAGGTCAAGCAGTAGAGATTGAGATACAGGCTAAAGAAATACTTTTTCTCAAGAAAACATTAAATTCACTTTTAGCTGAACATACTGGTCAACCTTTAGAAAAAATTAATGAAGATACAGAAAGAGATTACTTTTTATCCCCCTCAGAAGCAGTCGAATATGGATTAATTGATAAAGTTATCAAAAAGTGACAAGGGGTTCTTATTTTTTAAGAATATGATGACGAATCGATATTTATGAGCAATGCTAGTGAATAAGGAATATTTAACACCTTTCACTTTAAAAACTTATAATCGATGGCTAAATTCGACGCCCATCTTAAATGTTCATTTTGCGGGAAGTCACAAGACCAAGTAAGAAAGCTTATAGCTGGTCCTGGGGTTTATATCTGTGATGAGTGCATAGACCTTTGTAATGAGATTCTCGATGAAGAACTACTTGATAATCAAGCGAACACAAACAGTTCTCCACAAGTAAAAAAGAAATTACCAACTGATAATCCAAAAAAATCTGTCCCTTTAGAATTATCCTCAATTCCTAAGCCATTAGAAATAAAAAGTTTTCTAGATAATCAAGTTGTTGGGCAAGAATCTGCAAAAAAAATATTATCAGTAGCCGTATACAATCACTACAAGAGATTAGCTTGGAAAGTTAAAGAAGATAGTAAAAATAGCAATTCAACTGATTCACAAGCAACTAAATTACAAAAATCAAATATTTTACTCATCGGCCCTACTGGAAGTGGAAAAACATTATTGGCACAAACTTTAGCAGAGTTTTTAGATGTTCCTTTTGCAGTAGCTGATGCAACAACTTTGACAGAAGCTGGATATGTTGGAGAAGATGTTGAAAACATACTTTTAAGACTTCTACAGAAATCAGAAATGAATGTAGAACTAGCTCAAAAAGGAATTATTTATATTGATGAAATAGATAAAATTGCAAGAAAAAGCGAGAATCCTTCAATTACTAGAGATGTCTCCGGTGAAGGGGTACAGCAAGCATTATTAAAAATGCTTGAAGGAACAATTGCTAATGTGCCACCTCAAGGCGGAAGAAAACATCCTTATCATGACTGCATCCAAATTGATACGAGTCAAATTCTATTTATTTGTGGGGGAGCTTTTATAGGTTTAGAGGATATCGTTCAAAGGCGTATGGGTAAACACTCTATAGGATTTACCACCAATTCAGATCAAAACAAAGTTGATACAAAAAAAATAGTAGACCCAAGAGATTCCCTGAAAAATTTAGAATTAGATGACTTAGTGAAATATGGCCTAATTCCAGAATTTATTGGAAGAATTCCGGTTTGTGCTGTATTAGATCGTCTTACTAAAGAAACTTTAGAATCTATTTTGACTCAACCAAGAGATGCATTAGTAAAGCAATTCAAAACTTTGCTAAGTATGGATAATGTTGAATTATCATTTGAGCCTGATTCTGTTGAAGCGATAGCAAATGAAGCATACAAAAGAAAAACAGGTGCAAGAGCGTTAAGATCAATAATTGAAGAGCTAATGCTAGACATAATGTACACTTTGCCTTCTGAAGAAAATGTAAAAAAATTCACAATTACGAAAAAAATGGTAGATAATTTGTTTTCATCTAAAATTGTTAAACTACCTTCAGGATCAAAAAGAATCATTAAAGAGTCTGCATAAAATTAGAGTTTAATTTTTTTAATTGAATCCCTAATTTTTCTAATTAATGAAAAATAAATGCCAAATATACATAAGCCTTTTCATCAAAAATATAGACCAAACAACTTAGACGAACTGGTTGGGCAAAAATTTATATCCATTACACTCAAACAAGCTCTATTAACAAAAAAAATTGCTCCTGCATATCTTTTTAATGGTCCAAGAGGCACTGGAAAAACATCTAGTGCAAGAATATTTGCAAAATCTCTAAATTGCCAGGCATTTGACCGACCTACGATAACTCCTTGTTGTAAATGTGACTTATGTAGACAAATTACAGATGGGAGCGCTCTAGATATTATCGAGATTGATGCAGCATCAAATACAGGAGTAGAAAATATAAGAGAAATTATAGAAAGAGCGAGATTTGCACCTACTCAAGCGAGATGGAAAGTATATGTAATTGATGAATGTCATATGCTTTCAACGGCAGCTTCAAATGCTTTACTAAAAACTATTGAAGAACCGCCCTCAAGAGTTGTATTTATACTTGCGACGACAAATCCTGAGAGAGTATTAAATACAATAAAAAGTAGATGCCAAAAGTTTGATTTTAGGAGAATAAGCCCTAGTGATATTTTTCAACATTTATCAGAAATCGCCGAAAAAGAATCCATTAAGTACGAAGTTCAGGCGTTAAAAATGATTGCAAAAAGGTCTAATGGAGGTATGAGGGATGCACAAAGCCTCCTTGAACAATTGAATCTTTTACCAGAAGGGATAACAATTAATAATATCCAAAACCTCCTAGGAGAAGTATCAGAAAGTGAATTAACAAATCTGATTAAATCATTGGTTGAGAATAATCCAGAGTCATTAATTGAAACCTGCAATAAATTATATGATGCAGGAAACGAACCTCTTCAAATAATTATCGGATTATTGAATATAACAAGAGATCTACTATTACACACTACTAATAATAAATATTCAGATCTTTATTATACGTCTGATGAATTTCGAGATGAGTTAGATAAAATCTCAAACACAATAAATAAATCAACAATAATTAATTGGCATAATAATCTGAGAAATATTGAATATCAAATCAAATCAAGTGATAATCCAAGGCTTTGGTTTGAAATACATTTAACTGGTCTTCTGGATAGTCAAGAGATAAATAGTTTTGAAAATAAACAAGAAAGTAAAAATAATACAATTGAGGAGAAGCATGAAAGTAGAAAAAAAATTGCAATTTTTAAAAAAGAAAATATTTCAGATGAGATTCCGAAACCAAGTATCCAAGAAGAGATAACTCACAAAGAATTAATCGAAAAAAAAGACGAAAAATTTGAAAAATTTGAAGTTCTTGAAAAAGAAATTATTGAAAATATTTCTGAAAATAACCAAAATAATCCTGGATCAAATTTAAAAGATAAATGGGAATTAATTCTTTCTAAAGTAGAGTTACCATCCACAAGAATGTTACTTTCACAACAAGCCGAACTTGAAAGTTTTGATTCGGAGACCATAACAATAGCATTATCTCCAAACTGGGAAAATATGATTAAAAGCAGAAAAGTTATAATTGAAAATACTGTAAAAAAGATATTTGGAGATCAAATAATACTTAATTTCTCAACCAAAAATTTAAATAAAAGTAACCCAACAAATACTCTAGAAATTACCCAAAATGAAGTAAATAATCTTCGACCATTAAAAAAAATAGAGCCAAAAACTAATTCATCACCAAAAATAGCTAACGAGGAGACTTATGATGATAGCTCAAAAAACTTAGCAAATTTTTTTAATGGAGAAATTATAGACCTTGATGAATAAATTAAACTCCAGTGTGAATAGTTTTTCGCCAAAGTATCTTTTTGGGGAAAATAGACATCTTTATTGTTACCCAAGGGATTACTAAAAACCAATGTGATAAATAAAAAACCGAGACAAATACCATCAAAAAATTGCTTTTTTGTAATACTGGTACTTCGCTTTTACAAGAAGAACCGTACCAAAACGCAATTCCAGATAACATAAAAGCTGTAAATGAAATAGGCCAGTAAATTGGTGAATCTAACAAAGCAATACTGAAAAATAAATCAAAAATAGAAATTATTGGTAGTGCATATTGCAAGATGAAGAAGTAAGTTAAATCAAATTTTTGCAAATAATCAATTTTTTTAGTAAACAATTGATCTCCATAATCAAAGAATCTTTGCAAACCCCCCTCTGCCCATCTTTGCCTTTGCGCTAATAAAGCATTTAAATTCTCAACTGCTTCCTCCATAACTGGAGGATCCCACAAGATACCAATTCTAGATCTTGATAATAATAATCTTAAACTCAAATCAAGATCATCTGTAACTGTATCTTCATTAAAAGAACCACATGCCAATAATGTTTCTTTCTTAATTAATTGGCCATTTCCCCTTAATTCAGAAACCCCAGCAACTGATAATCTTCCATATTGAAAGATTGCGTCCATAGCCATTTCCATTGACTGACAAGAAGTTAAAAAATTTTTACTTACATTTGTTACTGATTTTCTTAGTTGAACTGCAGACCAATCACCCTCCTCTACAAAACTAAATAACCTTATCAAAGAATCTTGTTTTAATTCAGCATCAGCATCCAAAACTAATAACCATTCACCATGAGTAAACTTCAAGGCATAATTCAATGCTCCTGACTTTCCTCCTCCTGCATTTGGAGAACGACTTATGACTTTTAGCTTGTCATATTGTCTAGCTAATCGATCTAAAATTAAAGGCGTCTTATCAGAGCTACCATCATCGATTATGTAAATATTTAATTTATTTATTGGATAATCTAAACTAAATAATCTTTCAACTAATCTTGCTATGACATTCTCTTCATCTCTAGCAGCAACTAAAATATCAAGCACAGGTAACTCTTTATTACTAATTCTTCTGCTTACAATGTTTAAAGCGTTGTTCCTTTTGACATTTCTAGAAATAACTATTAAACCGTAAAAAACAATCACAAAAGAAAGAGTCAATATAAAGTAAAAGAAATTTTCGGTATTGAAAGCATGAGGAATAAAAGCTATCAAAAAACAAGCACTAAGAAATATAAACGACTTCAATCTTCGATTTTTATAAAAACCCTTACTCATAAAAGTAAACTTTAATTACTTAACTTTCATTGAGACAATATCTCAAATTTTTTCAGTTTTGCTTTTCGATAGTAATGATTCAATATTTGTTCATAAGAAAATCCTAATTTAGCCATTTCAATCGCTCCTGACTGAGATAAACCTACACCATGACCGAAGCCTCCTCCTCTCAAAAGCCATAAATCATCACTTAATTTATTAATAGTAAACAAATTACTAGGTATAGAATTTAATACCCGTCGAATATCATCTTTAACTAGAACAATAGATTTATTAACTTTGTCTGTTCGTATTTCCAATTTTGTCACTCTGCCACTCGACCCACGTTCAATAGAATTTATATCCAAAACATCGTCATTAATATTTATAAGTTTGTTTTTAATTAACTTCTCTTTAATTTCAAGTCTAGAAATTTTCTTATTCCAACGAAAAAGAGAATGATTACTACCATAAAACTGTTCTTTATCAAAATTTAAAAAATTATTTAAATCAGATTCATTTGTAATTGGAAATTTAAAAATTTTATTTAATGATTTAGAACCATCAATGATCGATTTGAAATAAGACAAATCTTGAATTTGCCAAGACTCGCCTGCAGTAGCAGATACGCCACCATTAGAACCATGGTAAAAAGCATTAATTGGTTGATTTCTATAAGTGAGAATTAAATTTGAAGTTGCTTCTATAGCTTTTTTTACGTTCTTATTTTTAATTTTAGGTGGTTTATAAACTTGACATTGAGTGGTGATACATAAATGATATTTGTCCATATTAAATCTATCAGAATTAAATATTCCCCAAGTTCTTGCAATAACTGCTTGAGCTTTGAGTGCTTCTAAAGGAGAATTCGGTCCAATTTCATATGGCAAAACACCTGCCAAGTAATCATCAAATTCAATTTTTTGAACTAATGTCCAAGTTCCATATGAATCTTTTAATAAATAAAAATTTTTGCCAAAATTGACACCATTTATTTTTATATCCTCTTGAGCATAAATATATATAGGTCCTTCGAGTTTCATAAGACTATATTCACTTCTAAGAACAGGAGTAATTTGAAAATTTTTTATTTTTCTAGAAATCTTATTTTTTAATTCAAACTCTGGGAGATCATCTTCAAATGGAATCCATACTTCCCAATTTTTAGGGAAGGCAACAGTCGTCTTTAACCCTTTTTCTTTAAGTTGCTCTGCTTGTTTTTTTGCTGATTCATAGCTAGCAAAAGGACCAAAAACAATTCTTTCGATTGTTTTTGGATTTTTAATTGGTATATCCACCCAACTAATATTAATCTCTTTTGATTTATGTTTAATACCGTTGGACGATATCAGATTTAAAAAACCTTTATCAGTTATAAAATTGATATTCTTTTTTTTTGAAAAATTGTCACTCTCCCCGCCTAAATATTGCTTTAAACCAATTAAAAATTTTCCTTTTTTAATTTCATTATTGAGTTCAACCTTTTGCAATTCTTCGCCTTTGACAATTGAAGTAAATTTTATATTTATCAAAAAGAGAGAAATACATCCTAAAAATAAGTATAAAAAGGCAAATTTAATTTTCATAAGTTAAAACTTTCTTAATCAATTAAAAACTTTAATTTGCACCAATGCGTATAAAGGTTTAGATTATCCTAATTAAACACATTTGACTTAAATGTCTAAATTAAAAACTCGTAAATCAGCTGCCAAAAGATTTAAAGCTACTGCGACGGGTAAATTCATGAGAAGAAGAGCTTTTCATAATCATTTACTTGATCATAAAAGCTCAAAATTAAAAAGACATCTATCAACAAAAGCAGTAGTTGATGAAAGAGATGCTGATAATGTAAAATTAATGATTCCATACGCATAAATCTTTAACCAATTTTTATTAGATATTCATGGCACGCGTAAAAAGAGGCAACATAGCCAGAAAAAGAAGAAACAAAATCTTAAATCTTGCAAAAGGTTTTAGAGGCGGCAACAAAAATCTTTTCAGGACAGCAAATCAAAGAGTGATGAAAGCTCTATGTAATGCTTATAGGGATAGAAGAAGAAGAAAAAGAGATTTTAGAAGACTTTGGATTTCTAGAATTAACGCATCTGCCAGGATAAATGGAACCAATTATAGCAAATTGATAAATGGTATGAAAAATTCAGAAATTATTATAAATAGAAAAATGCTTGCTCAACTTGCCTTAAACGATCCTAAGTGTTTTGAAAAAATTGTTTCTTCCGTTAGTAAGTAGAAAAAAGAATATAATCTAGAAAAATAAATATAAATAATGGAAATATCTTCCTTCCAATCTTATTTGATAATTCTTTTTGTTGTATTAATAATAATTTCTATTTTTGTATTCAGGCAATTTCTAAAAACAAGAAGTGAAGAATTAAATTTAGTAAAGTTCGAGCAAAAAGGTTTAGAATCTCTTACTCAAGCTACAGAATTATATGAATTTGGGTCTATTCAGATAAAAAAAAGATTGTATTCTGAAGCTACTAAAACTTTTTTAAAAGCAATTGAAAATTATGAAAATGAACCTGATGAAGCCAAAGCGATAATAAATAATGCTTTAGGATTTTCTTATGCTGCTCAAAATGAATTTAAGAAAGCAATTAAACACTATAACTCTGCAATAAAATCACTTCCAGAATATCCTATAGCACTAAATAACCTCGCATCAGCACAACAGCGTTTACTTGAGTACGACTTGGCATATGAAACTTATCAAAAGGTTTTGGTGATAGATCCAAAAAACAAAACAGCAATTAAAAAAAGCAAGGAGTTAGAAAAAAGAAACAATTATAAACCTTTTAAAGGTATTAAAGATAAGGGATTCTAGATATGGAAAATTCTTCTTCTTTACTAATTGGTGGGAAACAATTTTCCAGTAGATTAATGGTTGGTACTGGCAAATACAAATCTACTCAAGATATGGTGGAAAGTTTGTCAAATTCTGAAACGGAAATTATAACCGTCGCTGTTAGAAGAATTAAAAATGATCAGACCGGAGAAAATTTACTCGAAAAGATCAACTGGGAAAAATACTGGATGCTTCCTAATACAGCTGGTTGTATTAATTCCGATGAGGCAGTAAGAATAGCAATTTTAGGAAGAGAACTAGCAAAATTATCTGGTCAAGAAGAAAATAATTTTGTGAAGTTAGAAGTTATTCCTGACAAAAAGTATTTGCTACCAGATCCAATAGAAACTCTTAAAGCAGCCGAAATTTTAATAAAAAAGGGTTTCGCTGTACTTCCTTATATCAATGCAGATCCTATTCTTGCAAAAAGACTAGAAGAAATAGGTTGTGCAACTGTAATGCCATTGGGCTCGCCCATAGGCTCCGGACAAGGTTTGTTAAATTTATCAAATATAAGGATAATTATTGAGAATGCAAAAGTGCCAGTAATAATTGATGCAGGAATAGGAGTGCCTAGTGAAGCTTCTCAAGCTATGGAAATTGGAGCTGATGGTGTCTTAATCAATAGTGCAATAGCACAAGCTGCAAATCCTCCTCTAATGGCTCAAGCGATAAATTATAGTGTGAAAGCTGGCAGGCAAGCTTTTCTGGCAGGAAGAATTAAAAAACAAGACTTTGCAATAGGAAGTTCTCCGGAAAAAAACATATCTATCTAATTCTCTTTATTTAGCAAAGTTTAAAAAGAAAGTAAAAATTTATTATTTGCTTTATTTATCGTATTAAGAAAAAAGATTTGAAACTATTTACAATGTTTTTCGCAAAGTGGAAGCACACTGTAGTAATTTAATAAATATATTATGAATCTTTTAATTCTGGAGTTCTGAGTGAAAGTTATTGTTCTAGGTGGAGATGGTTTTTGCGGTTGGCCTTGTGCGGTGAATTTAGCAGAGCAAAATCATGATGTTATTATTGTCGACAATTTAAGTCGTAGAAAAATTGATATTGATCTAGAAGTAGAATCTTTAACTCCAATTGCTTCGATAACAGAACGACTTTCTACATGGGAAGAGATTGGAGGTAAGCCTATGAGATTTCTTAATATGGATATCTCTAAACAATATCAAAAATTGCTCAATTTGCTAATTGATGAAAAACCAGATTCCGTGATCCATTTTGCAGAACAAAGAGCAGCACCTTACTCGATGAAATCCAGTTTCACCAAAAGATATACAGTGGATAATAATGTTAATGGCACCCACAACCTTCTTGCTGCAATAGTAGAGAGTAATTTAGATATTCATATTGTTCATTTAGGAACAATGGGAGTTTATGGATATGGATCACATAGAGGTGCAACAATTCCAGAAGGTTATCTAAAAGTTGAAGTTCCACAACCAGATGGAAGCCGATTTGAAGAAGAAATATTACACCCTGCAAGTCCAGGTAGTGTTTACCATATGACTAAAACCTTAGATCAATTATTATTTCTTTACTACAACAAAAATGATCTTGTAAGGATTACTGATTTACATCAAGGCATTGTTTGGGGAACAAATACAGAGGCAACTTTAAAAGATCCTAGATTGACAAACCGATTTGACTATGACGGAGATTATGGAACTGTTTTAAACAGATTCCTAATGCAAGCTGCAATTGGATATCCATTAAGTGTACATGGGACAGGCGGGCAAACAAGAGCATTTATACATATAAAAGACTCTGTAAAATGCGTACAACTTGCTCTTGAAAATCCTCCAAAATCTGGAGAAAGAGTCAAAATCTTTAATCAAATGACTGAGAGTCATCAAGTTGGAGAACTAGCTAAAAAAGTTGCTTCTCTAACAGGAGCTAATATTAATTATTTACCAAATCCAAGGAACGAAGCGGTAGAAAATGATCTTATTGTTGATAATAAATGTTTTATAGAATTAGGTTTAAACCCAACGACTCTTGATAATGGCTTATTAGAAGAAGTTGTTGAAGTTGCCAAAAAATACTCCAATAGATGTGATCTTAAGCGCATACCTTGTGTTTCATCCTGGACTAAAAAACAAGCTGAGGCAATAAAGATAAATTAAAATTCTTAAAATGGTTACCTTAAGAAAGTGAAAATTGCATTGTTTACTGAAACTTTTTTACCTAAAGTTGATGGCATAGTCACAAGACTGACTAAAACGATTGAATTTTTAATAAAAAATGGTGATGAAGTTATAATTTTTTGTCCAGAAGGGTGTCCAGAATCATATATGGGTGCAACTGTAGTTGGAGTTGCTGCAATGCCATTACCCTTATACCCAGAGTTGAAGCTTGGTTTACCGGGTCCTGCAGTCTCAGATAAGTTAGAAAAATTTAACCCAGATTTGATACATGTTGTTAATCCAGCTGTACTTGGCTTAGGTGGCATATGGTTAGCGAAAACTAATAATATTCCTTTAATTGCCAGTTACCATACTCATCTTCCAAAATATCTGGAACATTACGGTATGGGTATGTTAGAGCCACTTTTGTGGGAATTACTTAAAGCAGCTCATAATCAAGCCTTGTTAAATTTATGTACTTCCACCGCTATGGTTAATGAGTTAAAAGATAAAGGCATTCAAAGAACTGCCCTATGGCAAAGGGGAGTAGATACTTTCACTTTCAGACCAGATTTGAGAAGTGAGAAAATGAGAAAAAAATTATTTGGGGAATATAACGACGCTAATTACTTATTGATTTATGTAGGAAGATTATCAGCAGAAAAACAAATTGAGAGAATAAAACCAGTCTTAGAAAGTATTCCTAATGCTTGCCTAGCACTTGTAGGTGACGGACCATATAGAAACCAGCTTGAAAAAATCTTCGAAAATACAAAGACTAATTTCATAGGATACTTATCTGGCGATGAACTTGCTAGCGCCTATGCCTCTGGAGATATATTTTTATTTCCATCTAGTACAGAAACACTTGGGTTAGTTTTACTAGAAGCAATGGCAGCAGGATGTCCAGTTATCGGAGCCAATAAGGGGGGGATTCCAGATATTATTAGCGATGAGATTAATGGTTGTTTATATGATCCTGATGAAAAAGATAATGGGGAACAAAGTTTGATTGAAGCGACAAAAAAAATTCTAGAGAATGAAGAAAAAAGAGAAGTTATGAGAAAAGAGGCACGAAACGAAGCAGAAAAATGGGATTGGAATCAAGCAACACTACAACTACAAAGTTATTATGCAGATACACTCAAAGAAATAGATTAAAATTAATCTTAATTATGCTACGTGTGGAGGCGTAGGATTATTATAAGAACTTAAAGGAAGAATTAGAGTAGCGATATTTTGATTCTTTTCAGGCCTTTTTTTCTTTGAAAATTTTTTACCAAAGGGTACTCTTATAACATTAGTTCCATCAATGGAACAAATGTTTGAGTTATCTCCTGAAAAATTATTGACAAAATTTGGTAAATCTACGTTTTTAACTGGCAGGTGCTTAATATTACCAGATTTAAAATCTTTGGTCATAGCTTCAAATACCCCAAAAAATTTGATGCTCGTGTATTTTAATAAAAAAATTTAAAAAAATTCTATAAGAAAATATTAAATTTTTATTCTCACTGATAATAACTAAGTAAATATAAGAACGCTAGTCCTTCAAGCACATTTTTTTTCTTCGAAAGTCTCGCCTTGATTTACATTGCAAGAACAAATTAAATTGCGATCGCCATATGCATTATTGATCCTAGAAACTGAAGACCAAAACTTAATAGACGTTGGAGTTTTATAAGGAAAAGAAGCTTTTTCTTTTGAATAAGGATAATGCCAATTATCAGCAATTAACTCTTTTAAAGTATGGGGAGCGTTACTTATTACATTATTATTCTTTAATGCAACATTTTTTTCTATTTCGCTGATTTCTTCTCCAATCAATAGCATAGCCTCGCAAAATCTATCCAATTCAACCAAACTTTCACTTTCAGTAGGCTCTATCATTATTGTCTCTGGAACAGGCCAACTTACAGTTGGAGCATGAAAACTATAATCTATTAATCGTTTAGCTAAATCATTTACACTCAAACCAGTTTTGGATTTTAAGTCCCTAAAATCTAGAATACATTCATGTGCGACAAAATTATTTTTTCCTTTATAAAGAATCTTGAATTTATGCTTTAAAAAATGCGCAATATAATTTGCAGATAAAATTGCATGCGCAGTTGCTTTCCTTAAACCACTAAAACCAGCCATTTTTATGTACATCCAACTTATTGGAAGAATACTTGCACTACCATGCTTGGCAGAAGATACGTAATTGGAACTAATAGATAAATTATTATCCATTAAAGAATGAGTAGGAAGAAATGGGCTTAAAGTTTCTGATGCCGCAACTGGACCTACTCCTGGACCACCACCTCCA
>CACBFH010000014.1 GCA_902538515.1 uncultured Prochlorococcus sp. | reverse complement strand
TGCTGAACAGTCTAAAACTATTGCTGAACCAGAATTAGGAGAATTTGATGATAATTTTACATGGTCTGCAATGGTGTTAGCTGCTCAAGGAAAAAAAATAAATCAAATATCGATTGACGAAATTGATTGGTTAACTAAATTACGTAGAGGATTAGAAGAAACCCGAAAAGGATTTGTTACTGAATTATTGGATAAATTGGGAGATGATCCTCTTACTCCTGAATCTCTTGATGATTTAGAGACTTTATTAATAAGAGCTGATGTAGGAATTGATTCGACCGATAAAGTTATAAATTCTCTCAGAACAAAATTAAACGAGGAAGTAGTTGGTGGAGAAGCAGGAATACAATTCTTGAAGAAGGAATTAAAACTAATTATCGATAAACCAATTAAAAATTCGGGTATTGATCTTTTGGTTCCCCAAAAAGGTAAGTTAAATGTCTGGTTATTAGTAGGAGTTAATGGTGTTGGTAAAACTACTACTTTAGGAAAATTAGCCTATTTGTCATCTAAAAGTAATTATAAAACTTTGATAGCTGCTGCTGATACTTTTAGAGCGGCAGCAGTAGAACAACTTAAAGTATGGGGAGATAGAAGTAATGTTGATGTTATATCTAATCAATCAAAAAATGCTGATCCAGCTGCTGTAGTTTTTGATGCAATTAATTCTGCAAAAAAAAGAAATGTTGATTTATTACTTGTTGATACAGCCGGTAGATTGCAAACAAAAAATAATTTGATGGATGAATTAGCAAAAATAAAAAAAATTATCGATAAAAAGGTTCCAGATGCAATTGTTGAATCATTACTAGTTTTAGATGCAAGTCAGGGTCAAAATGGCTTAAAGCAAGCAAAAAGTTTTGCTAAATCAGCGGATTTAAGTGGAGCAATTATTACTAAATTAGATGGGACCTCCAGGGGAGGAGTCTCTTTAGCTGTATCTGAAGAAGTAAATTTGCCAATAAGGTTCATTGGAGCTGGAGAAGGTATTAAAGATTTGAGACCATTCAATAGCTACGAATTTGTAGAGGCTATGCTCGCAGATAAATAAATTTTTAATTAATTTTTTTTAAAAATTTAAATTTAATGTTAAAACATACTTATCTATTAAATTTGTTTTGACAAATAATCAAAAAGAAAAAATACTTTCGAACAAATTTATTCAAAATTTTTTAGAAAATGAATCTAAAGTAACTTTAAAAAATAAATATAAATTCGCTGAAATTGCTTCTTCATTAGCATATTATTTAAAATCATTTTCCAATATAAATAAATTACTGGATTATGTATGCTTAATTTTTAAACTCATTTTTAATGAGAATATAATTCTAATTATTCCTTTAAATTATGAGGGGGAAATATGGTACGAAAATGTGAAAATTTCTGCGAATGATGAATATTTAACAGTACAAGAAGAAATTAATATTTTTTTGAATCAATTTAATTTTTCAAAAAATTTTAAAATAAAAGAAATTTTAACTTTTGAAGATGCTTTAAAAAATTCTTTTAAAGAATATAAAATTGAAACAAAAAAAATACTATCTAGAGGAAAATGTAGAGGATTTATTTACATTTTCAGTAAAAATATTTCTAATCAGTCGATTACTGAAGAAAGTAATTTTAATTTTATTGCAGATTGTTTAGCTGTTGGATTAGAAAATCATTACTTACTTAAAACAAAGAAAAAGCATGAAAATGTTGATAGAGAAATTTCCACTGGTGCAGAGATACAATCTCAATTACTTCCAGATTATTGTCCAACTATTTACGGTGTAGATCTTGCTGCACATTGTAGACCTGCTCTTAAGTTAGGAGGGGATTATTATGATTTTATGAGTTTAAAGACGAATATTTCAGAAAAAAGAAAAGAAAAAGCTAGATGGGCTTTAGTAATTGGGGATGTTATGGGTAAAGGTATTCCAGCTGGTCTTCTAATGACTATGCTAAGGGGAATGTTGCGTGCAGAGGCGCTTACAGGATTACCTCCAGATAGGGTTTTGCATGATTTAAATCAACTAGCAATAAATGATTTAGATCAATCACATAGGTTTGTGACACTATTCTATTCAGACTATAATCCTAGAACTAGAAAATTGAGATTTGCTAATGCAGCTCATAATCCTCCTTTGCTTTGGAAAAGCACCGATCAGAAAATTATAAAATTAGATGCAGATGGATTCGTACTCGGACTTCAAAAGGATGCTGAATATTGTTGTGGCGAGATCAAGCTTAATAAAAATGATTTAATTCTTTATTATACTGATGGAATAATTGACACTTCTAATTCTTTAGGCGAAAGATTTGATGAAGAAAGGTTAATAAAAACTTTTACAAGATTATGTAAGCAATCTTATACATCTCAAGAAATATTAAATAAATTATTTAAAAAATTAGACGATTTTACCGGACAAAATAGACATTTAGAAGATGATGCATCTATTGTTGTTTTTCAAATCAAATAGATTATTTTTGTCACCTATATAAAAAAATGCTTTATTAGAGATATCTAAAGCTAACAAATAATATGGCAAAAGTTTGGAGTAAAAGGTTTGATAATTCACTTAATCCTTTTATTGAGAAGTTTAATGCTTCTATTGAATTTGATAGAAAACTCATTTTAGAAGATTTAGATTGTTCTATTGCACATGCAAAAATGCTAGGTAAAACAAAAGTTTTATCCTCCTCTGAAAGTTTGAAAATAATTAACGGTTTAAAGAAAATAAAAGCTGATTACTTGGAAGGCAATTTTTCTCCTAGCCTCCCTTCTGAAGATATTCACTATTGTATTGAAGAAAAACTAATTAGCTTAATTGGTGAAACTGGAAAAAAATTACATACAGGAAGAAGTAGAAATGATCAAGTTGGTACGGATATAAGATTATGGTTAAGAAAAGAGATTGATAGCCTTGATATTTTAATAATTGATTTACAAAAATCTCTTCTAAATCTTGCGGAATCTAATATTTATACCTTAATTCCTGGATATACACATATGCAGAGAGCACAACCATTATCTTTGGCTCATCATTTATTGGCTTATCTAGAAATGTTTCAAAGAGACCGTGAAAGATTGAAAGAAGTAAGGTCACGAGTTAATGTTTCACCACTGGGAGCCGCGGCATTAGCGGGAACAAAAATAAAAATTGATAGGAACTTTACAGCTGCAGAATTAGGTTTTGAAAAGATTTATAAAAATAGTATTGATGCTGTGAGTGATAGAGATTTCTGTATTGAATTTGTCTCTGCATCAGCTTTAGCAATGTCACATTTAAGTAAAATCTCGGAGGAAATAATTTTATGGGTAACTGATGAATTTTCTTTTGCAAGATTAACAGATAAATGTGCTACTGGTAGTAGCTTAATGCCCCAGAAAAAAAATCCAGATGTTCCGGAATTGATAAGAGGTAAAACGGGAAGAGTGTATGGTCATCTACATGCTTTGTTAACTATGGTTAAAGGAATACCACTGGCATATAATAAGGATTTTCAGGAGGATAAAGAGCCAATCTTTGATACTGCAGAGACTATATCTTCTTGTATTAGAGCCATGACAATTTTAATAAATGAGGGCATAGAAATTAATATTGAAAATTTATCTGATTCAGTAGAAAACGACTTTTCTAATGCTACTGATTTGGCAGATTACTTAGTTGGTAAAGATGTTCCCTTCAGAACCGCTTATCAAGTTGTGGGTGAAATTGTTAAATACTGCTTAGAGAGAAAAATTTTGTTTAAAAATCTTAAAATTGAGGAATTTAAAAAATTTCATCCCGAATTTGAAGAGGATGTTTTTGTAGATCTTGAACCTTCTAATGTCGTTAGGTCAAGAACTAGTGAGGGTGGAACCGGTTTTACCCAAGTAGAGAAGGAAGTAAATAACTGGCAAAAAAAATTATTGCTCTGAATCTGAATTATTTTTCAGCAACAAGGGTATTCTTTGAAGTAGAATAGTAGAGTATTCTTATAAAGCTGCTTAAAGTAGTTTTTTTAATTAGGTTTTATTTTTTGGGTTTAACGTGAGTATTTTTGTTGGTAATTTGCCTTTCCGTGCAGAACGTGAAGATGTTATACAATTGTTTTCTCCTTATGGGGAAGTTTTAAATTGTTCTCTACCTCTCGAAAGAGATACTGGCAGAAAACGAGGATTTGCATTTGTTGAGATGGCAGATCAAGAAATTGAATCAACTGCTATAGATGGTTTACAAGGTAGAGAACTTATGGGTAGACCATTAAGAATTAATAAGGCAGAGCCAAGAGGGTCTGGAGGATCTCGTAGAGGAGGAAGAGGTGGATATGGTGCTGGAAACGGTGGTGGATACGGTGGCGGAAATAATGGCGGAGGTGGATATGGTGCTGGAAACGGTGGTGGATACGGTGGTGGAAATAATGGCGGAGGTGGATATGGTGGTGGATACGGTGGTGGAAATTCTGAACCTAGGGCTTCATACTCCAATAAATCTTCCGGAGCAGATGGTTGGGAAGATAGAAGTTATGGAGATTCTTCTGAAAACGCTGAATATGAAAGTGGTAGGAGTAGGAGAAAAAGGGGGATTTCTAATGAGAGTGATTCGTCAAGCAAAGATAATTAGAAACCCTTTTCTTCAAGTTCAGAGGTTATTTTAACTAAATATTCTATATCTAATTCTCTTTTTATAGATTTATTAGAAATTTCTTTTCTCCAAACTTTTGCTTTTGGAATACCCTCTACTAAATTTATAAGATGTTTACAAATATCCCAAGATTTACCTCCTTTGCTTAAATGATCTTCTATGTATGGAATTAAGGAAAATATAATATCTGAAGCAGATTTAGATTTTCTATCAATTCCATAAATTTTTTGATCAATTCCAGACCATCTCAAGGGATGTTTATAAACTGATCTTCCAATCATGACACCATCAAAATAATTTAAGGCTTCTAACGATTCAGTGATATTTTTGAAACCTCCATTGATCTCAATTAATAATTCTGGATTTAATTTTTTTAATTTTTTTACGATATTGTACTTAAGCGGAGGTATGGTTCTATTTTGTTTTGGGTTTAGACCTTTTAATATGGCTTTCCTTGCATGAACTGTGAATCTGTCTGCACCGGCATTGGCGATACATCTCACGAAATTATTCAAATTAGTGAAACTATCATCGTTGTCTACACCAATTCTGTGTTTAATAGTAACAGGTAAGTTGCAGTTGTTTTTTAAGGATTCTATGCATTTTGCAACCTTTTCAGGTTCTTTCATAAGTGAAGCCCCAAAATTTCCAGCACAGACTCTTGGACTTGGGCAACCAACATTAAAGTTTATTTCGTCATAACCCCAATCTTGCGCCATTCGTGCGGCCTCTTTAAGGATTTCTGGATCATCCCCACCAAATTGGATAGATATCGGGTGTTCATCACTATTAAAGTCAAGAAAATCTTCCTTTTTATTTGTATAAAATAAACTTTGGGCCACAATCATTTCTGTATATAAAAGAGCTTTAGAACTTATTTTTCTCATTATCATTCTGAAATGTTTATCAGTACAGTCCATCATTGGAGCAATACTTAATTTATGAATATTTTTAATAGAATTAGAAGGTATGTAACTCATTACTTCTTATGTGAGTAAATATATGAATCAATTTTTATCAAGAAGAACTTTTATTCTAATTCCTACTATGTCAATATTAAAAACATTTATTAAGCCTATGCAAGTTTTAGCTTCTTCGCTTGCTTCTAAAGAGGATTGGAATTTATCAAAAGAAGAATGGAAATCCAGGTTAAGTCCTGAATCTTATTATATTTTGAGGGAGGAAGGCACTGAAAGAGCTTTCAGTAGCGAATTAAATAATGAGAAAAGATCAGGAGTTTTTCACTGCGCAGGATGTGATTTACCACTTTTTCTCTCAGATAAAAAGTTTGATAGCGGCACTGGATGGCCAAGTTTTTGGGATTCAATTCAAGGATCAGTTGCAACAAAGGTTGATTTTAAGTTAATTGTTCCAAGAACCGAATATCACTGCTCTAGATGCGGAGGTCATCAAGGACATGTTTTTAATGATGGGCCTCTACCTACAGGCAAAAGATACTGTAATAATGGATTAGCGTTAAGATTCGTTCCTGAGTAAAAATTTGTGCGGCCTTCCGCAACTTGTTTTGTGCATCACTTTATTGGAAAATAGTTTTATTAAATTTATAGAAAAATGATTGAAAATCAATCAGATAATATTGATATTAAAGAAAATGATGTTTCTAATCAGGATAATACTCCTGATGATACTTCCTCTGCTGAAAATAAAATAATCGAAAATGATGAATTATCTTCTCAAAAAACAGAAGAAATAAATACTGAAGAATTAAAAAATACTATTTCTAATAATGATGCGAGATTAGAACAATTAGAAAAAGAGCATGAGACATTAAAAAATCAGTATGTGAGAATTTCAGCAGATTTTGATAATTTTAGAAAAAGGCAGTCTAGGGATCAGGGTGATCTAAAAATTCAACTTGTTTCAAAGACTTTAACTGCAATACTTCCTATCGTTGATAATTTTGAGAGAGCAAGACAACAACTTAAACCAGAAAGTGAAGAAGCTCAAGCTCTTCATAGAAGCTATCAAGGATTGTATAAACAATTAGTAGAAGTTTTAAAACAACAGGGAGTCTCTCCTATGAGGGTTGTTGGTCAGCAATTTGATCCAAGCTTGCATGAAGCCGTATTGAGAGAGCCAAGTGAAGAGTATGATGAAGATTTTATAATTGAGGAATTACAGCGTGGATATCATCTAGAAGGTAAGGTTTTGAGACATGCATTGGTTAAGGTTTCTATGGGACCTGGTAAACAAAATTCACAACAGGAAGTAGAAAAGGATACAGTTGAAGAGGATGTTGATTCAGAGGTAAATACTTCTGAAGATGAATAAATTCCAAATTCTTATTTGAGCATTATCTAATGGCTGATTTTTACCAAATACTTGGAGTTTCAAGAGATGCTGATGCTGATACTTTAAAAAGGGCTTATAGAAAATTAGCTAGACAATATCATCCTGATGTTAATAAAGAACCTGGTGCTGAAGATAAATTTAAAGAAATTGGAAAGGCTTATGAAGCATTAGCTGATCCTGAAACAAGAGCTAGATATGATCAGTTTGGAGAGGCCGGCCTTGGAGGCGCGGCTGGAATGCCTGATATGGGAGATATGGGTGGCTTTGCAGATTTATTTGAAACTTTTTTTAATGGCTTTGGTGGACAAAATCCCCAGGGTGGAAGAACTCAAAGAAGAGGCCCTCAACAAGGAGATGATCTAAGGTATGACCTTAATGTTGACTTTAAAGATGCAATATTTGGCCAACAAAGAGAAATTAAAATTCCTCATCTTGAGACATGTGAAGTTTGTAAAGGAACAGGTGCCAAACCAGGAACCGGACCAAAAACTTGTACAACATGTGGAGGAAGTGGACAAGTTAGAAGAGCTACGAGAACACCTTTTGGTAATTTCACACAAGTAGCTGAATGCCCTTCATGTAATGGAACTGGTCAGATAATTGCAGATCCATGTATGAGTTGCGGCGGTAATGGAGTCAAGCAAGTTAGAAAAAAATTAAGAATTAATATTCCTGCAGGAGTTGATACTGGTACTAAATTAAGAGTTTCCGGAGAGGGTAATGTTGGTTTGAAAGGAGGCCCACCTGGAGATCTTTATGTTTTTATCAAGGTGAAGAATGATTCGTCATTGAAAAGAGATGGTGTGACTATTTACTCAGAAATAGTTGTGAGTTATTTGCAAGCAATTTTAGGAGATACTGTTGAAATTACTACAGTTGATGGCAAAGTTAATTTAAAAATTCCTAGTGGTACGCAACCAAATACAACTCTTTCGCTCGAGAATAAAGGGGTGCCTAGACTTGGTAATCCAGTTGCCAGAGGAAATCACGAAGTTTTAGTAAAGGTAAAATTGCCAACTCGTATAACTAATGAAGAGCGAAATCTTTTAGAGGGTTTAGCTTCTCAGTATTCAGATAAAAATATTAATTCCAGTAGCGGACTATTTAGTAAATTATTTGGGAAAGAATCTTAATGACTTCTTTAAAGTATTTGGATCTGAAATCTGTTCCATGTCCTTTAAATGTCGTAAAAATTAAATTGGCTTTAGAGAAGTTATCTAAAAATGAAAAACTTATTGTTGAATTAGATAAAGGAGAACCAGAAGAAATGGTATTAAAAAATTTAAAAGAGATGGGATGTTTGTATGAACAAATCAAAGAACATGAAAAATTTTTAAGAATAAAAATTCTGAATGAAAACTAATAGTAAACATTTAGGTTTAGTTACGAAAAAATTTAATGAATTTTTCTTTGTTGACCTAAAAAATAAAGAAAACTTTCTAAATAGCCAAAGATTTTTATGTAAGGTAAGAAAGTCTATAAATTTCAAAGATCAATTTATTTATGTTGGAGATGAAGTAGAAATTGATAATATTGATTTAACAAGCAAACGGGCAGTAATAATAAGTCTAAAAAAAAGACAGAATTTATTAAATAGACCATCAGTTGCAAATATTTCTAATATTTACATTACTTTTTCAGTCGAAGAGCCAAAGTTAAATTTATCTCAAGTTAATAGGTTTTTGATATCAGCAGAATCTATGGGGGTAGAAGTGTCATTAGTTTTGACAAAGTGTGATTTAATATCAGACAAAAAACAGATTTTTTTACTTGATAAATTTAAGAAATGGGGTTACCAAGCAATCACTTTAAATTTACATAAATCTGATCACTTTGAAGATTTATTAGCTCAGTTAAAGAAAAAAAAGTGTTCGATTTTTATGGGTCCATCCGGTGTTGGTAAAACCACTTTGCTTAACAAGATAATTCCAGGTCTTCAAAATAGTACTGCTCCAGTTTCCAATAAAATTAAGAGAGGGAAAAACACTACTCGAAATGTTGAGTTATTTTCCATATCTAATAAAAGTTATATTGTGGATACACCAGGTTTTAATATGCAACCTCTAGAGGTTGATATAAGATTGGTGCCCAATCTCTTTTCGGAAATATATAAACAAGTAATCGATGAGGGAATTAGGTGTAAATTTCGGGACTGCTTACATTTGAATGATGAGGGCTGTAATTTAAATAAATCTTTTGAAAGATATTCTTTTTATAAAGAAATAATCGAGTCTGCTAAGAGTCACTATTATCAAAACCCGGAAGATTAAGATTTAATCCACCGGTTAAATCATTCATTCTTTCTTTCATAGTGGTAGTAGATAATTCATGAGCTTTTTGAATTGCTTGTAATATGTTTTGCTCAATTTTTTCTTTATCTGCATTTAAAAAATTATCTTGCACTTCTACTTTTAAAGGAACTTGGTTCCCACTTATCCAGACTTTTACCATTTCATCATCACTTTTTCCTTCAATCTCCATATTTTCAAGTTCATCTTGTAATTTTTGAGCATCTTGTTGAATTTGTTTAGCTTTTTTAAAAGCTTCTGTAAGTTGTCCAAAATTAGGAAGTCCAAAACCCGCCATTTTAAAAAAAAGTTTCTTTAATTAGGATAGTCAAAACCAATCATTCTTACTTCCGGTTTCAGATAAATACCTTTTTTTTGTAGTATTTTTTGTTGAATTACAGTTATTAGTTCATAAATATCTTTTGAACTTGCTGAAGAATTGTTAATTATAAAATTTGAATGCATTGTAGAAATTTCAGCACCGCCAATTTTAAATCCCTTCAAACCCATATCATCAATTAATTTTGCTGCATAATCATTTTCGGGATTTTTAAAAACACTACCAAAACTTGGTAGATGATATGGTTGCGTTTCCTTTTTTAATTTAAGGTTATTTTTGGTTGTTTTTATTAATTGTTCTAGATTTCCATTAGGCTCAAAATATAGCTTTGCACTAATAATTGCTAAATCATTAATTTGAAAAGAACTAAATCTATAATCAAAATCGATATCTTTTTTTTCAATTTCAAGTTGTTCATTAGTTTTATTATTTATAACTTTTACGGAAATAAGATTTTTTTCTAATGATAAGCTGCTTGTGCCAGCATTCATATAAATTGCACCTCCTAAAGTGCCAGGAATTCCGACAGCCCATTCTCCTCCTTTTAATCTATTTTTAGCAAGAGAATTAGATAATTTTGGGAGCATTACACCTGCTTCCGCTTCAACGATTCCTGAATATGGTTCTATCGTTAATGTCTTCATTTTCTTTGTACATATAACTAAACCTTTTATGAAAATATTATTTATTAGTAGATTTGAACCTGCACCAATTATTTGGCATTTATGTTTATTTAAATTAGCCCACTTTATTAGAAATGAAAATTCATCAGTATTTCTTGGTTCAGCAAAATATTCAGCTATACCTCCAACTTTTATAGTTGTATAAGTACTTAGATTAGAATTTTTAGAAAAAATTTTCTTATTCATGAATGAGTGAACTATTTAAATTTTTTTCATTTAAAATTGACCAGAAATTATGACAATCACCAGCTCCCATATTCAAAATTAAATCCCCTTTTTGAGTAAGTTTGTTAAAGTTTTTTGTAATTTCATGATAATTATTTATATACCAAACATTTTTGTTTCGTTTAGAAATCAGATCAGTGATAATTTCCGAAGTAATTTTATCTACGTTTTCTTCTCCTGCTGCATATATACTAGTGACATAAACAACATCTGCTTTCGATAATTCTTCAGCGAATTCTTTAGCAAATTGCTTTACTCGAGAATATCTATGGGGTTGAAATATAGCTATAAGTCTATTTTTTTGAAATTCATTACTATTTTTTTGCTCAATAAATAATCTTCCTAATTTAATCGTCTCTTTTATTTCGTTTGGGTGGTGTGCATAATCATCATATAAATTTCTTTCATCTATTTGACCTCTGAGTTCAAATCTCTTTTTTGGTAGTTTAAGATATTTTATATTTTTCTTAATTTCTAAAAAATCTACACCTATCATTCTTGAAGCTGCTATTGCAGCGGTGATATTGGATAAGTTGTGTAATCCTGGAATTGGAATATTTATGCTACTTATGAAACACCCATTTTCATAATATTTTCCAATAGTATGACTTTTATTTATTGCATTTGGGATTAAGGCATAACTAACGTTGTTTGGTGTAGTGTTTGACCACTTGCTTTCAGAATAAAAATTATTCCGAGTGATTTTACAATCAAAATTAATTAATAATTTTTTTGAATTTTTAGCGAAATCTTTAAAAGAAGATATAACTTCCTCTAAATTAGAGAAATGATCGCAATGATCAAAATCAATGTTATTGATTATTCCAATATCAGATTTATATTTATTAATTGTCCCATCAGATTCATCAACTTCAGCTACTAAGTATTCTGTATTTTCTAAATGACAATTAGAGTTGTAGAAAGGAATTATTCCCCCAATTATTGAAGAAGAATTATGCGTACATAACTCAAGAAGTGTGGAAAGAAATGTACTTGTTGATGTTTTTCCATGGCTACCTGCTACGGCTAATGAAGTATAAGATTTCATTAATACTGCAAGAATCTCTGAACGATGTTTTATTGGTAAATTTTTTTTCTTACAGTACATTAATTCTTCATTTTCTGGCTTGATAGCTGTGCTTATAACAAGATTAATCAATTTGTTGTTAAATTTTGAAGTTATAAATTCAATATTTTGCCCAATTTGAGTATTGAAGATAATTGCACCTAATTTTTCTAGCTTATGAGTTTCATCGTTTTTAACTAAATCAGACCCTGAAACTGAATAACCCTTTTTCAATAAACCCATTGCAATTGCTGACATTCCAATACCTCCCACTCCAATAAAATGAAAATGATTTTTAGGTATTAATTCTTTATCCACTGTTTATCTTTTGCTTAAATTAAAATAACTTCTAAGTAAAATTTTTGGTATTTTTTCTTAAAAAAAAATGATTTTTTTTCTCGAATTAATACAAAACTAGACGTATTTGCTTAATAAATCAAAAAAACCTTACGTTATTGCACAAAATTCAGTATGATCAGCAACTTAGGACAATAATTAGAAATTTAGTTATGACTTTGCGTGTTGCTATTAATGGCTTTGGCAGAATTGGTAGAAACTTTATGCGTTGTTGGCTTAGTAGAGGCGCTTATACCAATATTGAAGTTGTTGGTATTAACGTAACTTCTGATCCTAAGACAAATGCTCACCTTCTCAAGTACGACTCAGTTCTTGGCCAATTAGATGGTGTTGATATTAAATATACTGATGACACTTTTGTAATTAATAACAAAACAATCAAATGTTTCTCAGATAGAAATCCACTAAACCTTCCCTGGAAAGACTGGGGTGTAGATTTGGTTATTGAATCAACTGGAGTATTTAATACAGATGTAGGTGCAAGTAAGCACTTAGAAGTAGGAGCAAAAAAAGTTATCTTAACCGCTCCTGGTAAAGGTGACGGCGTTGGTACTTTTGTTGTTGGAGTTAATGCTGATACATATAAACACAAAGATTACGATATTTTGAGTAATGCTAGTTGTACAACCAACTGTTTAGCTCCAGTGGTTAAAGTTTTAGACCAAACTTTTGGAATTAATAAGGGTTTGATGACTACAATTCATAGTTATACAGGGGATCAAAGAATTCTAGATAATAGTCATAGAGATTTAAGAAGGGCTAGGGCCGCTGCTACAAATATCGTTCCTACTTCTACAGGTGCTGCAAAAGCAGTAGCACTTGTTTACCCAGAAATGAAAGGCAAATTAACAGGAATTGCAATGAGAGTACCAACTCCTAACGTTTCAGCAGTGGATTTCGTTTTTGAATCTTGTAAATCTGTAACTACCGAAGAAGTAAATAATGCCCTTAAAGAAGCATCTTTAGGGTCAATGAAAGGTGTTATTAAATATGGAGATGAACCATTGGTGTCAAGTGATTATGCAGGCACTAATGAATCTTCAATAGTTGATAGTGATCTTACTATGTGTATTGGAGACAATCTTGTTAAAGTCCTTGCTTGGTATGATAACGAGTGGGGTTATAGCCAAAGGGTTGTAGATTTAGCTGAGATTGTTGCTAAAAATTGGGAATAATTAAAAGTGTTTGAAAGGTTTGTTTTTTAATAATTGATTTTTATTTTTATCTTTAAATTCTATTGATGGTTCACCATCTGAGAAATAACCAATCTCGTAAATATTTTTGTCGAGTTTACATAAATTTTTTGCCCATTTTTTGGGTAATGAGAAAACCAGTTCGTAATCCTCACCTCCAAAAAAATAATATTCATCCCATATATCTCCTTTAGGCCAATTTTTATCTTTGGGTATTTTTTCATAATTCATTATCGCTTTACAGTTGCTATTTATTGCTAAATCTTCTATGGCTTGAAAAAGACCATCGCTACTATCCGTACATCCTATTCTCTTTATTTTTTTATTGGGTCGAGTTTTAAGAAGATTTTCCAAAAAATTTGGGTAAACTTGGGGGCGACAAAAATGCTCAATAGCCTTATTGATTAATCTTTTATTAAGAGAAAGATTTTTATCGAAATTGATTTTATTTTGTATCATTAATCCTAGTTTGCTAAGGCCATGAATTCCCGTCGTTAAGATAATATCTCCTGGCTTACAGGCGTTTCTTCGTAACTCAAGTTCACCTTGAATCCCGAATGCAGTAATTGAAATGATTTTTTCATTCCCCTTTGAGCAATCTCCCCCTAGGATCACCCCGCCATATTCTTTTAATGCTTTATTAAATCCTTTGTATAATTTTTCAACCCAAATCCACTCAGTTTCTGGAGGTAGAATTAGATTGATTGTAATACCTATAGTTTTCTTGCTTCCACTGGATAGTAAGTCAGAGATGTTGCTAATAACTGCTTTCCAACCAAGGTCTTTAGGGCAAATAGTAATATCATTGAAATGAATATTTTCTACTAAAGAATCAGTATTAACAAGTAAATTTTCATTTCTAATTTTGATTAAAGCGCAATCATCTGAGGCTTGATTTCTAGGCATAAACTTTCCAAGTCTATTGATTAATTCTTTTTCCCCTATATCTTCTAATATTTCTTTATGCATTTAATTTGAGGTTTTCAATCCCTTCTAAAACATCAATTGAAATTATTTTGTCATCTTTAGTAAGTTCTTCTAATACATCAAATCCATCGATAACGTAGCCAAAGGCAGCATTTCTTCCGTCAATTAAATTGCGACCTGCTGGGTTTAACTCTGCTTCGTATAAAAAAAAGAAAAATTGTGATGAGCCATCATCAACTGAGGTATTCGAATGGGACCATCCTAGAGTTCCAAGTGTTGCAAAAGGTAAGGTTGGCGTCTCTGTGTAAAAACCTAAATCTTCAAAAGTTTGATTATAAAAAGTATTATTTTCATTAGGAATTCTAATTTCTAGTGGAACGTGACGTTCTTCGTTTGTTTCAGGATCTATGTAACCAATAGCTTCACCAATGGGATCACCTGTTTGCAGTACAAAAAATTCTTCTGCTCTATTAATAGGTAAATCTTTATAGAAATTTTTTGAAGATAAATCTACAAATGCACCTGCTGTTAGTGGGGCGTTAAATCCATCAATAATAGCTTGCATATTTCCTTTGGAGGTTTCTATATTGACTTTTGCTCTGCCCAGTAATCTTGGTAAATTATCAAATTCCTGGGGAATAGAGTATGGAAATTCATTTGGTAGAAAATATTCTTCTATTCCTCCTATTTTATCTAAGGCATCCTTTCGGGTCGATACAAATGAGTACTTGTCTTTTGATTTAGAAAGATCTTGAAGGCTATCAAAATCGTCCTTGAGCTCTAAAAATGTTTTTTCAGCAATTTTCTTTTTATCATTTGGTAATTCTTGAATAATTTTGCTTTGGTATTTTTTTAGTAAAGATTGACATTTTGTAACAGTTTTTGTAAGGGCAGGCCATCTTCCTCCTCTTACAAGATCACTAGTCTCTTCTAATTTGTGTTGAATTTCTTGTAACTCAACTTGCTTGATGGGGAGTGCGTTTCTAAGGATTGCATTAGGGTCTTTTACTGCATTTCCAGTAGGTAAATCAGCTAGTACTTGAGTTGGTTTAACGAGAAAAACCTGTAAAATAATGATGAATAGAATTAAAGTAAGTTTGTTCTGATTTGATAAGAATTTTTGCATAGCACTCTTGCAGGTTTATGATCCTTGGGGATGTAATACAGGAATGATTTCCAGTAACGATTTTCGCACAGGTACCACCATCGAATTAGATGGACAAGTTTGGCGTGTTGTAGAATTTCTACATGTCAAGCCTGGTAAGGGTTCTGCTTTCGTGCGAACAAAATTAAAATCAGTTCAAAGCGGCAATGTAGTTGAAAAAACTTTTCGAGCCGGAGAATCTGTACAGCAGGCTATCCTTGAGAAGTCTAACCTGCAACACACTTATCTGGAGTCTGGCGACTTTGTTTTTATGGATATGATAAGTTTTGAAGAGACAAGACTTTCTTCTGAACAAATTGGTAAAGGCGCTAAGTATCTAAAAGAAGGAATGGAAGTTAATGTAATTTTTCATAATGGTAAAGTTTTAGAAGTGGAACTTCCAATATCTATTACTTTGAAAGTTACAGAGACTGATCCTGGAGTTAAAGGTGATACTGCAAGTGGGGGCACAAAACCAGCTATTCTAGAAACAGGTGCTCAAGTTATGGTTCCTTTATTTATTTCAGTGGGAGAAATGATTAGAGTTGATACTCGTAATGATAGTTACCTTGGACGTGAAAATTAATGGCTATGAAATTAGATCATGAAGACTTAAATCGCTTAATAGAGAAAATCTCTGCAAGCGATATTCAAGAATTCTCTCTGGAGGGGGAAGATTTTAAACTTGAAATAAAAAGAAATTTATTTGATCAAAATATAGTAACTAATAATTTAGGCTCCAAAAATACATTTGATAAAAAAACAAGTGTAAATTCAAAATCGATAAATGATAATGTCCCAGTTGTAAATGAGCCCGATGTTCCTCAAGTAGCCCCGCCTGGGAGTTCAGATCTTACTGAAATTACTTCTCCTATGGTTGGAACCTTTTATAGGGCTGCAGCGCCTGGAGAGGACCCATTCGTTGAAGTAGGAAATACTGTAAAGGTTGGTCAAACTATTTGTATTCTAGAGGCTATGAAACTGATGAATGAAATAGAATCTGAATTTAACGCTGAAATTGTAGAAATTCTTGTCGAAAATGGAACGCCCGTTGAATTTGGTCAAGTTTTAATGCGTATTAAGCAGGCTTGAATTTTTTGTCATCTCAATTGCAGTCTTTATAGCCTCAACCATGCTTTGAGATTGAGCTATTCCTTTACCAGCAATATCAAATCCTGTTCCATGATCTGGAGATGTTCTGATAAAAGGTAAACCTAATGTAGTATTAACTGAGTAATTTAGAGCTATAACCTTCATTGGTATTAAACCTTGATCATGATACATAGCAAGGATGCCATCATGTTTTTCAGCTTCTTGTTCTCTCCAAGCTTTAGCGGAAGAGTTCCAACAACTATCTGGTGATAAAGGACCTAATAATTTTATATCTTTATTTATTTCATTCCAAGAAATTAATGCATCATCAAGCCAATCCCTTTCTTCAGTACCTAAAATTCCTTCTTCACCAGCATGAGGGTTTAATCCCGCAACTTTCAAAGTAGGTTTTTCAATATACGAATCACAAAATTCTTTTAAAAGATCCAATTTAGAGTGAATTAACTCTTTAGATAGCAGATTGGGTACTTCGCAAAGAGGTATGTGGGTTGTAGCAAGTAAAGTATTGAATCTCCAACCTGTAATTGGTGATTTAGCCGTGAATAACATTCCAACATTCTTTACTCCACATGACTTAGCTAGTACTTCAGTCTGTCCAGAGAAGTTATGACCTGCTAGTGACCATGATTTCTTGCATATTGGACCAGTCACCAGAGCTGAATTAGGATTCCGTTTTACAATTTTAATTGCATTAATTAGATAATTGAAACTTGAATCACCATAGTTTGATTTTGAATCACTATCAGATGGAGAAATTTCGAGATCATGAATCTGCAAATTATTAGGATTTGCTAAATTTTTCAATCCTAAAGATTTGAGATGTGTAAATGTATTTTGTAGATTTTTTTTTGAACCAACTAGTAAGAAGTCAATATTTCTTGGTATTTCTTTTGAAGAAAGGGCTTTTAAGATTATTTCAGGTCCAATACCAGACTCATCACCAACGCTTAAAACGACTCTTAAATTTTTACTCGTATTCTTTAAATTCATAAAATTATTTTAGTTTAATTATTTTTTAAATATTCAAAAAGCAATTTTTTAAACCTTCTCTATAGTTCCTATAAATTAATTTATAACCAAGTTTTTTGCATAATAATTTATTAGAAACTCTTCTATTTTCAATCCAAAAAGATCGGGCTATGGGTGATAATTCATTTTTAGCTTCCTCAAAAAATATAGGCTTTGGCATTTTTAAACCAAGTAAATTGTAACAATATTGAATCACCTCAATTTGAGCACAAGGTTCATCATCTGCGATATTAATTATTTGGTGAAACTTTAAATAATTTTTATTTTGTAATAGGTAGATAATTGCATTTGTAATATCACCTACATGAATTCTTGAAAATACTTGATCCTTTTTGTCAATGACACGAATTTTTTTATTTTTGATCGCTTCAAATGTTGATCTTCCAGGCCCATAAATTCCTGGTAACCTAAAAATTTGAACTGGTAAGCCAGATTTAAGCCATTCGTTTTCGCAATTCAATCTTTTTTGACTTCTTTTTTGTAAAGGATTGGGTTGATCTATCTCAGAAACCCAATCACCATTGGTGTTTCCGTATACTCCTGTAGTTGATAAATATCCAATCCATTCAAGTGATAAACTTTTTAGTCTACTTTTGAGACTATCCAATACTGGATCATTACCGTTTTTGTCTGGAGGTATACAACTTAAAATATGGGTGACTCCATCAAAAATTTTTTCATTAGGAACGATATTCTTTTCACTGTCAAAAACGAAACTATTTGGATCTTTGTTTTTAGATCTTGAACTTGTAAGAGCAATACAACCTAACTTTCTAATAGATTTAGCAAAGTAACTTCCACTAAAACCACATCCTAAGATTAAAAATTTATTCTTATTTCCAAGTGAACTTGCGAAATTCTTCATACTGAATTATGGTAGTACATATGTATTAATAAATGATGACTACAGCTTTTAATCCCGATTTAAAATCAAAAACTTTTTGCATTAGCAAAAGTTATATTTGTCTTAAAGAAAAAGAAATTAAGCGAGTTAATAACAAATTCTACCAAAAATTATTTATTCTCATCTTTTCATTGTCTACAATTTTAATATTGTCAGAATCTCCAAGAGAATTAGAGCAAATATGCGAAAACTACAATTCTAGTAAGGTATGTAATGTTTGGTAGTCAAGCTGCTTTATATTTAGATTCATTTTTTTCGTGATTTTTATTACTTTCATTAAATTTAGGATTAGCCCATTGCAATAATCTTATAGCTAATCTTAAATCTCCCTCTAACCAAGCCCTTATAGCCATCGCTCTTCTTGGATCATAAAATTTTTGTTTTCTATACCAGTACAATGCATTTTCATCTGATTTGTCCCCATTACAAGAAAGACATGCAGGTACACAGTTTTCTGTTGTGCTCAAGCCACCTTGGCTACGAGGTAATACATGATCAATTGATTCAGATGGTTTTCCGCAATATATACAACTTTTTCCAGTAAATTTATGAATCGATTTCCGCCATTGTCTCAATCTGAATTTAGGACATAAATCTTCTAAAAAAACCGCATCATTAATATGCATTCAGACTATTTAATTAAATAAATAATGGCTTGAATAAATTAAAAGTCAATATTTTTTTTAATTTATATTCCGTTAAAATATGATTTAGTGATAATAGATACAAAATATAATTAACTATAGAATTTGATTCAAAAGATCTGAATGTATTAGTTAATAACTGTATCTTTCAATTATCTCATCTGAAAAATCTTGATTACTTTCTAATTCTTTTTCCAACCTTTTCTGGTTTTTTTCTTTTCTTTTTTTTTCTTTTTGCAAATCTCTTATTAGTTTTCTATTTGGATGAAGTTTATCTAAGTATTCAACGCAGTAGTTAAAGGTTTCTCTATTTCTTATTACTGATTCAGTAATTTGTGATGCTGCTTGTTTGGGTGAAACTTTGAAAATTCCTCCCTTTTGTTTTTTTATATATGTATATGCTGCTTCCCAACTACTTTCATGATCATTACCCCCATCTCTCATAGAACAAAAAATTTCGGCTCCAAATGAATTAGCATTCACTTTAAATGTCTGAAGTGATAGTGGAGATATTATCCCTAGGGTTAAAAAAATAAATTTTTTTTTAAATCCTTTCATTTAATTTTTGATGCCCTTTTAAAAATATCTTTTATTGTAAATATGTCTATAGGCATTTATTATTTTATTACTCCAAACAAGTTTAAGCATTTTACAATTAAAGGAAGAATTAGAAGTACAGTAATTAACCTGACTGCATGTAGAGTTGCGACTGCAGCGCCAACTCCATATTCAGATCCTACAAGACTCATTCCGCTGATACCTCCTGGTGCAGCACCTAGTATTGTTGTTATTACATCTATTTTCAGTAATCTACTTGTCCATAATCCAATCGCTAATCCTGTGAGAACCAAAGTAAAAGTAATTAAAATAGCTGGCTTCCATAAGTTTTGAAGATCAACTAATGAGTCTTTAGTTAAAGATGTACCAATAACTGTTCCAATTCCGATTTCTAAGATTGTTCTTGTGCCAATTGGCCAATCTGCTATTTCGACTTTGTCACTGACACTTAGAATGCTTGCGCCTATTAAGGCTCCTGCAAGAGGAGCTGCTGGGATACCTGTCTTTAGTGCTAAAGTCCCAAAAATTCCACCTGCAATCAGGTAATAGATAAGGTTTATGTTTTGCATAGATTTTGAGAGATCCTTGGAAGTAATATTAGAAAATTTTTTTTTGGCTTGGGTTTACGGCTAAATTAAATTTTGTTGTTCTCTCATAATGTCCCCTTTTATTGGCATAATATAAATAAAGTGTGAATTTTTATGTCTTCACAAATTTCATTTAAAGCCAATCGAAGCCGTATAAAGAAAAAATTATCTTTTTTTGAAGGCGGTCATCAGCTAGAAAAATTAGAGTTTGCTCTTGCAATAGCTCAAACTAAAGGAGATGAAAAAAAATCAATAATCCTTAGAAAAAAGATTGTTGAATTAGGTGGAAATGTTGAAGAGCCAGGCACTTAAATCAATCCCTCTCGAGATATTTAGCTGCAACTGCTAAGGATTCACCAGCTTCTTGCGCTGTTATTTTTCCTAGATCTAAAAGGGTTTTACTTATAGCAGAAATTACTGTAATGATATCTCTATCATTAATATATCCCAAATGTCCAACTCTAAAAATTTTCCCTTTTAAGTGATCTTGACCACCAGCCAGTAGGATATCAAATTTATTTTTTATCGTCTTTCGAAATTCTTCTGCATCTATTCCTTCAGTTTTTATTGCAGTAATTGAAGGGCTTAAATATTTTTCATCAGCAAATAATTTTAGATTTAAAGCCTTCATAGCATTGCTCATTGCTAATTTATGTTTATTATGCCTGTTAAAAATATTGTTTAAACCTTCCTCTCGCATCATTTTTAAAGCTTCATCTAATGCAAAAACTAAATTTACTGCGGGAGTATATGGATTACTATTACTTAAAAGACTTTTTCTATAGGATTTAAGATTTAAATAAAATTTTGGTAAATTAGATTTTTCTGCAGCTTCCCATGCTTTTGGGCTCATCGTTATAAAACTAAGGCCTGGCGGTATCATGTATCCTTTTTGTGACCCAGAAGCAACGATATCTAATTCCCATTCATCTACTGGTACATTGCAAGCACCAAGACTAGTAACGCAGTCAATAATTGATAGAGCTGTGTTGTGTTCTCGAATGTATGAGCTTATAGTTTCTAGATCATTAATTACACCTGTTGATGTTTCAGAGTGAGTTAAAATAACAGCTTTTATTTTTTTTTGTTTATCTTCCTCTAAAACTTTCTTGAATAGTTTTGGATCAAGTGGAGTACCCCATTCAGAATTAATTTTTATTACTTCTAAACCAAATTCTTTAGCAACCTTTACCCATCTTTCGCCAAATTTTCCATTTTCTCCACAAATTACTTTATCTCCTCTACTTAAGGTATTTATTATTCCAGCCTCCATTGCTGCAGTACCACTACCAGTGATTGTTAGAACATCATTTTGAGTTTGATGAAGCCACTGTAAATTTTTAGTTGTACTCTCTACTAGATCTTGGAATTCTTTACTGCGATGTCCTATTGGATGTTTACTTAATGCTTGTAAAACTTTTTCTGGGACTGGTGTAGGTCCAGGAATCATCAATGATAATTTTTGTTGTATGGCCACTTTTTGTTAAATAGGTCATTCTTAGATTAGTTCTCATTATATATTTTTCAATTACTTGATTTGAAAAAAGGATTTTCTTTACCTTTATGGGTTGCTGGAGCTGCAAGATCAGCTTTAAAAAAACTAGTAGGTTTACCATTTGAGAATTATGAACTAATAAAAATTCCTAATGAAAAAAAAGAAATAAAAATCGAGATTCATTCTGTTGGTTTACTTAAAGATGGTACTCATGCATTAGGTATTACTTTTGCGAAGTCTGGATTAGATCTTGACATTACACAAAACTTAGAAATATGGACAATAGCCTCTTTAGAAAAAATTTCTTTTAGTAATTCGGTTCAAACAATTCCAATAAATATTATTGCAGGATCTGGTGTAGGTATAAACGAAAATACATCAGAAATATGCATTTCTAATTTTGCAAAAAAAGTTTTATATGAAAATTTATTAGATAATATTCCTGAGGGCTTTAATTTAAAATTAGAAATTATTTTCCCAAAGGGGGCTTTTTTAGCTGAGAGAACTAGTAATAAATCATTTGGTATCGTTCATGGATTATCTATTATTGGGACTTCTGCTGAGACCTATTCGAGTGCTTCACCTGATCAATTAGAAGAAGCTAAAACCAATCTAGCAAGGTTAATTCAAAATGATTTTAAAGGTGAAGTTGTTTTTGTGATTGGTGAAAATGGATTAAATTTGGCCAAAACTTGTAATATTAATTTGCCAATTATCAAAATTGGAAATTGGATAGGACCATTATTAGTTGATGCTGCAATAAAAAAATTTAAAACTGTAATTCTTTTTGGTTATCACGGAAAATTAATTAAATTGGCAGGTGGTATTTTTCATACACATAATCATTTAGCTGATGCACGAATTGAGATTCTTGTTTATTTAGCTGTTCAAGAAAAGGTACCATTTGAAATAATAGTTGAATTATCTCAGTTAAATAATCTTGAGGATGCATTATTATTTCTTGAAAGATTTAATCAATCTCTAGCTGATAAATTATTCAAAAATTTGTCCAATACTATTGAAAAGCGTTCTTTTATTTATGTAAATCGGTATGTAAAAACTGATATGGAAATCGCATCAATTATTTTTGATAGAAAAAGGAAAATAAGGTGGGCTGGAATTCACGGCAATAAGTATATTTCTTATTTTCAGTAAGATTAATTTGTGATCCATTATGCTTTTGCAAATAAATTGAGCTAACTTTTATACATGAGTCAAACATTTTTAAAAAAAGAAAGAGATCCTTCAATATTAATTTTAGATTTCGGATCTCAATATTCTGAATTGATTGCAAGAAGAATTAGAGAAACTAATGTTTATTCTCTTGTAGTAAGTAATCATATTTCAATTCAGGAGATCAATCGTATTAATCCCAAAGGGATTATTTTGAGTGGAGGCCCAAATTCTGTATATGAACAAAATGCTCCTAAATGTGATGAAAAAATTTTTAGTTTAGGAATTCCAATTCTTGGCATATGCTATGGAATGCAATTAATGGTCAAAGAACTCGGAGGATCTGTTGTTTCAGCAATCAAAAAAGGTGAATATGGTAGAGCACCAATAACTATAGATCAAGAATCTGACCTCCTTTTTGATGTAGAGGATAAATCTATAATGTGGATGAGTCATGGCGATTCAATTAATTTTTTGCCTAATGGATTTAATAAAATTGCTCATACCGAGAATACACTCCATGCAGCAATTTCACATGATGTAAAGAAATTATTTGGCGTACAATTTCATCCTGAAGTTATTCATTCAGAGTTTGGGATTACGGTAATTAAAAATTTTGTTTATAAAATTTCTTGTTGTGCAGCTGATTGGACAACCGAAACCTATTTAGAGGAGACTATTCCCAGGATAAGAGAGCAAGTTAGTAACAAAAAAGTTCTGCTTGCCTTGTCAGGAGGAGTTGATTCCTCAACTCTTGCTTTTCTTCTAAATAAAGCAATCGGTAATCAACTTACATGTATGTTTATAGACCAAGGTTTCATGAGAAAAGGGGAACCAGAATTTTTAATGAATTTTTTTGATAAGAAATTTCATATTAAGGTTGAATATATTAACGCAAGGGAAAGGTTTATTGCCAAATTAAAAGGGATTACTGATCCAGAACAAAAAAGAAAAATTATTGGTGAAGAATTTATTAGGGTATTTGAAGAAGAGAGTAATAGATTGGGACCTTTTCAGTACTTAGCTCAAGGCACTCTTTATCCTGATGTTATTGAAAGTGCTGGTACTAATATTGATCCTAAGACTGGTGAAAGAATAGCTGTAAAAATAAAAAGTCATCATAACGTGGGTGGATTACCAAAAGATTTACAATTTAAATTAGTTGAACCATTAAGAAAACTTTTTAAGGATGAAGTACGAAAATTGGGCGCTGCTTTAGGTTTGCCGGATGAAATTATTAAAAGGCATCCATTTCCAGGGCCAGGCTTAGCGATAAGAATTTTGGGAGAGGTTAATAATGAAAAGCTTGATTGTCTTAGAGATGCAGACTGGATAGTAAGAGACGAAATTAAAAAAGCAGGTCTTTACAATGATATTTGGCAAGCTTTTGCAGTGTTGTTACCTGTAAAAACTGTAGGAGTAATGGGTGACAAAAGGACATATTCATGGCCAATAGTTTTACGATGTGTATCTAGTGAAGATGGTATGACAGCAGATTGGTCAAAAATTCCTTTTCAGATATTGGAGAGGATTGCGAATAGAATTGTAAATGAGGTAGTTTCAGTTAATAGAGTTGTTTATGACATTACAAGTAAACCTCCTGGAACGATTGAGTGGGAATGAAAAGTAGGGTATAAACCTTGTCATAGTCAAGAAAAATTGGTTTCACACGAGAATCTTTTAACCTATTGGCAAGGGATCTCGAAATGGATGTTTCACATAGGTTTCACATGGAGTTAAAAATCTATCTCTATAGAGAAATCGTAGAGTTTGAAATTTCTCTACACCTTAAATAATTAATTGTTTATTTTTTTAATTTTTTCTAAATTCCATTTATCAAATATTAATTTCATTTCTCTTTCGTAGTGTCTTACTTTCTTCGAGAAAGGTAATGTTTGAATAATTATCCCAAAGGGAAATTTAAAAAAAGAAAAAACATAAACAATATAAAACTCGACAAATGAAGGTTTTGGTGGAAGAGGTAAATTTTTTATATATGCCCAATCAATGCATGGTTTTAGTTGCTTATCACTTGCAGCAATATTTTTTCTACATCTCCAGTAAGAGAATAGATAAATTCCTATAAAAATCGGTAGTGGAAGAAGTCGCAACATTAAATATCAAGGATAATTTTTCTCCTCATTAATTCATATTAAAGTGATAGTTTATTTTTTATGAAAATTCCTGATAATACCTCAAAGCAATACCTTTCCTTCTTGAAAATAAAATAAGAGGGCATTTGTTTGCCCTCTTCGAGTCTTATGCACCTCACTGTCCACAAAGTCGATGAAGTACTTTTGACCCCTGAATTATTTCTACTCCTATTGAATAGAAAAAGATAGTCGTACAAACCACAAAGCACTTCTACTCGGGTAATAATACTCTATGAATTTCAAGTAAATAGGAGGACAATATAGATATAGATCTAGGAGGTCTTATGAAACTATTCAATCAATTTAATGTCCTTCCAAGATACCTAACTGCATTCAATTATGCAGGGTTAAACTTGAATGAGACTCCACAAGAATTACAAAAATGTACCCCTGAGTTTCAAAACTTTTGGGAGAAAGAATGTAGAGAACATCCAACTAATCAAAATTGTTTAATTTACTGTGACTGAGTAATTAATTTTTAGTTTTTATTAAATAATCTCGATCTAAAAAGTGGTTTCACACGGGTTTCACACGAAATAATATTTAAAATTATGCCTTGAGATGTATTGATACGACTGACTTTTTTTCTTGCTTAAATTTCACGACTATTGAGTGGGAGTAAAAAATCGGCTAATACCTAGTTATAGATTGAAAAATGAGGTTTCACGTGAGTTTTACGTGACACCTTTTCGTTATCTCTGAATAGAAATCGTAGAAAGTCTGTTCTCTCTACACTTGGTATATTGATTAAAAGTAAATTTTAATATGAAAAAACGAACTGCTTTTCTTGAATATTTTCAAAGTAAGTCTCTATATTTTTTAGTTTGAGTAAGCATTTGTATAGAAGGTTGCAGCATATCTTTATAGTTCTTCCACCCACCAATTGATTTTGAATTTATGGGGGAACGTACTTGAATATTGCTTGCTGTTGATACTGAGCGTTTATTTAAATGAGGTGATAAATAGTTATCTTCCCATTTCCAATCCAACCAAGAAATTAAAGATTTAATTTCTTCATTTGGATTAGCAACTAATGAGTCATAATTTAAATCATATATTTTTGATCGAAATCTATTTTTATATTCTGTCATTACTTCTTCTTGATCTATGTAAACTTTTGCAGTGTCAACAAGGGATGATGAATATTCATTTCCATAAGCGAAATTTGCTCTAAAAATTGAAAGAATATTATCTAAAGGATTTCTAAAACAGTGAATAATTTTGGCATTTATTATTTCTCTTGAAATAATGCCTGCATATTGATAGTTGTATAACCATTTGTTAGTTGTGATATTGAATTTTTTTGCATATTTGCTAATTTTTTTCCAATAAATATCTGTAAGAGTTAATTCTTGATTAATTTGTTTTTGTTCTAGGAACGATTCTTCTAGTATGTTAATTTCACCTAAATCGTAAACTTCATTATTCATACTAAGGATTGACTCAATCAATGTAGATCCACTTCTTGGCATTCCTACAATAAAAATGCTTTGTGGAGAGTTTGTGGATTTTTTTTGACTTATTTCTCTTTTATTAGTTTCAATAAGTAATTTTTTTGATTTATTGATTCTGTTCTCAGATTGAGATTTTTTTATATCAAGTTTTAATTTATTTGCAGATAGAAGGCATTTAGAACTTTCTTGGTATTTTTTATCATTATGAAGAATATTTGCTCTTGCGAAGTAAATGTTAATTTGATCTTGAATGTTTTTGTTATTTAAAAAATTTTTAGAAAAAAGTGTATTTATCCATAAGTTACTTTCATTAGCGTATTTAAGTGTCGATAGAGAAAAATATGCACTTGCGCAATTAGGATCAAGTTCTATTGCTTTACGGACAGATAATTTTGCTTCCTTTAATTTCCCAAGATCTTTTAATATTCCTCCAAGATTTAAATGAGCAAATGCATAATTAGGATTAAGTTATATAGCTTTACGTACAGATAATTCTGCTTCTTTTAATTTTCCAAGACCTTTTAATATTCCTCCAAGATTATAATATGCATCAGAAGAATTAGGATTAAGTTCTATTGCTTTACGAGCAGATAATTTTGCTTCTTTTAATTTTCCAA
>CACBFH010000013.1 GCA_902538515.1 uncultured Prochlorococcus sp. | reverse complement strand
TCAATTAAGTTTGTTGAAGTACAGTTGTATGCGCCAGAGAAATTTTGGTTTTTATTAATCCAAGGAGTTCCTCCAATCCATAACCATCTCCCTGAAGGTTGGGCTTTTTGGTTGCTTTGCATTTCTCTCATTAGGATCATTTCTTCATCAGAAAGTTTTCCTAATTCTTTTAAGCCCGATAAATTTCTTTCACCTACTTCACTCCAGTTCTCCCTTTTGCCAGAGGTAGTTTTCCTACTGTAAGATCTGAAAAAAACAGGATAAGCAGCTGGCGCAGTCTTTGGAAAATCATCTTTTTTAAGATTATTGGAATTGCTCTCTGAAGAAGCTTTATTTGGTGCAATAGTCACGATAAAAAAAACGTATGTAAATAACCCGTAATGGAAGAATAACTCTACCTGTGGCGTCTGCAACCATTCTTACCACTATTTAACGGTTTGTGTAGAATTATGTTAATTATGAAATCTTTGTTTTAAAAAAGGACATGGAAAGAATCCCTGAACCTGAATTAATGGAAAAAAAAGAGCAAGTCATTTCTTACGATGAAGCTGATTTTTCAGAAGGGGAATTTAATCTAATTAATCAAATAAACCATTATCTTTTGAGAAAAAATATTTCCTTTGGTGAAAAAGATTTAATAGTTGATTTAGGATGCGGTCCAGGAAATATTTCAGAGAAGTTAGCAATAAAATGGCCTAATACTGAAGTAATTGGAATAGATGGCTCTAAAGAAATGATTTTGAGAGCAGAATATAATAATAATAATATTTCTACCAATCAAAAAAAATTAAAAAATTTATCTTACATTTGTTCTGACATCAAAGAAATTAAATCAAGTAATTTTCTACTTAAAAAAAAAATTAGTTTACTTGTAAGTAACAGCTTGATCCATCACATTACTAATCTTGAAGATTTCTTCAACACAATAAGAATTTTATCTAGTAATATCACTGTAAATTTTCACAAAGATTTAAAAAGGCCATTCGATGAAAAGTCTGCTCTAGAATTAAAAGCACAATGTTCAACTAAATATAATGAGATTTTAACTAATGATTATTATGCATCTTTAAGAGCTTCTTATACATTTAAAGAGTTAAAAAATTTTACTTTAGAGAATGATCTAGCTTCTTTAGAAGTGTTTGAAGAAGGTGATAAATATTTAATAGTCTATGGTAATGTTTAAGAAATATGTGAAAGGCCTTTATATTATATAGATGAGTTTAGGTACTAACATTTTAAATAATAAGGACATACTGGATGCGGTAAATAAAAGAAGAAATTTTGCCATTATTTCACATCCAGATGCTGGGAAAACAACTCTTACTGAGAAGCTTCTTTTATATGGAGGAGCCATTCAACAGGCAGGTGCAGTAAAGGCTAGGGGCAATCAGAGAAAAGCTACTTCAGACTGGATGGAACTTGAGAAACAAAGAGGTATTTCTATTACATCAACTGTCTTGCAATTTGAATATCAAAAATCAGTCATCAATCTATTAGATACACCAGGACACCAAGACTTCTCCGAAGATACTTATAGAACATTAGCTGCTGCTGATAATGCAGTTATGTTGGAAGATGCTGCTAAGGGATTAGAACCTCAAACTAGAAAATTGTTTGAGGTTTGCAAGATGCGAAAAATACCAATATTTACTTTCATAAATAAAATGGATAGACCAGGAAGAGAGCCATTTTCTTTACTCGATGAAATTGAATCAGAACTTGGATTAGATACTTTACCTATTAACTGGCCAATAGGGAGTGGCGAGGAATTTAGGGGAGTTATTGATCGATTTTCGAGAGAGGTGATTTTATTTGATAAAGCCGTGAGAGGAAAACAATCTAATGAGAAAAGATTAAGTCTTGAAGATAAAGAACTATCAAAATATGTGGAGAGAGATTTACTTGAAAACTCACTTGAAGAGTTAGAGGTTCTTGATGAGGCGGGATCGAAATTTGAAAAAGAAAAAGTTTTTAATGGCTCTTTAACCCCAGTTTTCTTTGGTTCTGCGATGACTAATTTTGGTGTAAGACCATTTTTAGATAGTTTCTTAAAAATGGCTCAAAAGCCAACTTCAAGAAATAGTAATAAAGGGGATATTGAACCTGCAAGCGATGAATTTAGTGGGTTTGTTTTTAAGCTTCAGGCAAATATGGATCCAAAGCATAGAGATAGAGTTGCTTTTATAAGAGTTTGTACTGGAAAATTTGAAAAGGACATGTCAGTTAAACATTCTAGAACTGGAAAAACAATTAGGTTATCAAGACCACAAAAAATATTTGGGCAAGATAGAGAAGTAGTTGATGATGCCTATCCTGGAGATGTTATTGGTTTAAATAATCCAGGTATGTTTTCTATTGGAGATACTCTTTATACTGGTTCTTATCTGGAGTACGAAGGTATACCATCCTTTAGTCCTGAAATATTCAGCTGGCTAAGAAATCCAAATCCATCAGCATTTAAAAACTTTAGAAAAGGTGTTAATGAACTTCGAGAAGAAGGCGCTGTTCAGATTCTTTATGACTTTGATGAGAGCAAAAGAGACCCTATACTTGCAGCTGTTGGTCAATTGCAACTGGAGGTAGTAACTCACAGATTAAAAAGTGAATATGGTGTAGATGCAAATCTTGAAGCAATGCCATATCAATTGGCAAGATGGATTTCTGATGGATGGCCAGCCATGGAAAAACTAGGCAGAATATTCAACTGTAAAATAGTTAAAGATTGTTGGAATAGGCCAGTTATTCTTTTCAAAAATGAGTGGAATCTAAATCAATTTGTTGAAGACAACAATCAATTGAATTTAAATAAAGTTGCTCCCGTTGTTAGTGGAGTCGAACCAATTGTTTTATAAAGTCTTAATGGATTATAAAATTAGTTAATCTGTTAGTATTGGTAAAAAATTTTGGATTCAAACAGTAGTAAAAACAATAACGAAAAATCACCTTATGAAATTTTAGGTGTAAAAGAAGGAGCTGATTTCGAGGATATTCAGAAGGCTAGAGATATTAAAGTTAAAGAGGCTGGTGAAGATTTAATTTTAAAAGCGAAAATAGAATCTTCCTTTGATCAATTACTTATGGGGAGTTTGAAAGCCAGGCAATCAGGAAATGTAAGCTACGAAGCTGTGAGTGCCTCAAAAAAAGAAAAACAAATTAATCAATTTACCAATAATAATTTCCCACTGCTTTCTAAGATAAAAAATTTAAATAATAACTCTAATAACTCAAGTCAGTATAGTCTGCCAAAAATAACCACCCCCTCATTTGAAAATCTTTCAATAAAAATATCTATTGGGATGTTATTTTTAATTTTGTTATTTATCAGTCCAGAATCTAATAATAGACTTTTACTCTCTATCTCAACATTAATACTTACCTATACTCAAATTAAATCGGGAAAAAGATTTATAGGTTCTCTGGGTTGGAGTGTTACCTTTCTCTCGATAGGATTAATATTCGGTGGATTACTTGAAAATAATTCTTTCATTCAGGAAGTATCAAACAACTCTTTATCAATACAAAAAATTCAAAGTATTCCAGCCATGATTATTTTATGGCTTGGCGTAATTTTTTTATGATTGTTTTTCAATCATCAATTTAATTTCTTCATAATTTATAAGATATTTATTCTTACAAAATTCACAAACTAACTCCGCTTTGCCATCTTTCTTGAGGATGTCCTCTAACTCATTCTTATCAAGCATTTTCATCGCATTTAAACTTCTTTGTTTGGAACACTTGCATTTAAAACTAACTTCTTGAGAACGAGCTTTTTCAGAGATTGATTTATCGTCAATATCGGGAAATATATTTCTAATTAACGAAAGAAGATTATCTTTTGACTTAAATAGGTCTTCGCTGAAAGAACTTATTTCTTTACATCTTTCTTCAAGCAGTGAGACAAGTAGAGGGTCAGTATCTTTTTTAGGTAGGACTTGAGCTAATAAGCCGCCACTACAAATTACACTTTTATTTTGAATTTTTTCCCCAATAAATACAGCAGACGGAGTTTGCTCTGAATGATATAAATATGAAGCTAAGTCTTCAGCAATATTTCCATTTACTAATTCAACAGTGCTTGTAAAAGGTTCTCCAAATCCACTATCTCTAATTACATTTAAATATCCTGTACCTATTGCTTTTGTAAAATCAAAAGAATATTTATTATTGCCTATTTTGACTAGGTCTAATTCTAAATTAGGATTACCTACATAACCCCTAACTTTTCCGTCTCTACCTGCATCAACTAGTAATCCTTTTAAAGGTCCGTCAGATCTAACTCTTAAAGTAACTCTTCCATGCATTATCTTCATCGAGCTTGCTAAAAGCAGTGAAGCACTAAATGCTCTTCCTAAGATGCAGGTTGTCAGATAAGAAAGACCGTGTCTTTTTTTTGCTTCTAAAGAAGATTCTGTTGTTAAGACAGCAACTAATCTTATTCCTCCATTTGCTGCAGTAGCCCGAACTATCTTATCCTGCATGATTTTCTTTCACAAAATTTTTAATTTTCCCTTTTTCCAAGAATAATATCCTAGAAGGAATTCCCTCAAATAAGGCAGGTTCATGAGTAACAATAATAATAGTATTTTTATTTTTTAAATCAAGAATTAAATTTTTCACATCATTTCTCATTGAATAGTCTAATCCAGCAGTTGGTTCATCAAATAAAAGAATCGAGGGGTTTCTAAGAAGTTGAACTGCTACAGCTAATCTTCTTTGTTGTCCGCCACTTAATTGTTCTGGCGGTTGGGTCAGATTAATTTCTTTCAAACCAACTTTATTTAAAACTATTTCTATATTTTTCTCTCTTAAAGATTTATGCCCTATTTTTAATTCTTTCCCAATGGTTGTACCAATAAAGTATCTTTCAGGAAATTGGAATACTATTCCACAAAACCATCTTCTTTGTCTAGGAGATAAAATTTTATTCTTCCAAATAATTTTTCCTTTTTGTGGATTTGTTAATCCACTAATTATTTCGAGTAGAGTTGTTTTCCCGGAACCACTATTTCCGCAAATTAAAATGATTTCATTTTCATGAACTTTTAAATTTAAATTGTCTATTATTTTTCTTTCACCAGTCTGGGGTTGATAAGATATTTCTTTTAAATCAAGCATTATTAATTAAGTTATAGGTATGAATTTTAATCTTGTAATAACTTACTTATAATAGCTTTAAATTCAAAAAGCTATTAATCAATATGAATATTATTTTTAGGGAAGTTGATCCTTTTAATTGTTGGATATGGATCAGGTTTTCAGAATCACCAACTCAAGATGAGAAAAATTATTTAGATGGTGTTTTCGATAGTTGGTACGTTTTAGGAAGGTTAGGTGGATTTAATTCTGAGAATTTACAAACTCACGAAGAGGGTTCCGATCTAAGTTGGATGTCCTACGATAATGACCAAAAAAACGAATCTCTTCCAGCCTTAATGCATAATTTAGGAATTATGGAATATCAAAACCTGTGGGGAAGGTGTTGGGTTGATTTTGGAACTTCAGACTCCATTTCAATAGATATATTAATTAATTCTTTGAATGAGATATCAAATAACTATGTAAAAATTGAAGAGTTAATTATTGGGGGTGAAAATAATGATTGGGCAATTGAAGAACATGAAGATTTAGTTTTCAAAGATTAAGTGTTTTAGATGGAAGACTTAACAAGAGTAATTATTTCCCCTGAAAGAATTGAAAATATTAAGAACAATAATTTAGAACTTTCTAGAGAAGAGGCTCATTATATAAATAATGTAATGAGGATAAAAAATGGTAATGAAATATTTATTGCTAACGGAGAGGGTTCATTATGGAAAGCTATAAAAGTTAAAAATGATTGTTTAGAAATAATTCAATTAAAAAAACCTTACTTATTTCAAAAACAAGAAATTTATTTATTAGGCATAGCTGTTGTTGTACCAAAAAGTGGTTTTGAGGATATTTTAAAAATGTGTACTGAAATAGGAATTGATTTTATACAGCCATTATTTTCAGAAAGACAGGTAAAGAAAAATTTAAATTTTTCTAGAAAACTTTTGAGATGGAATTCAATTATCAAAGAAGCAGTTGAGCAAAGTGAGAGATTATGGAAACCATCTATTTTAAATGGTATGGATATTATTGAATGGCTAAAAAGTAGAGATAGTCAAGAAAGAGTTTCAGTTTCTATAACTAGAGAAGATACTAGTTATGACTTAAATCAATGGTTAAGAAAAAAACAAGAATTTGTAAATAAAAAAGGAGGTATTTTTTGGAATGTAATTGGCCCTGAAGGGGGATGGTCTTCTAAAGAAATTGATTTTTTTAATAAAAATAATATTGCCTTTGTTAAACTTTCGGACACTATCCTAAGAACTTCAACGGCTAGTATTAACGCATCATCAATTCTAAATCAGTGGAGAATTGATTTGAAATTTAGGCATTAGATAAATATGGACTTAATTAGAAATCAATTTTTTATAGGTTTTTGCATTAATTTTGTTTTGATTTATATATTTTGCAAGATTCCTTTGATGACGAAAAGTGGTTGGATAAGTGCAGGCATTTTAGGTACAATTTTGTGGGGATGTTTGTCTTGGCAGGGATGGATATCAGTTGTACTTTATTTATTATTTGGATCTCTCGTTACCAAAATAGGTTTTAAATTTAAAAAAGAACAAGGTATAGCTGAAAAAAGAGGTGGGAGAAGAGGTCCTGAGAATGTATGGGGCTCTGCAGCTACAGGATTATTTCTTGCCATTATGACCAAATTTAATCCTGCCAACGTAGTGATGTTTAAAGTAGGTTTTGCTGCAAGTTTTGCTGCAAAGTTGGCGGATACTTTTGGCAGCGAAATTGGAAAAAGATTTGGTAAAGACACATATTTAATTACTTCACTTGAAAAGGTTGAGAGAGGAACTGAAGGAGGAATAAGTATAGAAGGAACATTAGCTAGTGTTTTGGGATCAATATTCATGGCTTTTATAATGCTTCGTCTATCAATTATTTCTACAAAATATCATTTTGTAGTTGTTATAGTTTCTGGATTCTTGGCAACACTTTCTGAAAGTATTATTGGTGCTAAATTTCAAAACAAATATAAATTAAGTAATGAATTGGTAAATTCTGTTCAGACAAGTATTGCTTCTTTTTTTGCTATCTTTGCTCTTATTTTATATTCATATTTTTAAATTAAAAATATTTGGTAAGACCTAGGATTCCTTCCATTTTGTAAGAATTTCCCAGCTCTTTAGTCTTTGGAAAAGCCAGAAATGACCTTCGGAATTTAGATGGATTCCATCATGCGTAATCCAATCTTTACTCCTTTTATCAGAATACATTTCTCTAAAAGTAGGAAGAAATGGGACATTCTGATTAAGGCATACTTCCTCCATTCTCCTTTCATAAGAATTACAAAAATCATTTGAGTACCATAGACATCCTGCGAACGGCATTTTACTTTCGTCAACAGGTGTCAGACCAATAACAAAGACATTTGTTTGAGAGTTCATTTCATTAATAAGTCTCTCTAATCCATATTCAAATCCATCTATATCTAATTGATGTCTTCCACTTTTCTGACCAATTGCTGCAGTGTCGTTAAGACCAACATTAAGCAGGATTGCTTTAGGTTTATTTCTTCTCGTTTCTCCTCTAGATGACCATTCTTTTTCCCATCTAAATGAAACTTTTTCTATCCCATCTCCCCTTACACCAAGTTGATAAATTACTGGCCCATTTTGGTTGTTGCACCAATCTTTTCTAAGCCTCTCACACCATCCGCCACCTTCATTATCTCCCCATCCATAAACTGAACTATCTCCAATTACAACTAGCTGTTTTGGTAAACTAATCACTATAACTGGAAAAAAAATAATTACTTGATTCAACAAATTATTCTTACAAATCAAGTTAAACTATTTTTGATTTTACCATTTATTAATTCGCCAACTATTGCGATTGAGCTATAAGATATTAAAACTATGGTAACTTCTTGCCATGCAAAGGAACTTAGTGATTCTTGCAATTGCCAACCTAGACCAATACTGCCAATGACCCCAACAATTGCAGTTTCTCTAATAATGATGTCAGATCTATAAGCGCAATAAGCTAAGTAACTTTTTGCTTGTTGAGAAAATAAACCTAAAAGCCAACTAGTTTTTTTTGAGATCCCTAGAGATTTCATTGCAATGTAATTTCTCCTGTCTTGGCTTTCTAGATTTGTAAAAAGTAATTTGCTTGTAATGCCAGCGTTGTGAAGACCTAATGTTAAAGCTGCCAAAGATAAAGAAGGATTATTAAAAGTTAAAAGAATTAGAAGTATTACAGGTGTAGGTATTAAACGTAATAAAAATGCAAAAATTTTTATAAAAATTTTAGAAGTATTGTTGTTAAAAATTCCTATTACTAATGGAGGTAAACTAATTGCGATTCCTGTTGATAAAAGACTTAAAATTATTGTTTCTAATATAAGTTTTAAGAAATCTAATAATCCTAAATCTGAGCTTGATTTAAATAGAGAAGTAACGGAATTAAAATTTTCAAAATTATTATTAATAATAAAATAAAGAAAATATGAAAAAGAAAATAAAATTGTTATGAAAAAAACTACAATAAGTAGAATAGATAGGATTTTATTTATATTATTAAATTTTATTTTTTTGAATATTAATCCAGAAAGAATTATTAAAATTGCTAAGGACCATAAATAAGTCCATAACTCTCTAAAATTCAAAGTTTGGAAAGATAAAAAAATACTAGTACCTATTCCTCCAAACCCAAAAAGTCCTAAAATGACTGTACTTCTTATTGAACACTCTAATCGATATAAGCCAAAGTTTTTAAATGTATTTATTATTGGATTCCATATTATTGTTAATAAAGAAGATAAATTAGGTGCATTTATTTGATTTATAGATTCAAAACTTTTGTAGTCAATAGTTTCTAATTGTTCAGCAAAAACTTTTGAATTTACAGCAATATAAGGTATACATATAGCTATTATTCCTAATGAAAAATTTATTCCATATATTTGCATTAATACTATTCCCCAAACTACTTCATGAATAGATCTAATTATTGTTAGGAAAAACCTTATTATGCGGCAGAAAAAGTTTGGAATATTAAAGATTTTATAAAAAATATTTGAGGATATTATTCCAAAAATTGCTCCAAAAATAATACTTACTAACCAACTAAAAAAACCAATTAAAATAGTTTCATTTAATCGTTTAATTACGATAATAATAATTTCATTATCGATCTTCGGATTAAATGCAGAAATTAATAATTCTTGGAATAATTTAAATCCTCCAAAATGAATATTGTTTATTAATTGATACCCTAGAGGTATGCATACCAAAATTGGAAGAAAAGATAATGAGGTATAGTTTAATTTTAATTTATTCAACTAATTAATATATTTTGTCTAAGTGAAGCTTCTTTAAGTTATTTCTTTTAATATTGAAAAAAATTTTACCATCCTTTATTCCAATAACTTTATCGAAATCGTTCAGCAAATCTAATCTATGTAATGTAACTAATGCAGTCTTTGGGGATTTTTTTATATTATTTTTATCTACATTTTCTAGCAGCAGGTTCTTAATTGTTGTTATCAATTTGGGATCTAAATTATTAAAAGGCTCATCTGCAAGTAATATATCTGATCCTTGAATTAATGACCTAGCTATAGCTACCCTTTGTTTTTGCCCTCCAGATAGGTTTCTAATTTGTTTGTCATAAATAGATTTATGAAGTCTACATAATTGCATATATTTATGCGCCATCTTAAAAGAACTTATATTTAGCAAATTTTTCAAAGCGAAATAAAAATTGTTTTCCGCTAGTAGTCCACAATTAACATTTTGTTCTGCTGAGAGATCTTCTATTAATCTTAAATCTTGCCAAATAGTTGTTATCTTTCGTTTCTGCTTTCTATCTAATTCCTCAAAACTTTTATTGAATAATTTAACCTCACCTTGAGTTGGCTTTATAGTGCCATTAAGTACTGATATAAGTGTAGTTTTTCCTGAACCGCTTTTACCTAGAAGTGCAATTTTCTCTCCTGAATATATTTTTAAATTTACTTTATTAAGAATTAGATTATTTTTGTATTTATAAGATATATTTTTTAATTCTAAAAGAGTATTATTCATCTAATTTTATTTAACTTTCTCCCGATTTCCATTATATTTTTATACTGTTTTACTTCTGCATTTATAAATCTTTTTGCATTGAACATATCTAATATCTGTTTATGTGATTCTTGATTTATATCTAAATTTAGAATTACTGATTTAAGTTGTTTTGTAAACCCTTCCCCGAATCTATTTTCAAGATCCCCTTGCGCTACCCAATGATAGTCAACATATTCTGGGGTGATCCAGAATAATTCTAAATTTCTTGTTCTTTTGGGATTATTTTTAAGATTGTTTTCCCAAACTTGTTTATTTAAAGCTCCAGCTTCAAATGCCCCACTATTAACTAAAGCTATAGTTGCATCATGACTCCCACTAAAACCTGCTTTTTTCCCTTTGAAGTGTTTAATTTCTACTCCTGCTCGATTTAAAAAATATTCTGGCATTAATCTTCCAGAAGTTGAGTTTTCAGAGCCAAAAGTAAATCTTGTATTCTTTAGTTTTTTAAGTCCTTTAATGTTTGAAATCGAATTAAGTTTTAAATTCTTGTTTACTATAAAAACACTTTTAAATTCCTTATCAATATCTCTTTGAGCGATAACAATTGAATTAGGAGTTTGTAATCTTGCTTGAACTCCTGATAAACCGCCAAACCAAACTAAATCTAAATCTTTAGTTCTAAATCCAGTTACTGCTGCAACATAATTAATAACAGGAATGTATTTAACTTCTACATCAAGTTGTTTGGATAATTCTTTTGAAAATAAATTAAATCTTTTGTCCAAAACATCTTGGTTTTGATCAGGTATTGCTCCAACTTTTAAAACTTTGGGATTTGAAAATAAAGGCGATGAAAAAATAAAAAAAAATAGAGATGAACTTAGTAGGAAATTCTTTAAATTAAACATTTTTTAGTTTCAATTAATAGTATTCAGAGATAGCTTTTTCAAGTCTTTCTAGACCATCTTTTATTTTAACTTCTGAATTTGCGCAAGATATCCTAATACATTCGTCAGCCCCAAAAGCTTTTCCAGGTACTACAACTAATCCGTAATCTTGAAGAACTTTATTGCAGAAATTAACAGAAGCAATTGAGGAGTCAGGTAATCTTGGAAATGCGTAAAATGCTCCATTAGGTTCTTCAATATAAATCCCATTTATATTCTTAAGGCCCTCATAAAGAAGACTTCTTCTTTGATCATAATGGCTATTTATTATTGAGAAAAATTCATTATTAATTTTTAAAGCCTCTAAAGCACCTTTTTGAACAAAAGAGCAAACATTACTTGTACTTTGACTTTGTAATGCTGAGGATGCTTTGATTACATCTTTGGGGCCTACTAAATAACCTATTCTCCAGCCAGTCATAGCCCATCCTTTCGCAAACCCATTTATTATAAAAATCCTATCTTTTAGGTCATTTGCTAATGAAGATAAACTGTAGTGTTTAAATTCTTTTTTAAGGATTAGCTCGTAAATCTCATCAGAAAGAATATTGATATTTGGATTTTCTCTGGCTAAATCGGCAATTTGCAATAATTCTTCCTTCGACATTACTCTTCCAGTAGGGTTATTAGGAGAATTGATAATTATAAATTTAGTTTTTGTGGAGATTTTAGACTTCAAGTCTTCTAAATTTATTTTAAATCCATCTTCAGCAGAAGAATTTGTAAAGATTGGCTTTCCACCAGCCAATCTAACCATCTGGGGATAACTTAACCAGTATGGAGAAGGAATAATAACTTCGTCTCCAGTATTTAACAAAACTTGGAAAAGATTATATATTGCTTGCTTAGCACCATTTGTGATCATTACATTTTCAAATTCATAATTTAAATCGTTTTGAATTTGAAGTTTATTTGCAATTGCTTTTCGTAGATCTAAATTCCCTGCTGCAGGCCCGTACTTTGTAAATCCATCAAATATAGCTTTACTTGTAGCCTTTATAACTTCTTTTGGGGCATCAAAATCAGGCTCTCCTGCACTTAAATTGCAAATATCTACTCCTTCTGCAGATAATTGATTTGCTTTTGCACTTATCTGCAATGTAAGAGAAGGCTCAATTGAAAGTGCCCGATCAGATAAATTAACGTGACTCATTGACTTATGACTTTTCAAATATGACTTTTAATAATGACAAATGCATAAATTAAGAATAGATAAAACTATCACACAATGGTTTAATTTAGTTCATTTTCTTAATCTATTTTATTTTCATGTTTTGAGTTCTTAAAATAAAATTTTATAAGTTTTATTTTCGGTGAAAAGGTTGGTAATTGGGAGAGGAAGTGTATTTGCAGATTTGTTAATAATTGGTGAGGCACCTGGAGTACAGGAAGATTTAGAAGGAAAACCTTATGTAGGTAAATCTGGTAAGTTATTAAACGAATTATTAATACAAGCTGGGATTGACTATAAGAAGGATGTTTATTTTTGTAATGTAATTAAATGTCGTCCACCAAATAATAGAAAACCCACTGCTAGAGAAATTAATATTCATAAACCATGGTTATTACAGCAAATAAAGATAGTTGATCCAAAATTTATATTACTTACTGGTTCTACTGCTATGAAAGCTATTTTAGAAGTTAAAGATCCTATAAGTAATTTAAGAGGTCAATGGATTAAAAAAGATGGAAGAGAAATTATGGTGATTTTTCATCCATCTTATTTGTTGAGATTTCCTTCAAAAGAAATTAATAAACCTTACCATCTAACTTTGAAAGACTTAGAGAATGTAAGTGGTAAACTATATGCCGTATAATTTAGTGAATCCTTTTTGAATATCAAGAATTTTAATGTCATTAACTCAATCAAAAGAGGTTAATAGTCTCTCCAAAAGATATTCAACTCATATTGAGAGAAGGATAACTAGAACAGTAATGGTTGGTGATGTAGCTATTGGGAGTGATTATCCAGTAAGAGTTCAATCGATGATAAATGAAGATACTATGGATGTCGAAAATGCTTACTTAGCTATCAAAAGACTTCATGATGTAGGTTGTGAAATAGTAAGATTAACTGTCCCTTCCTTGGCGCACGCAAAAGCAGTAGGAGATATAAAGGCAAAATTATTAGAAAATAATATCACCACCCCTTTGGTAGCTGATGTTCACCATAATGGTATGAAAATTGCAATGGAGGTTGCAAAACATGTTGATAAAGTAAGAATTAATCCGGGATTGTTTGTTTTTGAAAAATCAGACCCTACAAGAACTGAATATACAGATGAGGAATTTGAAACTATTAAACAAACAATACTTAAAAGATTTACCCCTTTAGTTGAAGTTTTAAAGACTGAAAAAAAAGCTCTTAGGATTGGAGTTAATCATGGATCTCTATCTGAGAGGATGCTTTTTACTTATGGAGATACGCCATTAGGAATGACAGAATCTGCGATGGAGTTCGTCAAAATTTGTGATGAGCTTGATTTTCATAACATAATTATTTCTATGAAAGCTTCTAGGGCTCCGGTCATGATGGCAGCTTACAGAATGATTGCAGATAGGCTTGACTCAGAAGGATATAACTATCCCTTACATTTGGGAGTGACCGAAGCTGGTGATGGTGATTATGGAAGGATTAAAAGTACTGCTGGAATTGGAACGCTTTTAGCAGAGGGATTAGGAGATACCATCAGGGTTTCCTTAACAGAAGCTCCAGAAAAGGAAATACCAGTGTGCTATTCAATTTTGCAATCTTTAGGATTAAGAAAAACAATGGTTGAATACATCAGTTGCCCTAGTTGTGGTAGAACACTTTTCAATCTAGAAGAAGTTGTAGATAAAGTTAGGAACGCCACCTCACATTTAACGGGTCTAGATATAGCAATAATGGGATGTATTGTTAATGGGCCAGGAGAAATGGCAGATGCTGATTATGGCTATGTTGGGAAAGGTAAAGGAACTATTGCTTTATATAGAAGGAAAGAAGAGATAAAAAGAGTACCTGAAGATGAGGGGGTTGATGCTTTAATCCAACTTATTAAGGATGATGGGAAGTGGATTGATCCTTGAGGATTTGTCAATTTTTTGAAATTATAAATAAATTCTTTTTATAATAGAAAAAATAAATTCTTTGAAGATAAGAAAATTGCTTAAAAAAAAATTTATAATTCTATTTACGACAGCCTTTTCTGGGCTATTTTTAAATAATTTTGCAGAGGCAACTGTTTTAAATAATGGTTATAAAGAAGTAATTGATCATGTTTGGCAAATTGTATATAGAGATTTTCTTGATTCAAGCGGTAAATTTCAAAAGTCTAATTGGATTTCTCTAAGAAAAGAAGTTTTATCAAAAACATATTCAGATAGCAATGAAGCATATGTTGCGATAAGAAATATGCTTTCTAAATTAGATGATTCTTATACAAGATTTTTAGAACCTAAGGAATTCAATCAAATGAGAATTGACACCTCTGGTGAATTAACTGGAGTTGGTATTCAAATAGTTAAAGATAAAGAATCTGATGATTTAATAATTATTTCTCCTATAGAAGGTACACCCGCATTTGAAGCTGGAATTAAAGCTAGAGATAAAATATTATCCATAGATGATATTTCTACTGAAGGCATGAATATAGAGGAGGCAGTGAAATTAATTAGAGGACAAAGAGGTACTAAAGTTAAGCTTGGAATTCTTAGAGGTTCTAAATCCTTTTTTAAGATCTTATCAAGAGAAAAAATTGAAATAAAATCTGTATCAAGTAAAGTCAATCAAACCAAAAAGGGCTTATTAATTGGCTATGTAAGAATTAAACAATTCAATGCAAATGCATCAAAAGAGACTAAAGAGGCTATCAAGGATTTAGAAACAAAAAAAGTAGCAGGATATGTTCTTGACTTGAGAAGTAATCCAGGAGGTTTATTAGAATCAAGCATTGATATCTCAAGGCACTTCATTAACAAAGGAGTAATAGTAAGTACAGTAAGTAAAGATGGTTTAAAAGAAACAAAAAAAGGAAACGGTCAAGCTCTAACAAAAAAGCCCCTTGTTGTTCTAGTTAATGAGGGTTCTGCCAGTGCTAGTGAAATAGTCTCAGGTGCAATAAAAGATAATAAAAGAGGAAAATTAGTTGGGAAGAAAACGTTTGGTAAAGGTCTAGTACAATCCATGAGAACTTTAGTTGATGGTTCTGGTCTAACTGTTACAGTCGCTAAGTATTTAACTCCGAACGGGACTGATATAAACAAATCTGGAATTATTCCAGACATAGAAGTAAGAATGAATATAAATCCCATTCTCCAAAGAGAAATTGGAACTAGAAAAGATAAACAATATAGAGCTGGTGAAAAAGAGCTAGTAAATATAATTAAAAGAAATAATCAGATAAGTGAATTTAATCCAAACACTTCAAACCTTAATGCATTCCATAAAATTAATAAAAAAGATCAGGTATTTGCATTAAATTAATTGCTCATATCCAGCATTCTCTTTATCGGTACATAAGCTCTTCTTATTATTTCTGGGTCAAGTTCGATAGATGGTGAATTGTTTTTCAAACAATCTAGAATTTTTTCTAAAGTATTTAATTTCATATATGGACACTCGTTACATTTACAACCTTCAATGTCAGGGACTTCAATAAAAATTTTGTTAGGTTCTTTCTTTTTCATTTGATGAATTATTCCAGGTTCAGTTAGTACCATGTAAGTTTTAGATGGATCTTTACTTACGAAATCAAGCAGCTTACTTGTTGATCCAATAAAGTCTGAGAGATTTAGTAAATTTTGACTACATTCAGGATGAGCAATGACTTTTGATCCTGGATTTTGAAATTTTAGTTTTAGAAGTGCTTCTTCACTAAATGATTCATGAACAATGCAGCTGCCAGGCCATAATTTAAGATCTCTTCCTGAATTTTTCTTTACCCATCTACCAAGGTTCTGATCTGGAGCAAATATTATCTTTTTATCTTCAGGTATCTTTTTAATTAATGAGACTGCATTACTGCTTGTACATATCAGATCACTTTGAGCTTTTACTTCTGCAGTGCAATTTATATAACTTACGACATAGTGATCTGGATTTTCTTGCCTGAACTTTTGAAATTTATCTGAGGGACAATCGTCTGCTAATGAGCATCCTGCGTTAATATCTGGTAATAAGACTGTTTTATTAGGGCTAAGTATTTTTGCGGTTTCGGCCATAAAGTGCACGCCGCAAAAAATTATTATATCTGCATCATTATTAGCAGCTTTCCTAGATAGATCTAATGAATCGCCAATAAAATCTGCAATTTCCTGAATCTCTGGAGCTTGATAATAGTGCGCAAGAATAATTGCATTAGCTTTTTTGCAACGCTCCTTTATTTCAGAAATCAAATCCTCTTCGTTTTGAACTGATTTCTGTTTTGCAGTAGAAGTTATACTGGTCAGGATTTAGAATATCTCTAAATAGATTATATGCCTTTAAACAGAAAAAATTCTGACAAATTTAAAAATTGCTATTGTTGGTGACTGTCATGGTCAATGGTCTGAATTAGACTTGAAAGTTTTATCGATTATCAAACCAAATATTGTTTTATTTGTTGGTGATATTTCTGATGGGAGTGTCAAAATAATTAAAAAAATCAACGAGATCAAAATTCCTACTTTTGTGATTTTAGGGAATCATGATAGAGGGAAAGATTCTACAGGCGAAACTCTCTCAAAGCAAATACGTGTTCTTGGTGAAAAATATTGTGCATGGGATTTGAAAGTTTTTGATAATCAAATAAATTTATTGTCTGCTAGACCATGTAGTTCTGGCGGTGGCTATTATCTTTCGAAAGAAGTTAAAGGTGTTTATGGACCTATCACCGAACAAGATTCAATAAATAAAATTATCAAATGTTCAGAAGAGAGTGTCGAAGATTTACCTTTAATAATTATGTCTCATGCTGGCCCCTCGGGTTTAGGCTCAGAACCTAAAAGCATTTGCGGGAAAGACTGGAAATTACCCTCATTAGATTGGGGAGATAGAGATTTGTCTGTGGCTATTTCTCAAATACAAAAGAGAAGAAAAGTTGATCTTGTAATTTTTGGTCATATGCACAACCGGCTTAAAAGAAATCTTGGTTTAAGAGAGATGTTTGAAATTGATAGCAAAGGAACAGTTTATTTCAATACTGCTGTGGTGCCAAGATATAAAACTGATGAAGATGGGAAATTACTAATTAACTTTTCATGGATTGAGTTTAAAAAAAAGGGATTAAGTCATGTTTCTCATCGATGGTATTCAGAATCTGGTGAAATTCGTGAAGAAGAAAAATTTTTTTAGGATTAGATATTTTTGTTCATATTTTAAGTATTTTTGGGCTTTTCATATCTTGAAAATAATGTTTGAGACAAGATATAACCCGCAATTCCTGCGGCTGTAAAAGCTAAACAATTTTTAAATAAAGGTAATAAGTCATTTGTTCTAGAAATTATCGGTGCCAAACCAAAAATTCCAAATAACATTCCCCACAAAGGAGAAAGAAGAGCTAAAAATCCAATTGATATGACTTGACCTTCTTTTCTTGGAGCAGATGCGAAACCTGCTACTAAGCCTCCAAGAATAGATGTACATAAAGTCCATATATATTGCTCTTTGGGTAGGCCAGGGACAACTTGACATCCCCCTCTTTCAAGGCAAATCTTTACTGAATCAATTGCATCTAATACTGCACCATCCTCACCGTGATCTTTAACATAATATTGGTTGCCAAATCTTGTTTGAAGTTCAACCCAAAATAACCTTGGCATAAAATTAAAATAAGCCTCTCCGACGTTAAAGTTCAGCAAATTTCCCCCTCTAGGATCCGCAACTATCAACAAACTTGTCTCATCTAAATCCCAATAGTCCTTTATTGCGTTACCAGGAGAACTTTCAAACTGAGATAAATATTTAATTTTCCACCCACTTTCAATTTCTAGATTATTGAGCTTTTCCTCTAAAGATTTTTTCTGGTTAGGGCTTAATGTTTTAGCTAAATCAATTACTGGTGTTTTTTCTTCTGGTAAGAGATTTGGATTATTTATAGCGAAAACGGGTTTATGTGAAATTAAAACTAATATAGATAGAAATATTCCTAATAAATAGTTAATCTTTGAAGGCATAAATAAGTTCTGTCTTTTTATATTTTCGCCGATGAATAGCTTACCCGCGAATAATCCAGATTGGTTAGTAAAAAAAATAATAAAAATTGGTGGGACTATAAGTTTTTATGACTTTATGAATTTCGCATTAAATGATCCTATTAATGGTTATTACGGCAGCGGTAAAGCTGAGTTAGGCGTTCGAGGAGATTTTGTCACATCACCCTCTTTATCTAATGATTTTGCTTTTTTGGTTGGTAAACAAATAGAAGATTGGTTGATTCAGTTCAAAAATAGTTTTTTATCTGATCAGAAATTAGCTGTAATTGAATTTGGAGCAGGAGATGGAAGCTTTATGAGTGGATTAATTAAATATTTTTTAGAAAATAACAAGAATCTTTTGGAAGGAGTTTCTTTTGTAATTATTGAACCTAATGAAGGGATGGTAGAAAAACAAAAAAATAAATTGAAAGAATTTTTAAACTTAGGCATTGATATTTTATGGAAAGGTTTGGAAGAAGTAGAGGAAAATAATATAAATGGAATTGTTCTTGCAAATGAGGTTTTGGATGCTTTGCCAGTAGAGAGAATAACCTTCTCAAAAGGAAAATTACTTCGACAAGCAGTTTCTATAGACAAAAAATCTCACAAATTATATTTTGATGAAATGCCAATTACAAGTGAATTGAGAAAAAGTATTGAACTTGCTAAAAGTGAGTTGGGAATCACTGTTCCGCCTGAAGATGCTCTTGAAGGATGGGCGACAGAATGGCATATAGATAACTCAAAATGGTTAAAAGCTATTTATCAAAAAATTAATAATGGTATTTTATTGATAATTGATTACGCTAAAGAAGCCAAAAAATACTACACCTCTAAGAATTCTGATGGGACGATAGTTTCTTATGAAAATCAAAAAATGACGAATAATGTCCTAGATTCTCCTGGAAATTGCGATTTAACATCTCATGTCTGCATAGAAACTTTAATTAATGATGCTGAAACTCTTGGATTTGATACTGTTGGAATAACTAAACAAGGAGAGGCTTTGTTGGCACTTGGATTGGCAGAAAGACTTTATGGGATTCAGAAAGAAATTAAAGAGGATTTATCAAATGCCCTTCTAAGAAGAGAGGCATTACTTAGACTCGTTGATCCTCTTTGTTTAGGTGATTTTAAGTGGTTTGTTTTTAAAAAGTTTAATGAGAAGAAAATGAATATAAATACAACCTGCTTTCGTTAAGAAAAAAACTTCAAAAATAATGAATCTTCTACGTCATCATATATATCAACAGCACCAATTTCTTTCGGTAATATAAATCTCAATTTGCCATCACGAACTTTTTTATCGCCCATAAGTATTGTTAGAACCTCTTCTTTATTTATTTTGGGGATCTCGGTAGGAAGATCGTAACTCTTCAAAAGATTCTTCTGTCTCTCTAATTCATCTTTAGACCATAACCCTTTCTCAATTGCTATTTCCCCCGCAATATTCATACCAATTGATATTGCCTCACCATGTAGAAATTTGCCGTATCCACATAAATTTTCAATAACGTGACCAAAAGAATGTCCATAATTCAATATTGCTCTAACACCATTTTCATGTTCATCTTGAGAAACAATATGAGACTTTGTTTTAATTGAACTATTAATTATTTTAATTAGATATTCATTTTTGAGATTTATAAGTTCATTTTTGTTTTTTTCAATTTCTAAGTATTCGAAAAGTTCTTTATCTCTTATTACTCCGTATTTTATTACTTCGGCCATACCTGCACTAAATTCTCTTTTGGGCAAACTTTTTAAAGTTTCTGGATCAATAAAAACTGCTTTAGGTTGATTGAAAGCTCCAATTAAATTCTTACCTTTTGGATGATTTACTCCTGTTTTTCCTCCCACAGATGAATCAACCATTGATAATAATGTTGTTGGAATTTGAATATATTCGATACCTCTCAGCCAAGTCGCAGCTGCAAAACCACTTACATCTCCAACAATTCCTCCTCCAAGAGCAATAATTATTGAATTTCTATCTAAGCCAAATTCAAATGCTGCATCGTATATTTCACTTAAGGTTTTTAAGTTTTTATATGATTCTCCAGCCTTGATAAGGAACATTTTGGCCTGAAATTTATTATCTTTTAAATTATTTAAAAATTTTTCTCCATACAAGTTTGATATTTCTTCATTTGAAATCACAAGTATTTTTCTATTCTTTGTTATTCCAATTTTTAAAAGTTCTTCGCTGATATTATTCAGTATCCCTGCTTCTAGAGTTACTTCGTATGACTTATCACCTAATGGGACTAATATTTTTCTCTTATTCACGATTGATTACCTAGTTAAAATTTATAAATATTTGGTATTAAATACTTTATATATTAGCAAAATCTAAGCTTTAGATCCTTAAAAATTCAGTTGTTAAGAATTACAAATGGTAATAAAATCATGCTATGAGTTTTAAAAAAAATATAAACGATATTAAGAAAAATTATTCCCTAGGAATAATTGGAGGTGGTCAACTAGCTTTGATGTTAACCGAGGCAGCAAAAAAAAGAGATCTAGAAGTATGTGTGCAAACAAAATCTTGTGATGATCCTGCTGGTTTAAAAGCAGATCATGTCATAGAAGCTGATCCTTTAAAGATAAGAGGTAATAAATCATTAATTAATGAGTGTGAAAAAATAATTTTTGAAAATGAGTGGATAAAAATTGATAAATTAAATTTAATTGACAATAAAGATATTTTTGTTCCAAGCCTTAATGCAATTAAGCCATTAGTAGATAGGTTTTCTCAAAAAAAATTAATAGACAGAATGAATATTCCCTGCCCAAAATGGATAAGTATTGAAGATTTTAAAAATCTATCGAATGAGGAAATCAATAATTGGACTTTTCCTCTAATGGCAAAATCAAATAAAGGTGGATATGACGGCAAAGGGAACAGGAAAATAAAGACAAAAGAAGATTTAAATTCTTTTTTAACAGAGAATAGTTCTAATGAATGGTTAATAGAAGAATGGATAGAGTATGAAAAAGAATTGGCTCTTGTTGGTTCGAGAGATAGGACCGGTAAGATAAGATTTTTTCCAATAGTTGAGACGTTCCAATCAAACCATGTTTGTGATTGGGTTCTTGCACCTGGAACAAATGAATATGATTTGAACTTATTTGCAATAAATATTTTCTCTTCAATAGTCAATGAACTGAATTACGTTGGAGTTTTAGCTATTGAATTCTTCTATGGAGATAATGGTCTTTTAATTAATGAAATAGCTCCTAGAACACATAACTCAGCTCATTTCTCTATTGAAGCTTGCACTTCAAGTCAGTTTGATCAATATGTTTGCATTTCTTCTGGGATAATGCCACCTGAAATTAAAATGAAGTGTGAAGGTGCAATTATGATAAATCTACTGGGGTTAAAAAAGAATTTCCCAATCTCAATGGAAACCAGAATTAAAATGTTATCTGAAATTGAGGGTTCTAATATTCATTGTTATGGCAAATCTCGCGAAATTCTGGGAAGAAAAATGGCTCACATCACATTTTTATTAAATGGTAAAACGCATTCAGAAAGATATGATGAAGCTCAAATTTTATTGACTATGGTAAGAGACATTTGGCCATCTCCAAATGCATAAAAAAATAAGTTAGAGTTAGATTACTGGATCTTTGGTTAAGTTCTTCTTTATGTGCTCTGATCTGACTCTCTTTCGACATGAGGAAACTGTCGTGATGCGGTAGTAAACCGATCTTGTAATCGGAAACGAAAGCCCACTTTGTATCCTCTTCTGGCATTTCCAGGTCGATGCAACAGAGAACTGACGGAGATCCGGTGTTGCCTATCAAAATGCCTGCTAAAACAGGCTTTTGGTGGGTATTTTATTTTTTTGGAATAAATGAGCTTTTTTTATTTTTATCAGTGTAAATAATTTATTTGCCAAAATACTTGACGATCCATTTCTAATGTATTTATATTGATAGTACACATGTATTACCAAAAATGACCTTAGGAGGAGCTAATGTTTGGACTAATTTTTCTTACGGTTATCGTAATGAGTCCCCAAGTGGTTGGTTGCTTAGCCCAGACCGCAGCAGATTAATTTTATTTATAAGGAATAAAAAATCTCCAAGAAATAGTATGAGAATTTTTGCTCATACATATTATGCAAATGATCTTGGCGAACCAATGGCAATTAAATCATCCACTCAAATGTATTTGGATAATGCTTGGGATAAATGGCATGACCTTCAATTAGAAGGTTGGACTTTTGAAGAACTTGAATTACCTGAATCTGTATGACTAACTTAAATCCAATCAAAAAGAAATTATCAAAAGTAGACAGAAAGATATCTATGCAAGACCCATCAAAATTATTAGCAGAATTTTTTAATGGTGTTGTAATTGAACTTGATGAAGAATATAAATATGACCCATAAAGAATTGATAGATCAAGTTTCCGCAAATTTATTTAAACGAAGTGGAAAGTTAGAAAGCAGAAGATCTTGGTTGGCAATGAGAAATTATCTTGAACAATTAGATACCGAACAACTTAAATCAATGCTTAAGGACCAGGGATGATTTAAAAACTTTATTTAGTTTTTATTTTTTTCTTAATTCTCAGAAAATCGTAAGTTCCAAAACCAAGCAAAAACATGTCCACGTAAATATCCCAAGTAGGAAAAATCTGGTGTATTAATTCCATTAACTTTTTATTGCCATTTGCCAATAAGGATAATCTGAATTTGATTTTTCTCTAATTAATTGTAATTTTCTAGAGTTTATTTTTACTACTATTCCATCAGTTGGATAATTCCTAAAAAGCTTACCTTCTAGCCATTTCTTTCTAAATACTTGAACTTGGCTGGTAAAGTTGCATGAAATACCCAGAGGGATCGTGAAGCCAAGCTTATAAAGACTCTTTTTGGACTCATACTGGTTAAGTTTTGAATTAAGTATTTGGAATGCGCAGAAGCTAAGACTTTCAGAAAATCCTTCTTTAGCTCTTAGAAATCCAGAAGTAATTCTCTGCGAGACATTTGGACTTTGGTTGGGTGCATATAATTCCCCTCTAACTTGAAGAACTCCTCGTAAAGGGAGATTGTTGGGAATGTCTTGAACATTAATAAGTTTACTAGTAACGTCGGCCCCTCTCCTTGAAATTGCTTTTTCCAAGGCTCCATCCCTATATTGCAAAGCAACAGCACAACCATCAATTTTTGGTTCAATTAATAATCTGGTATCTACTAATAATCCTTTCAAAAATTCATCTAGTGAATCCTTTTCTAATGAAGGTAAAACTAGTTTATTTTTCTTTTTAAAGTAATCACAATTAGGGTTTGTTCTTAATAAATTCTTTTCAAGTTGGTCGAACTGCTTATCAGAGATTAAAGCATTGCCATTTCTATAATTGTCGTCATACCATTCAATTCTTTCTTCTAAATAAGTCCTCATTTAATACAATGGCTTAAGTTTTAGGCTGGGCATCCAACTTGATTTGTCTATGATCCATTTTTCTATATCTTCATATTAAATAGTCCATAAAAGAAATGAAGAAATTTGTGTTAGATATGCAAACCAGACATTGTGTTTTTGGATTTATTGGTAAATCCAAGTAATAGTGTCAATAAAATAATTTTAAACATAGCCTTAATCATTTTAAAACTCAGCGTAATTTTGCAAACTTTTTAATTAATGCAATTCTTATACCCTTCAATCTTCGCTAGTTCTTCAATATTTAAAGCTGTTTCCTCTAATAAGGTCTCTCCGATATCATCCTTATTAAATTTAGTTAATGCTCCTTTAGTTGAGTACTTAATACATTGGTTTTTGTATTTTGCTTCTTTGACAATAGGAGATAAATAAAAACCAAATAAGATAATAAAAGCTCCGTATGTTACAACTTTTCTATGGTTTTTCCACCATTCATAAAATTTATTGGACACAAAAAAAAATAACTAATTTCTATTCTAAAACGATTGTAAACAATTAACTATATTACTTTAAGGATTGCTTAATTTATTGTTTTTTCATTAATAGATTTAACCCAAGAATAATATCTTGATTTTCTAATCCTTTGCTCTTTCAAGACTAATCTATCTGCAGATTCAAAAGGTGATTCTCCTTTCTCAACTTTTGTTGTAATAGAGATACCAAAGCCTTTTGCTTCAATTTTTGCAATGCCACCCTCTAAAAAAAATAAAAAAGACCAACCTTTGTTCCATCCTAAATAGAAGGGATTTCGATACATTACATTTTTTTATAGATACTCTTTAAATGATATTTTCCTTTTCAAGGAGTTACTTGTATTCACTATTACCAAATAAGAAGTTTACGGCTGATTATTTCTGGAAAGTAATTTTAGTATTTAAATAATTACCAGAGTAATACTTGACGTCTACCAGTAGTACATTTATATTATTAGTACAACTGTATTATCTTCATGACTTCAGGAGTCGCTAATGTTCGGACTTATTTTTATCGTGGCAGCCTTATTGACCCCCCAACTGGCTGGTTGTTTAACAAAAAAAGCGGTTTATTAATTTTTTTTGAGAGTTATAAGAAATCTGTAAATAATAACTTAAAAGTATATACTCATCTTTTCTATGCAAATGAATTAGGTGAACCAGCCCAAATTAAAAATTCAAGACTTCTTTCTATTGAGTGTGCTTGTGAAACATGGAATGAATTAATTTCAGCAGGTTGGCAAATTGTTACTAATAAATTCCAGTAATCATGATCAAGGTAAATCCGTCAAAATGGGAATATCTAAAAGAATCTATCCTAAAACGAAAACGAACAAAGATTTGTATTACTTGCAATCACTTTCGCTACAGCACTACAGAAAATTTTGTTACTATCTTGATCTGTCCAAAATACGAAAAACGCATACCACAGGGTGATCATTTACTTAAAGGCTGTGAGTATTGGCAAAAGAATAGGACGATATTTTCTCCTGAGGAATCTTAATTATTTTCTAATTAAACTTCATTGAGTAGAGATATTTAATTATGTAAACAAAGCATTATTTTATACAACTTAATAAATTCTTTTTAAGTAATTTTGAAGCATGATTCAATTCTACTTTTCTTTATTTTTATTGGTTGTGCTTACATTTTTTGCACTATTATTAGACGCACCAGAATTGGCATCTTTAATTCAAACATTTTAGAAAATAATAAATCAGCATTTTTACTGATTTACTTTCTTAATAAGTAAGGCGTAGGTTTAACTTGTTGAATAGGAGGGATCTAATGATTGACAGTCCACCAGAGGAATTAAAATAAAAAATTTAAATCTAGATAAAACTAATGCTAAATCTGGAATGAATCATCTTTTTGAGATTCATTCCTTTTTAATTTCTTTATAAAAAATGTAAATTAAAAATATTAAATTTTAAAAGTAAAAAATCTGTTCATATTATGATAATTTGAGGCCTAAGTCTCTTCTTATATAGTGGCTAACTTTACCTGAATCCAAAACCAGTTTTTTGTTCTTCTTTTTCTTCCAATTCATTAATAATTAGTTTTAGTAAACTTTTAAGTTCTGAGTTCGAAGCATCAGTATCTTTTTGAAGATTTATACAAATGTTTTTTATTTCCTCAAAAGCATTATCAATTAAAATTGTTTTTTGATCTGGATTAGCCATAGAATTTTAAAATACCCCATTACAGTTGAACCCACTGCAGTTAATAACCCTGAAAATATTTATTACAAAGTCGTGGAATCTTGCATCATAAAAAAATGCCCAAGTTGTAAATATAGCAAAACCAGAGACAGCAAAAGCTCCATATTGAAGCCAATGTATTCCATAGCTGTCTAATCCGTTTTTATCAAAATCAGAATTACTCAATTGCCTTTTTACTTATAATAAAATTTTTATTTTTAAAAGGAGGGTTTGTTTTGAAAGAGTGATTTATTTTTTATTAAATCATAAATATATTGATATCTTATATAAAACCTGGAATTATCCATCCAAAAAAGCCGTAATTTATTACTAATGCTATAAAACCAATCATAGCTAATCTACCATTTGTTATTTCTGCATTTTTCCAAAATTTACCCATATAGTTTTTAATTTTTTTCGAATTTTTATCTAACAAATAATTTGGTTCTAAAGGTTCCTGTAACCTTTTGATTGCGTACAAAGAGAATTGGATTGTAATTGCGATAATAACAATTATAAAACTAGTAAGAGCATCCATTTTTAGATTTGATATGTGATCAATTAGTAGCCAAATAGTAAATGACGTTTGTATGTATCAAACATCTCCTATTTCTGCTTTATTGAAAGAGGAAACCTCAACTTGAATTATTAACTAACGTAACATATTTAAAAAATAAATAGTATGAAATCTTACCTTTTCTTTGGATTTCATGTTTTTAAAGACTTTAATGTCACATTTATGTGTCATTAAAGTTTTCATTATACTTTTGATTGAATTACAAAATTAGTTTTAAATTCTTATTTTCCTAATCAAATAGAGTATTGAAAAATTTTTAATAGGAATATATTTTCAATGTTATTTATTTAAAGTAATTTTTATTAAATAGAAATTATTACTTTTGTTTAATTTCAGGAAGGTAAAATTTATTGCCTAATGTATAACCAATTGACATAAGTACAAACCCAATAAGTTGAGGTAAATGAGAATTTGCTAGGGAGATTTTTTCAATCATTTCTCAATCAATAAAATATCATGATAATAAAAAATTTTTAATTGTG
>CACBFH010000012.1 GCA_902538515.1 uncultured Prochlorococcus sp. | reverse complement strand
AATGAAGGCTTAATTTTTTATAAGAAAGATTTTTTTTATTACTCCAAATATCATCAATAACCCGCCAACCCAATCCACCCATAACAATGAGAAAAACAAAAACACTATTAACCAAATAATTTGTTCTATAGTCTTGAAGACTATTTGACATCAAAGAAAATCCTGCATTGTTATATGCAGATATGCTGTGAAAAATTGAGGACCATAGTCTTTCCCAATTATTTTGAATGTCTACAAATCCAAAAGAATATAAAACAATTGCGCCCAAGGATATGATACTAATCGCCGTAAGAGCAATGCTTTGAAAAGTTCGACCAATTCCTCCAACTCCAAATTCATCAAGAGTCTTTCCTTTATCTAATCTAGTTCTTAGCTTTGTCCCCTTCACAACAAACCCTTGTAAAAATGTTGTAATGGCCATTAATCCTAGACCACCTGATAAAAGCATAAAAGCCAAGAAAACTTGGCCAAAGAAATTTAAATCAACGCCAATATCTATTATGGTTAAGCCAGTAACGGTTATTGCAGAAGTAGATGTAAAAAATGCTTCCCACAAACCAACTTCTGAAGATGAACATAATGGTGAACTCAAAATTAAAGTTCCAAGGCAAATAATAAACAAGCCTGTAACTATAGTAAATTGTGGTACTGATAGCTTTTTGTACGCATCTTTGAACTTATACACCTTACTTGTGAATTTCACGATATTACCCGTAATTTAGAATTATCAATGCTGGCACTGTGAATGTCATTATAAGTGTTAATCCAGCTCCATATTTTGCGAAATCAAAAAATCTATATCTTCCAGGACCATAAACCATTAAATTTGTTTGATAACCCATTGGAGTTAAGAAAGATTGACTTGCACCGAACAAAACAAGCAATATTAAAGCGCTTGGTGAAATACCTAAAACATTTGAGAATTCAATTACAACAGGCAAAATCAAAGCAACCGAAGCTGCATTACTTATAAATTGTGTAAGAATAACTGTCGATACAAAAATTACGACTAATGCATAATACAGAGACATTCCATTAAGAACAAAGTTTAGATTGACTGCAATTAAATCTGCTAATCCTGTTACTTGCATAGCTACACTAAAGCAGGATAAAGATCCCAATAATAAAATAACGTCTAATCTAATTGATTTTTGTATCTCTGCAGGCCTTAAACATCCACAAGCCACCATTGTAATTACTGCTAAAAGGACTGAACCTACCAATGGAATATTAGAAACTGAAGGCAAAACCACCATTCCAATTGCGATAGCGATCGATATAGGTTTTTTTATCAAAAAAGGTAAATCGTCTTCAAATTGATCTAAAATAAGCAAATCATTACTAGCTTGCAAACCTCGTATTGAATCTAAAGGTGCTTGCAATAATAAAACATCTCCAGCCCTTAAAACAGCTTGACCTAATCTCTCCTGAACAGTTTGTTGTCCTCTTCTTAGTGCCAAAACTGTTGCATTATGACGCTGCCTAAATCTTAATTCTCTCAAACTTGCACCAGCTAAAGTTGAGCCGGCTGGTAACAAGGCTTCAAAGGTCTTAGTACCTTCATCATCTGAGAAAACATCAGCTCCATCGAAAGATGTTTTGTTTTCGCCTAACAAAATGGTATGTTCCTGCTGCAGCCTAAATAAGTCTGCCCTAGTAACGCGGATTATTAACCTATCATCCGGTTCAATCTTTCTATCAGCCAAAGGAGGAAGAATAACTTTTCCATTTCGTTGCAATTCCAGAACATCAACGTCAAATCGTCTTTGCAATCTACTATTTCTGACAGATTGTCCAACTAATTCTGAAGTAGACGGAATGGTAACTTCAGTAAAATATATATTCATATCACCATTTTTAATAAATTCCTTATCTCTTCCTCTATCTGGTAAAAGCACGTCAGAAACTAGAATCATATAGGTTGTACCTATAAGCCATACAGGAATTCCAATTGAGGTCAAACTAAATAATTCCAAAGCTCCATAACCTAATTGTTGACTAATATCACTTACAAGAAGATTTACTGAGCTTCCCAATAATGTCAGAGTTCCACCTAATAAAGTAGCAAAAGAAAGAGGTAATAAAACTTTAGATGGTGATATATTTCTCCGCTCGCACCAACCTTCTATTAGAGGTAACAAAGATGCTACTACTGGAGTATTAGGTACAATTCCAGATATTGGGGCAATCAAAAAACCTATTAAAGAAATTAATTTCCTTGGAGTTCTAATACTTTCAGAAGAAATCAATTCTCTTACTCTATCTAAAGCACCACTTTTAAATAATGCAGAAGAAACTGCAAACAAACCCATAAGAGTAATTAAGGATGGGCTACCAAATCCAGCTAGAGCTTTTTCAGGAGAAAGAACCCCTGTAGCAATAAATATTCCAACACATAACAAACCAGTCAATTCTGGCGCAATAGTATTTCTAATAAACAAAATTATTGACATTATTAAAACAACTACCGTTATAAACGCATCAAAATTATTACTAACAACTGCAATTAAATTCATAAGATACTTATTTAACTCAATATACCCAAAAACAATATTTCAAAAAAGTTTACTTGAAATTATCTTTTTTCAGAAACTTTTTAAAAAAAGATTTTTTTTGGAATATCCATGAAGATGCAGATTTCAAGCTTTCTGTAATATCAGGTAACTTGGAAGCATATATTACTCTTCTTGCCTCAAAAGCCAATTTCCCAGATAAAGTAACCCCAAGCCCAGAAATTGAAGCTTCTCCAATTCCTAAGCTAATCATTTCACCATTGTCTTTAAATTCAAAGGGTAAAGGGTCCTTTCCTTGAATTAAAAGTTCTAAATTATTAGCCAGATGATTTCCTTCCTGCATAGCGACCTGAGCAGTTATAGGTAAATCCTCCATTCCTTCAATAACTGAAACATCGCCAATTGCAAAACAATTTTTATAGTTTTCTATTTGCAGATTATTATTAACTAAAATTCGTCCAAATTTTTTTGTTATTTGATCAGTTTCTAAGTAAGACAAATTAGGTTTAACTCCTGCAGTCCAAATAACAATATCTTTATCCACTGAAGTTATTCCAACCTCACTAGAAATACTAATCTTAGTTTCTGAGACTTCTTTAACTGTGGAATTCAACAAAACGTTGATTTTTCTTTTTTCTAATGCCTTCTCTGCTTGTTCTCTATTAAAAAATTTGTTTTTATTGAGGATTTCATTTGATTTTTCTATTACATTAATTTCAAATTGGTCTGTAAATATATCTTTAATTTTACATGCCAACTCGATACCAGAGGGACCACCTCCAACTATGAATAACTTTTTATACAACGAAGTATCTTGTGATTTTTTTAAAAAAGAATTTAATTTATTTAAATCGTGAACATCATTAAAAAAATAACAATTTTCATCTACACCTTTTATAAAAAAACTATTTGGAATAGAGCCTGTACAGATAACAAGATACTGATAACTTAATTTTAAATCGTCACTAAATTCAAGAATATTTTCTTTGAATGAAATCTTGGTTAAACTATTTCTTAAAAAAGTTATACCCGCATCAGAAAAAATATTTGCAAATTTCGGGGTAGCTTCCCAACTGCTTATTTCTTTACTTAAAACTTCGTACATTAAAGGTTTAAATATAAAGTTAGTTTCAGAATCAACCACAAGTATCGGTAAAGAAGGATTGAGATTCTTTAAATTCAAAGCAAATGTCATACCTGCAAAACCTGCTCCAACTATTACTATTGGTTTTTGTATTGATTTCATTAGAGAAATATTGGTATGCGTAAATGTATTATTAAACTATACGAATAAATTTTAAATTGAGCGAAATAAAATTAAACTCATAACCAAACTGAATAATGATAGAAAAAATCCAAAAAGAGATTCAAACCAACTTGAGGAAATATAATCAAGAGCTAGAAGATATAAAGCCTAAAGAAATGCTTACATGGGGTTATGAAAAGTTTGATAATCAATTTGCTATTACAACAAGTTTTGGTATACAGTCATCGGTCCTTTTAGATATGGTCAGTAAATTACGTCTGCAAAAAAAAATCAAAATTTTTTGGATAGATACAGGTTACCTTCCTCCAGAAACATACCATTACGCTGAAAAGCTTATTAATAATTTATCCTTAGAAGTTGAAGTTCTTCAAAGTGAATTATCTCCAGCAAGAATGGAGGCCAAATACGGAAAACTTTGGGAAACTAATAAAGAGAGTGATTTAGATAAGTATCACGAATTGAGAAAGATAAAACCTTTAGAAAATGGCCTAGCAAAATATGATATTTTCTGCTGGGCAAGCGGTGTTAGATCAAGTCAAACAGAAAATAGAAAAAAAATGAAATTCCTAGACGTAATTCGTCAAAGACTCTCTTTAAGACCTTTATTAAGTTGGACAAATAAAGATATTTTTTATTATATGGAAGAGAATAAGTTACCTGCCCATCCACTTTTTTTCAAAGGTTATTCTACTGTAGGAGATTGGCATTCAAGCAGTCCCGATGGTATTAAAACAAAGGGCAGAAATACTAGATTTGGGGGGATTAAACAAGAATGTGGAATACACACTAATAAGTAAATTGATCATAGAACAATGGTCTCAGATATAAATTTTTTATTAGTAGGCAATAGTAGGCTTCATTGGGCAACATATTCTAAAAATCAATCTAAATTCTTCCATACCAAAAAAGAGCAAAAAGTTCCCGAAAATATGGATCTTGATCAATTAATTTGGGCTTCTGTAGGAAAACTACCAAATTTTTTGCTGAAAAAAGAAAATGAAATAAAAACTAAAGATATTCAGTTATCAAATCTTCCTGATTATTTTGGAGTCGATAGAGCTCTTGCCTGTATTGCCGCTTTACAAATTATTGAAAACCCTTTCAAAAAAGATTTGCTAATTGCAGATTTTGGAACAATATTATCAATAACAAAATTAAATTCAAATGGAATTATTATTGGAGGTCAACTTCTTCCAGGTTTTCTAACACAATTAAAATCAATGGAACAAAATACAAAAAATCTTAAAGTTCCAAAAAAATATGAAATCCCTGCAAATGATTTTTTGATTAATACAGAAGAAGCAATTTTAAAAGGAGTAATCAACTCTCTTACTGGCGTGATTAATAGATTATTTAATCCCGAAAAGGATATTTTAATCATCTGTGGAGGAGACTCTCAATTGCTTGCAAAATCTCTAAAGACTCAAAAAGAAAATATTATCAATGCTCCTAATTTAGTTATGGAAGGGATGATGATTCACCACCTATCAGCAAAAAATTAACTTAACCCAAGGTCTGCAATTATATGATCAGCCATTATTGCTGCTTTTACCTTTAAATAAATTTTTTCTATTTTACCTTCAGTATCAATTAAAAAAGTGTTTCTCATCATTCCCATATATTCTTTTCCCATGAATTTCTTCAGTCCATAACTATCGTAATCAGAAGAAACTTTAAAAGGTTCAGGATCAGTTAAAAGAATGAAAGGTAAATGAAATTTTTCTATAAACTTCTGATGAGAAGATGCATTATCTTTACTAATACCAAGCACAACAATATTATTTTTTTGGAGTAAATCCCAATTTTCTTTAAAATTACATGCCTCTTTAGTGCATCCTGGAGTATTATCTTTGGGATAAAAATATAGTATTATTTTTTTACCTTTAAAATCTTTAAGAGACACTTCCTTCTCAAAAGAATCTTTTAATTTAAATTCTGGTGCTTTATCACCTACCTTAAGAGCCATTGAAATTTTTAAATGAATACAAATATAAAATACCAAAAATTTGGTTTTATGAGATGAAAGGTGTACAAGATGTCGTAACGATAGAGGAAATTAAAACTGCAAAAAAACTTTCATGTTTAAGATCAAAAGTCTTTTTAGAAACCAGAGGATATTTAAGACAATCACTATCATCACTTTTTAATTTAGACCCTCTAGAAATTCCAGTAAATGCTCATCCTGGTGAACCACCAACATTACCCCATGGAATGGGAAATATAAGTTTAAGCCATTGTAAAGACGCCTTAACTATTGTTTGGCATAAAAACAAAATAGGAATTGATATTGAGAGAGCAGATAGAGATTTTAACCATATAAAGTTTGCAGAAAAATATTTTTTTCATACCCACAAATCAAACTATAATAAACTAACAAAGAACATGATATTAAATCAATGGTGTGCTGTTGAAGCGGCTATAAAATGGGATCATGGAAAATTAGCAAAAGACATAAACCATTGGCAATATTTTGAAAAGCCAAGAGAGTTAATACATAAGAAGAAAAATATACATTTAAATTATTCACAGATTAATTTCCATAATTGGACTATTACTTTAGCCCGCGAAGAAAAACCTTCTTTAAATCCTGAGATTATTTGTTGCTCTAATAATTTTTAGTTTTTTTTCCTTCTAAGCAGTTCTTTATATTTAGTTATCTCCCATCCATTATTATTTGGTTCCCATATTTTTAAACCTCTTAAAGATTGAGGAAGATATTCTTGCGCGACCCAATTGCCTGAATAATTATGAGGATTAACATAACTATTAGAGTTATTTTTTAAATGAATTGGAACATCAAAAGAATTGGTAGATTTGATTTTTTGAATTGCTTTAAAAATACTTTTGGTACTATTACTTTTTGGAGAAATAGCTAAATATAAAGAAGCCTGCGTTAAAAAATATAATCCTTCTGGAAAACCAACTCTTTCAAAAGCATCACAACAGGATTGTACAACTACTATGGCATTAGGATCAGCTATTCCAATATCTTCACTAGCAGATATAAGTAGTCTTCTAAAAATAAAATTAGGATCTTCACCAGCCTCCAGCATATTCGCAAGCCAAAATAAAGTTGCGTCTGGATCAGAACCTCTTATGGACTTTATAAAGGCACTTATGACATCGTAATGATTTTGACCATTTTTTTCGTAAACAATATTTTTCTTTTGAATTGCATCTTCTGCTATTGAGAGATTAATGTTAATTTCTTTAGCATCTTTTTCGGCAGTTGTTTCTATCGCCATCTCTAGCGCATTGATTAATGTTCTTGCATCACCGCCAGAAAATTTAATTAAATGACTTATTGCGTCTTGATTTATAGAAACCTTTTTTGCATCTTTTTGTTTTGAATAGTAAGTTATGACTTTTTTTATTATTTTCTGCAAATCATTTTCTTCCAACGGAAGTAATGTAAAAATACGAGACCTACTAACAAGCGCTTTATTAACAGCAAAGAAAGGGTTTTCAGTTGTAGCACCAATAAAAGTTATAGTTCCATTTTCTATTGAAGGTAATAGAGCATCTTGCTGAACTGCAGTAAATCTATGAACTTCATCGATAAATAAAATTGTTTTTCTTTTTGAATTTATTAATCTATCTTTTGCATTAGCGATTTCATTTCTTAATTCTTTAACACTTGATAGTACTGCATTTAACTTAATTAATTTTGAACGAGTATTAAAGGAAATAATTTCAATTAGAGTAGTTTTTCCAACACCAGGAGGGCCAGAAAAAATAAAATTACTAATCTTATCTTTTGTTATTGCACTTCTTAAAAGCGAATTCTCATTCAGGATTGTTTGTTGGCCAAAAAAATCTTCTAAATTCTTTGGTCTTAATTTATCTGCCAAAGGTGCAGTATTTTCTATTTGAGAATAATTAGTAAATAAATTTTCTGAATGCATATAAATAAAATCAAAAAATCATTACTTTCAATTCTATGTAATTACTGTAGGAGTTTCCATTTGAGTAAGTTTTGAAATATTTAATAAAGCATCTAAATCATTTATTAGAGGTTTCAAAGCGATCTGAGGATTTAACGAAAGATTCTTTTGAGGATTGAAAAATTTCTCAAAGTATAGTCTTAATGTTGCACCCTTAGTTCCAGTTCCAGAAAGGCGGACAATTACTCGAGAATTATCATCAAGGACCAATCTTAAACCTTGATTTTCACTAATGGAATTATCAACGGGATCTAAATATGAAAAGTTATCTGCAACTTTAACTAAATGGCCAGCAAAACTATTTCCTTTTAAATTTTCGAGCATAGAAGTTAAATTACCAAAGATTTGATTAGCAATATTTGAAGGAATTGCCTCATAATCATGTCTTGAATAATAATTCCTACCAAATTGTTTCCAATGATTCTGAATTAAATCATTTACCGAACATTTTTTTTCAGCTAAAACTTGTAACCAATACAAAACTGCCCATAGTCCATCTTTCTCTCTCACATGATTACTACCTGTTCCGAAACTTTCTTCTCCACATAAAGTAATTAAATTAGAATCTAAAAGATTTCCAAAAAACTTCCAACCAGTAGGTGTCTCGAAACAAGGTATATTTAATGCTCGAGCAACATTATCAACTGCTGAGCTGGTTGGCATGGATCGTGCCACACCTGTAATACCCTCTTTATAACCAGGGACACATTTTGTATTAGCAGTGATAACTGCAAGGCTATCACTCGGATTTACAAAACATCCGCTTCCTAAAATCATATTCCTATCTCCATCTCCATCGCAAGCAGCACCAAAACTATAAGATTTTTTATTTAATAACAAATCAGCTAAGTGGGATGCATAAGTGAGATTAGGATCGGGATGTAAACCCCCAAAATCTTTTAACGGGTTACCATTCATAATACAATCATTTGCAAGACCCATTTTTTCAATAAAAATATTTTTTGCATATGGGCCTGTAACCGCATTCATTGCATCAAAGATTAACGAGAAGTCTTTTTTTAAAAAATCACTAATTTGATCAAAATCAAAAATTTTCTCCATCAAATTAGAATAATCTTTTAATCCATCAATAATTTCTAAGGTAGTTTCACTGTAAGAATAAGTTCCATATTCACTAAAATCAGGTAATTGAATTTTACAAATTTTATAACTAGTCAGTAATTGTGAGGCCTTGAAAATCTTATTAGTAATTATCTCGGGTGCTGGGCCTCCATTAGAGATATTCAATTTCACTCCAAAGTCACCATCAATCCCACCAGGATTATGGCTTGCAGAAAGAATAATTCCACCAATAGCGTTTTCTTTTCTAATTAAATGTGATGTCGCAGGAGTAGATAATAAACCGTATTTTGGAACAATAACCTTTTGAACTTTATGAGCAATGCATATTTGGACAATTTTTTCTATTGCTTCAATATTGCCATATCTGCCATCACCACCAACTACTAATGTTGAACCTTTTAAATCTTCCAATGATTGTAAGATTGCTTCAATGAAAATTTCTAAATAATGTTCTTCCTGAAACTTTAAAGTACTTTTTCTTAAACCAGAAGTGCCTGGTTTTTGATCTAGAAAAGGAAAATTTATATTAATTACATTAACTTGAGTCATATTTTTAAAAAACTTCCAAAAATCTAACTAAATTAATGAGGCATTTCGGATGTTCTTAACATAGCGATAAACCATAATGAAGAAATCAATAATGCACTTAGTATCCCATAGTTAACACCAAATTTAGAAATTGTAATTGGAACTATTAGTGGAAACGTTAACGCCCCAAACAATGGGGTAAAAGCTACAATTTTTTTCAACATTAATTTAATTTTTTAAAACCATTCAGTCTCAGCATTATCTTTTTCATTGGTATCGTCAAGTGGTGTAGTTCTATCAAATTTCATTGATATACTTTTTTCTTGCTCACCAGATACATCAACAGCTTTAATATCATAATTTTGAGACCCATCTCTAAATGGAACTTGAATTCTAAAAGTACCATCTGCAGCAAGGGGTACATCTTCTCCACCTATTGTAAGTTTTGCAGAAGGCTCTGTAGCACCATAAACAATCAATTCAGAATCAGCAACAAGCCAAAAAGACCTATTTTTAACAATTCCGCTTCCAGAATCATTTAAACCTGACGACCATTTACCAGCGCCTGAGTCTGTGAGATTATCATTAAGGTTTGTCAAATTTACATTTTCCATGAATTCTTCAGAACCCACTTTTCTTCTGAGAGGAATATTAGTTGCTGCTTGGTATAACCTTTCATGCATACCATTTTGTTCTGAAACAATAGGATTAGAAATATCTGGAATTGACTCAGAAGTGGAATCCAAATTAAAAGGTACAAATTTATCAAGAATTTGCTCAGAAGGATGGGAGCCAGGCACGTGGCTTACAGAAGAAAATGCCAATGACATCCAGTTAAAACCGTACTTATAACCTAATTCAACTTTATAGTCTCTATCTGCAAGTGGGATTGGCAAATACCACTCGGTACTGTAACTATCAACTGCTATCTCCCTTAGTGTTCCTTGATTCAAGTTACTTCCTTCAGAACCAGATGCATCAAATAATCGTAAACATAATTTATTGGCTCCCAAAGATTGTGCTTTTTCTCTATCTGCATCAGAAATTTGCCAAAAAACATAAGCCCAATCTGGATCTCGGGGTAGGAAAACTACATTTGTTTTCATTTCTTCACTACTTTTGAAAACATTGGACTCAGGAGTTTCTTCAGATTTTGACTCAAGAGTTGTAGTGTATGTTTTTATTATAGATTTTTCTTGATATTTAAGTATTAAATCAACTAAGGCGGCTTTTGTTTTGCGACTGTAAAGGGGGACGGTTAATTTGCTTGCTTCTTGACGTAATTGTCTGAGGGTTAGTGAGAGTAATTGATCTTTATTCATGATCCCATCAGCCACTTTAAAATCTCCGTTTTTGTTTGGGATCAGTATGTTCTTTTTTTTTAGAAATTGTGTGTCTTTTTGGCTTGTCGTCAGGATCCTCTGACTACTAAAAAATTCTCAAAATTGATATTTCTCTTCAAAACAATTGGTATCAAAGAATTTAATTAATTTTCAGATCTTTTTGAAATGTAAATTAATTTTCTTTTTTTTTAAATTTTATTACCTGAATTTGTTAACGACTCAACAAAAATATATTTTTTCTTTGGGATCAGTTAAATAAAAGGTAATTCAGCGTTGTTCAACCAGAAGTACTAAATCATCTATCTCCAAATCCTCAATACTTTTACCTATTTTTTTTGAAAAAGTACTTAATTTTTTCGAAGTAGTTTCTAACTGCTCATAAAAAAGATCACTAAATTTTTTATCATCAAATTTTTTGGATTGGTTATCACACCATTCTCTCAGGGGATTTTTATTTTGATATTCCAAACTATTATCTACATTAATAATTTTTAAAATCTGAAGGCAATGAGCTAATATTCTTAAATGATGTTTCTGCATTATAGGTAGATCAAGATTATCAATTTCTTGAATAGTTTCTATGTTTAATGGATTAGACAAGGGATCAAGATGATTAGACATTAATTTTTAGTTTTAATAAAGGAAAAAAACACAATATTGGGGGTATCTTTCGTTAAAGTATATAAAGCTAATTGTAATAAGTTATTTTTGATAACATGGTCAACGAAAATTTAGTTAAAGATGTAGTAAAAGAGCCTTACAAATATGGTTTCGTTACTGATATTGAAACTGAAAAAATAGAAAAGGGATTAAATGAAGATATCATAAAATTAATTTCACAAAAAAAAGAAGAGCCAAAATTTCTTCTTGATTTTAGATTAAAAGCCTTTAAAAAATGGCAAAAAATGAAAGAGCCTGATTGGGCAGCATTGGGATATAAAAAAATTGATTATCAAGATATTATTTATTACTCTGCTCCTAAGCAAAAAGAGAAAATTTCTAGCTTGGATGAAGTTGATCCCAAACTTCTTGAGACTTTTGACAAATTGGGAATACCCCTCACGGAGCAAAAAAAACTCACAAATGTAGCAGTGGATGCTGTCTTTGATAGCGTTTCTATAGCCACAACTTTTAGAGAAGAACTTGCTAAACATGGAGTTATATTTTGCTCAATTAGTGAAGCAGTAAAAAATCACGCGGATTTGATTGAAAAATATTTAGGTACAGTAGTTCCAGCTAGTGATAATTATTTTGCAGCACTAAATTCTGCCGTTTTTAGTGATGGTTCTTTTGTTTATATCCCAAAAGGTGTCACCTGCCCTATGGATCTATCTTCCTACTTCAGAATTAATAGTGGAGATTCAGGACAATTCGAAAGAACACTAATCATTGCTGAAGAATCAAGTTCTGTAAGTTATTTAGAAGGTTGTACAGCGCCAATGTTTGATACAAATACCCTACATGCAGCAGTTGTAGAGCTTATAGCATTAGACGACGCCTCAATAAAATATTCAACAGTGCAAAATTGGTATGCTGGAGATGAAAAAGGTATTGGCGGAATTTTTAATTTTGTCACCAAGAGAGGAAAATGTTTAGGGAAGAGAAGTAAAATTAGCTGGTCTCAAGTTGAAACAGGGTCTGCAATTACATGGAAATATCCTAGCTGTCTTCTTTTAGGGGAAGAATCTGTAGGAGAATTTTATTCAGTGGCTCTCACCAATAATCTTCAGCAAGCAGATACCGGCACAAAAATGATCCATATTGGCCCTAAAACCAAATCAACTATTGTTAGCAAAGGTATTAGTGCAGGTAACTCAAAAAATAGTTATAGAGGTCTTGTCAAAATGGGGACAAAAGCTACAGGATCAAGAAATTACAGTCAATGTGATTCAATGTTAATAGGGGATCAAGCCTCTGCAAATACATTCCCTTACATCAAATCTCAACAACCCAATTCTGAAATTGAGCATGAAGCAAGCACATGTAGAATTTCAGAAGACCAACTTTTTTATCTCCAAAGCAGAGGTATAGAATTTGAGGAGGCAGTATCTATGATGGTCAGCGGTTTTTGCAGAGATGTATTTAATCAATTACCTATGGAATTTGCTGCTGAAGCAGATAAGTTACTGGCACTTAAACTAGAGGGATCAGTAGGTTAATTAATCAATTTCTAAACTGAAATGCAAAGTAAAATGAGAGAATCAGATCCAATTTTAGAAGTTCAAAATCTCTCTGCATCTACTGATAATCTTCCAATTTTAAAAGGGGTTTCACTTACTGTCTATCCTGGAGAAATCCATGCCATTATGGGAAGAAATGGATGTGGCAAAAGTACTCTTTCAAAAATCATTGCAGGACATCCCTCGTATAATATTACAAATGGAGACATAAAATTTTTAGGTGAAAACATCAACTCTTTAGAGCCTGAAGAGAGAGCTCAATCAGGAATTTTCCTTGGGTTTCAATATCCAATTGAGATTCCAGGTGTCAGTAATCTTGAGTTTCTTAGGGTCTCAACTAATGCTAGAAGGAAATTCCTCAACAAGGAAGAATTGGATACTTTTGATTTTGAAGAATTAGTCAAAGAAAAGTTAGAAATTGTGAAAATGAATCACGCATTCCTATCAAGGAGTGTAAATCAAGGATTTTCTGGAGGTGAAAAAAAAAGAAATGAGATTCTGCAAATGGCTTTACTTGAGCCAAAGGTAGCAATATTAGATGAGACCGATTCTGGTCTAGATATTGATGCTCTAAGAATAGTGGCATCAGGCATTAAAAAAATATCTAATGCACAGACTGGAATTATACTTATAACCCACTATCAAAGATTATTAGATGAAATTAAACCAAATTATGTCCATGTTATGTCAGACGGTCAAATCATAAAAACTGGTGAGAGTGATCTTGCTCTAGAGCTTGAGGAAAAAGGGTATGAATGGACTGATAACTTTATAAAAGAGACCTAAATAAATGAAAATTATTGAAAAAATAAAAACTAATAAATCGACTGATAACCTAACGGAAATACAAAAAATCTGTCTTCATAAATTACAATCAAGCCCTCTACCTAATCCTAAAAGTGAACTATGGCGACTTTCAAATAAATCAAAATTATCAAACTTTTTAGATTACTCAGTTAATGAAAACAATTCAAAATTTGATATACCATATCCGAAAAATTCTCAAAGTACTGTTAGATTAATAATTGGTGAGAATTTCCAAATTAAGTTAATAGAGAAAAATTATTCAATTCAGCAATTAAGTGAGAATGAATTACAAAAATATATCAAGGAACAGATATCTTTTTTTAATCAAAACGAAAATTGGAGTTACCTATTAAATCTATCTTTAAGTTGTAAAAATAATATTTTGGGATTAAAAATAAATGGATCAAAAATTCCTCCTATTGAAATTTTTAGTCATGCATCAAGTAATTCTTTAAACGCAAAAACCCTCGTAATATTTTTAGAAAAGAATTGTAATGTTGAATTATTACAAGTAAATCTTGGTCAAGAAAACTCTTCATTATCTCAATCAACTTTCTTTTGCTTGAAAGAAAATAGTTCCGTAAATCATGGTGTCGTTTCATACGGTGAAAACAGATCCAATCTATTAAATTCTCTCAATGTAATTCAACAAAAAAATAGTTCATACAACTTAGGAAGTTTACATTTCAAATTCAATTACGCGAGATTTGAAATTAGTATTAAACAATCTGCGGGAAACGCTAAAACAAATATCAAAGGTATGCAAATAACAAAAAAAGATGAGCAAATTTCAACCTATACAAAAATAGAATTTAATGGCCCAAATGGATTTCTAGATCAAATAAATAAATCACTTGCTGATGATAAATCACATGCAATATTTGAAGGTTCAATAATAGTTCCGAAAATTGCCCAGAGAACTGATGCTTCCCAATTAAGCAGAAATTTACTTTTATCAAATCTCGCACAAATAGACACCAAACCTCAATTAGAAATAATTGCTGATGATGTCAAATGCAAACATGGAGCTACAATTTCGCAACTAAATGAAGAAGAACTTTTTTATATGCGAACAAGAGGGATCACATTAACAGAGGCAAGTAAACTACAATTAAGTTCTTTCTTTGAAGAAATAACTTCATTTATTCCCATTTCAAAAGATAAATGGGATTTGCTTGATAAACTTTTAAATGAGAATTAATGGAAACGATTCAAAATTTTCTTGAAATAACGAAGAAAGACTTTCCTCTTTTAAATAAGAACTTAAACAGTAATGAGCAAATTATTTATTTAGACCATGCTGCAACCACACAAAAACCAATACAAGTCTTAAAAAAAATTGATGAATATTACAAAAACTTTAATGCCAATGTACATAGAGGGGCACATCAATTAAGTGCTAAAGCAACAGAAGAATTTGAAAATGCACGATATTTAATTAGCAAATATATAAAAGCGAATTCAGCAAAAGAAATTATTTTCACAAGAAATGCTACTGAGGCAATCAATCTAGTAGCTAGATCATGGGGCGAATATTTATTAAAAGAAAACGATGAAATTCTTTTATCAATAATGGAGCATCATAGCAATATTGTTCCATGGCAGATGGTTGCAGCAAAAAATAAATGCAAATTAAAATTTATAGGTATAGATAAAGATGGGAAATTAGATTTAGATGACTTTAAATCAAAACTAACATCTAAAACTAAACTGGTTAGCCTGGTACATGTTAGTAATACGCTAGGTTGCTGTAATCCAATTAAAGAAATAACTAAATTAGCTAAACAAAAAGGTTCTTTAGTATTAATAGATGCATGCCAAAGTTTGGCTCATCAAAAACTGGATGTGATTGATCTTAATATAGATTTTTTAGCTGGATCAGGACATAAACTATGCGGTCCTACAGGTATTGGTTTCCTTTGGTCAAGAAAAGAAATCCTTGAAAAAATTCCTCCTCTCTTTGGAGGCGGCGAAATGATTCAAGATGTTTTTGAAGAGACAAGTACTTGGGCAGACCTACCACACAAATTTGAAGCTGGAACTCCAGCCATTGCAGAAGCAATAGGTCTTGCAGAAGCAATTAATTATATTAACAATATAGGATTGAATGAAATTCATGAATATGAAAAGACTATTACTAAATATTTATTTGAAAAATTAAACCAAATAGAAAATATTGAAATTATAGGTCCTTCCCCGGAGATAGATCCAGACAGAGCCTCACTTGCCACCTTTTATATAAAAAATATTCATTCTAATGATATTGCTGAAATTCTTGATTCAAAAGGAATTTGCATCAGAAGTGGTCACCATTGCTGTCAACCTCTTCACAGATACATTGGAATTAAATCAACAGCTAGAATCAGCATGAATTTCACAACCAATAAGGAGGAAATTGATATGTTTATAGAAAAATTAAAAGATACTATTGATTTTCTAAAAATCAATTCTTAAATATTCAAAGCATTTTTTAAAAATTCCTGAGATTTTTGCATTACTACTTCTTTATTTTCAATATTTCTAAACCCATGCCCTTCATTATCAAAAAAAATAACTTCTGAATATTTATTATTCTGAATCAAAATTTCTTGAATTTTTAACGTTTGTTTATAAGAAATGACTATATCTTTTTTTCCATGAAACAATAAGATAGGTTTTTTTATTTTGTTAATATAATTTATCGGTGATCTATTTATATATTCATCATGATTTTTTGCATAATTTCCTACCAAAGAATTTAAATAATCTTTTTCAAACCTATGAGTGTTGTAATGCATATCCTTCAAATCAATAACAGGATATTTACAAATTGCTGCTGTAAAAATAGACCCATATAATAAGCAATTCAGGGCTGTTAACCCACCAGCACTATTCCCAAAAATTACCACTTTTTCACTATCTACTTGATTTGATTTAATCAATTCAAGAGCTAGTGCTTTGCAATCATAAGAATCAGCAATACCCCAATTATAATTCAACCTCTCTCTATATGCTTTGCCAAATCCTGATGATCCTCCATAATTGACTTCAGCAACAAAAAAACCCTTAGACGTCCAATATTGAACTTCAGAATTATATGATCCATCAAAAAATGAAGTTGGTCCACTATGAGCTCTAACAAAAAGTGGTGGTTTTCTAAATTTTTCAACAAGCGGCCTATATAAAAAAGAATGAGTAGATTTATCTTCAAAACCTTTAAACCAAAAAGATTCAGGTTTTGAACAATCTTTTTTATATTCAGCATTTATTTCCCCAAAAACATTTGATAAAACTTCCTTTTTACAATCAATTTCAAGTAAATTTCCAAGAAAATCAGATCCATGTCCTTTCAAAACGACTTTCTTCTCAAAAACACTAAAATCACTTATTGAGGTAAAAGGAGTAGAAAATTCTTTAACGAATTGAAGATCTTTATATTGTTCAACAACTAAATTATTTTCTTTTTTTGCTAAACAAAATAAATCTTTTATATCCCCTGAAAAAAATGTTATTCCTGAGACCCACTGAGGTACTCCATATTCAACAAAATTTCTCTCTACTCTTTTTTTAATAAAAATATTCTTAATTTTACTAGCATCTAAAAACAATAAGTTCCACCATCCAGAACTATCTTCGGAACATACTAAAAGAGTGTCACTTATCCAATAAGGTTGAAAAAAAGAAACGTTTTTTTTGGCATTAATCAGCTTATCTGAGAATTTTTTTATTTTTGTTATTCCTCCTTCTAAGTCAATTTGAGCAAAACAAAGATCATTTTTCTCCCAGGGCATGTATGGAGAATCCCACTCGACCCAAGAAAGTAAGCTAACAGAAGTATTAGAAGATAATTCTCCAGCGAAATTTTTAAATTTTTTTATTCGGTAAATATCTTGTTTAGTTTTTTTTAAGTTTAAAGAAAATAAGTAATCTCTATTATTTATTTCACAAATACCATACAAAAAATTTTTTTGAGAAATAACAAATGAAGAATCGAAATTTCCATCAATTGATTTCGATAGTTGTCTCGGTTCTTGAACTGAATCGAGATATCTTTTTTGACTTCTATAATTTGATGCCTCTTTAAAAATTTGAAACCATACTGCATGGGTAATCTGATCTATCCATATCAAATAAAAATTATTTTTTAAATATATACATTTATAAGATTTACCACCATATCCATGGAAGTTATTTTTAATATTATATTTTTTACTTATTAATTTCTGAGGAAACGCCTCTTTTTCATTAAATGGTCTTGCAAAAATAGCATTTTCATTTTGACCTTCACCAACAATATCAATCCAAAAAATGATATCCCTAACAATAGTTAATTCCTTAAAAGATTTTTTTTTAGATACAGTTTGCCTAACTTTTAACTGATCATCATTACTCATTTAAAAAAACTATAAATAATGCAAATTAAAGTGCTAGTATTTTTATAGCTAAACTCTTAAGTAAAAACCTTTTTTTAACGTGGCAAACCATTTTTCACAACTTGCAAAAAAGTCAAGAATAAATGGAAACGCTGAAAAAATTGCAAAAGAACAACCAGGTAAACCATCTCTAGATATATACAAACTTGGTGATGATGTATTAAGAAAAAATTCCAAAAGAATAACTAAAGTTGACGAATCGATTAGAAAACTTTCTAGAGAAATGATTCAAAGCATGTATGCAGCTAAAGGAATTGGACTTGCTGCACCACAAATTGGAATCAACAAAGAGCTTCTTGTCATAGATGTAAATTTTGAAGATTCAGCAGCAGAACCTTTAATATTAATTAATCCAGAAATTACAGACTTTGGAACAACCCTTAATTCATGCGAAGAAGGCTGCTTGAGTATACCTGGAGTCTATTTGAATGTAGTGAGACCATCAACTATAAAATTAAAATTTAGAGATGAAATGGGACGACCACGTAAAATGAAAGCAGATGGACTTCTAGCGAGGTGTATTCAACATGAAATGGATCACTTAAATGGAATATTATTTGTAGATAGAGTTACTTCAAAAGATGATTTGAACAAAGAACTTTTAAAAGAAGGGTTTAACGAAAAAGACGTTATCTCAATTAATTAATTTAATGACTGAAACAACAATATTTCAAAAAATCATTAATGAAGAAATAACCTGCGATAAGATTTATGAAGATAAGTTTTGTATTGCGTTTAATGATATCCAGGCACAAGCTCCAGTACATTTTTTAGTGATTCCTAAAAAGCCAATAATCAGTTTATTAGAGTGTATTGAGCAAGATGCAAATTTATTAGGGCATTTACTTTTTGTTGGTAGCAAAATAGCTAAATCAAAAAATTTAACTAATTGGAGAACAGTAATTAACACTGGAGCAGAATCTGGACAAACAGTTTTTCATTTACATATTCATTTTTTATCTGGAAGAAAAATGAATTGGCCTCCAGGTTAAAACTCTCGAAAGAAATATTAATGGGTTATAAATAAATAAAAACAAAATGAATACTCCAGAGTCCTTAAATACCGAATCTAAAAATTTACTCAATTTAATTTCAAAAAATTGGGAAGAGCTAGATGATTCACTAAAAACTAAGTTAATTAAAATTTGGAAGGTATTAACTTATAAATGGCAATTACAAATATTATTTAATTTACCTTTTCTACTATGGTGGGCATTAGATAAATCTTTTCCAAAAGTTCATGAATTTGATGCAACAATCTTGAATTACTTGAATTTACCTGACTGGGCACTTTCATTTGTTGGCTTTGGTCAATAGACTGCTAAAAGTTATAATTTATTTCATAACATTAGTCGAGTAATGAATAAAACAGTTAATAATAAATCCAAAATACTGTACCAATTACAAAAATTAAGGAAGCTATCTCAGCCGTTTTTTCTTCCGATAGATCAATGTAATGGATTCCAATTCATATGGCTTTTGATTTCTCTTTTATTTTGTGTTGGTGGAGTAGTACTTGTTGGCCTTTCAGGAATAATAAGTTTTTTTGAAAGCTTTCAACCAATTTTTATTGAAAAGTATTTTGGAGGTGTAGTAAGTACTGTCAATTCAATTTGGGCTGGGAGTTGGGGATTGCTTTTCTCTGCATTATTTTTAATTGGATCAGGAAGCTTTTTTAGCTTAAGACGTCAATTAAAAAACCGTAGATGGTTACATTGGTTATTCCTTGCGATAATTGTATTAATGCTTTTAGCTGTAAACGGAATAAACGCAGGTATTGGATTCATTGCAAGAGATTTAACAAATGCTTTAGTAGAAAAACAAGAAGATGGATTTTATCGGATATTGGGGATTTACGCTTGTTGTTTCGCTGTAGCTCTACCAATACGGGTTTCCCAAATATTTTTTACATATAAGCTAGGAATAATTTGGAGAGAATGGCTTTCAAAAAGTCTAATCAAAGATTATATGACTAATAAAGCTTATTACCAGTTAAATCCCAATGATGAAGAACAAACCGATGTAGATAATCCCGATCAAAGAATCACAGATGATACCCGAGCTTTTACCGGGCAAAGTCTCTCTTTCACATTAGGTATTTTTGATGCCCTACTAACATTTTCACTAAATATTCTTATTTTATGGAGTATTAGTACAACACTTACTTTTTCTTTATTTGGTTACGCCGCATTTGCAACTTCTATCCTCTTGATTGCTGGAAAAAATCTTGTAAAGATTGACTTTGATCAACTCAGATATGAAGCAGATTTTCGATATGGCTTAGTACATATTCGAGATAATGCTGAATCAATAGCCTTTTACTCTGGAGAGAATCCTGAGCAAAGTGAAACTGAAAGACGCTTAGGAGAAGTGGTGAGAAACTTTAATTTACTAATTATATGGAGAGTAATAATAGACGTCATGAGAAGATCCATTAATTATGCCGGAAATTTCTTTCCATATTTAATAATGGCAATCCCTTACTTTAAAGGTGATATTGATTATGGACGCTTTATTCAGGCAAGCTTTGCATTTGGAATGGTTGAAGGTTCGCTATTTTTCATTGTTAATCAAATCGAAGAACTTGCAAAATTTACTGCTGGTATTGGCAGATTAGAAGGATTCCAATCAAAAGTTGAATCCATTAGTCAAACCAACCCAACAAGCAATCAAAACGTTATTTCAGATTACCCTTCAATTCTTATTAATAATGCTGACCTTTGCCCACCAGGATCACATAAAACAATAATTAAAAATCTAAATTTGAGCATAGACAATAATCAATCACTTTTGGTAGTAGGACCATCTGGGTGTGGAAAAACATCTTTACTAAGAATGATTAGTGGTTTATGGGAACCCGATAAGGGAATAATTAAGAAACCAAAAATTGGGGAATTATTATTCATACCTCAAAAACCATATATGCTTCTTGGTTCTTTAAGGGAACAATTATGTTATCCCACAGAAGTCAAGAAATTTAGTGATGAACATCTTACTTCGGTACTTCATGAAGTAAATTTAAAAACTTTAGTGGATCGGTATCCTAATCTTGATATCAAACAAGATTGGCCACGAATTCTTTCCTTAGGCGAGCAACAAAGATTAGCTTTTGCAAGACTCTTACTAAATTCTCCAAGATTTGCAGTACTTGATGAAGCAACAAGTGCTTTAGATATTAATACTGAAAAAAAACTATATAATTTACTTAAGAAAAGAGAACTTTCTCTCATTAGTGTTGGACATAGACCTAGCTTGAAAGATTTTCACGAGAATATTTTAGAATTAAATGGACAGGGAGACTGGAAATTATTGACGTCTGATAAGTATAATTTTAAGGATTAACAAAAAAAATGAATTCGAAAGAAGAACAAACTAACTCAGAAGTCACTAATCTAGAGAATCAGAGTTTTATAGAACAGCAGAAAGATCCAAATTATATCAATGAACAAATTGGAGATAATCAATTAGATGAAAAATCGATAGAAATTAAAGATGAATATAAATTTGGATGGAGTAGTTATTCTGAAAAAACTAATGGAAGATTTGCAATGATTGGCTTTCTTTCAATAATATTGATTGAACTATTTAGTAAACAATCATTTTTAAAATGGGCAGGAATCCTATAATTAATCATCAAATCTAGAACTGTTATCTCTAGGTTTTTTCTTGTTTGTTCCAACGTTATATCTACTATTTTGATTTTTTGAACTTGATCTAGCTGAAGAGCTTACTCTACGAGTCTCACGTGTTTTTTTAGCTTGATTAGCATCTTTAAATGAAGCATCTTCTACTTGAGCTGTTGAAGTTTGCTGCCTAAGAGGGGATCTAGTAGGTTTCTTTCTTAATGGAGAAGAATCAGCAGGAGGAGAGATATTATCTTGTCTAGAAACTCTACGATTCATTCTGGGTCTTGACCCTGTTTTAACTTCATCGCGAGATAAATTCCTTCTTTCACCAAAGTTATTTGTTTCTGGTTGTTTCCTATTTCTATCTTCAGAAGTCTGTCTTCTCCTTCTTATAGGCTCGTCATTTTCAAACTGACTTATTTCCCTTGTAGATGGCCTACTTCTACTTGCTGCAGCAGAGGGGATGACTCTTGAAACATTCCTCCTACGAGATCTCCCCTCCTTATAGTCTTCTTCAAATTCATCTTCTTGAGGTTTAAATCTTCTAGATGGTCTTTCCGATTCTTCAAACCTATCATAATCGTCATTAAATCGACCTCTAGAATTTCTTGGAACATCAGAAATAGGATCATCATCAAAATAAGATGACCTTCTAGCTTGATCAGTAGCAACTCCCCTCAATCGCACACTTTCATATGCGAAAAAAACTGTAGTTCCTGCTAATAAAAACTGACCAAACTGAAGGATAGGATCTAACCTCCAGCCTTGAAAAAATAATATTCCTCCGCACAAAAGTCCAATTGCTGCGAAGAAAACATCATAGTCCCGCGCCAAGGCAGGCTTAAAGGACCTCAAAAAATAAAGTCCTCCTCCACATACCGCGAGAACTATACCAACAATACTGGCCCAATTGAGACTAGCATTGACCACATTCTTTCTCCAAAAATTAATTTTTTAAAGGGTTACTTATATCCCCTATATATATATTGTACTTAAAACTTTTACAAAAACTAGCGTCTTCCAGTAGAAGTGCGGTCGAGGGAATCTTTCTGGCTGACAAAAATCAAGAATGCAGCGGCTGGAATGACGATAAGTAAGGCAGCAGCAATAAAACTACCTATCATTCCCACAGCTGAATTATTTGCAACTTCAGGAGAAAAATCTGCGGCTAGTAATAAATTTGGGATTTGAAACACTTTTTAAATATTAAATTCTCAATTTATAATACGAATTAAATACGTTTCAATGGGTTATTTATTAAGATGAATTAAATAATTGTGATTTCCTTGCTTGTAAACTCTCTTCAAATTTTAGATATTAGTTTAGGAATTTCTCTTTCATATCTAACTATAGCTTTTCTAATAAGATTAATACTTACTTGGTACCCAAAAATTGATTTAAATAAAGGTTTTTGGTTATTAGTTTCAATACCATCAAGCTCTATTCTTAATTTAACCAGAAAACTAATTCCTCCTATTGGAGGCGTTGATGTTGGACCCGTAATTTGGATCGGCATTATAAGCTTTTTAAGAGAAATATTAGTCGGTCAGCAAGGGCTTATAAAACTTGCATTGCATACAAATATTTCGTAGAAATCTTTTAATTATTTCTCAGTAATTTGGCAATAATTCTTCTTCTACATATTTAGTATGTATCTTACCCTGCTTAAATTTAGATTTATTCAGTAAGGTTAGATGAAAGTTAATTGTTGTAGGAATACCAGTTACTGCACATTCATTTAAAGCCCTATTCATACGTTTAATTGCAGTATTACGATCCTTTCCCCAGACTATTAATTTACCAATTAATGAGTCATAGAAAGGAGGGATTTCATAGCCTGTATAGACATGACTATCCACCCTTACACCAGGGCCACCAGGAGGAAGCCACCCAGTTATTTTTCCGGGTGATGGTCGGAAATTGTGAGAAGGATCTTCAGCATTGATTCTACATTCAATGGCATGACCGTTTAAATGAATATCATCCTGATTAAAATCCAAGTTTGCTCCGCTTGCGATTTTAATTTGCTCAGCTATTAAATCAACTCCTGTAACCATTTCAGTAACAGGATGTTCAACTTGAATCCTAGTATTCATCTCCATAAAATAAAAATTATCAACATCATCAACTAGAAATTCAACTGTCCCCGCCCCTTCGTAGCCGATACTTTTTGCAGCAGCAATAGCTGCGTTCCCCATTTTTTTTCTTAACTCAGTATTAATTGCAGGACTAGGAGACTCCTCTAGTAACTTCTGATGTCTTCTTTGAACTGAACAATCTCGCTCTCCTAAGTGCACAACATTACCCGCCCTGTCGGCCAAAATTTGAATTTCTACATGTCTTGGCTTCTTTATAAATTTCTCCATATATAAACCATCATTACCAAAAGCTGCTTCTGCTTCGCCTTGAGCTGCTTTAAACATTTTTTCTAGATTATAAGAGTTTTCAACCAACCGCATACCTCTTCCACCTCCTCCAGCAGTGGCTTTAATAATTACTGGATATCCGATATCATCTGCCAATTTATAAGCCTCATCAACATTTGATAACAAGCCTTTACTACCAGGTACTGTTGGTACTCCAACTGCTTCCATAGTTTCTTTAGCTGTAGATTTATCTCCCATAGATCTAATAGCTTTAGGAGATGGGCCAATAAAAACTATGCCGTGATCATTACACATCTCAGCAAATTTATCATTTTCTGCAAGAAATCCATAACCAGGATGAATAGCATCAACTCCTCTCGATGTAGCAGCGGCAAGTATATTTGGAATATTTAAATAACTTTTATTACTTAATGAATCTCCTACGCAAACCGCCTCATCAGCAAGCTGAACATGCAATGCTTTTTTATCTACAGTGCTAAAAACTGCAACGGTTGCAATACCTAGTTCTCTACAAGTTCTGACAATTCGTAAAGCTATTTCTCCACGATTAGCAATTAAAACTTTTTCAACCATTATGAAAATAAAATTGAAGAAATGAAATGACTTAAAATAAAAAATTATTTGCCAAAGTATTCAACAAAATTTTTTAGTAATCAGAGGACATTTTTTACAATACAACCTAAAACGTTATATATGTATAAATATTTGTTTTATGCAATAGAAAAATTATTCATCATATTAAAAAAAATCTCTTTGAACTACATCCTTCATTTAGCCAATAATGTATGATATTTTTAAGGTTTAAGCATCTCCCGGCTGCTAAAAACCCTTTGCGGACGTGGCGGAATTGGTAGACGCGCACGTCTAAGGAGCGTGTGGCTTCGGCCTTGCGAGTTCAAGTCTCGCCGTCCGCATTTAATGTATTCTGGCTTAACTGCAATGAAAAAAGAATCAGTTGCAGTAGTTATAATTTCCAATGGTCCTGGTGAATTAACTACATGGGTAAATCCTGTAGTGGATGAGCTAAACAAAATAAATAAATCACTAAGTTATGAAGATAAACAAGATTTCACTCTTAGGTTAGTCCTTGTTCCTTGCCCAAATGCCACTGGTAAAGAATTTTTTGTTGCAAATTCATGGAATAAATTCGAATTAATTACAAAATCCAAAAGTTTTTGGAAATTATTAATAAAGCCACATTCTTTTGCTGATTGGCCAAAAAAAGGGATAGTTATTTTCCTTGGTGGGGATCAATTTTGGAGCATTTTATTAGCTAAAAGATTAGGTTATTTAAATATCACATATGCTGAATGGGTTTCAAGATGGCCTAAATGGACCAATGAAATTGCTGCTATGAATGTAAAAGTAAAAGAGTTAATACCTAAAAGATATAAATATAAATGTAAAGTAATTGGCGATTTGATGGCAGATATCAAACTTAATAGCGAAATATCACTAAGAAATAAAGAAAAACACTACATTGCATTATTGCCTGGTTCTAAGAAAGCAAAGCTTTCTATTGGAATTCCTTTCTTCTTAGAAGTTGCAGATCATATCGCCAAAGAAAATCAAAATATAAATTTTATAATTCCCATTGCACCAACTACTGATAAAAGTGAATATTTATTTTTTCAAAGCAACAAAAATCCAATTGCTAAATATTACTCATCAAAAATCAAAACAATTAAAAACTTCAAAGACTCTAGTTTTGATTATGTAATTGAAACATCCAAAAAAACAAAGATTTATCTAATCAAGAAACATCCTTGCTATGAAATATTAAAAGAATGTGATCTTGCAATTACAACTGTAGGAGCAAATACTGCAGAATTAGCAGCAATTAGTCTTCCAATGTTAGTTGTTCTGCCAACTCAACATTTAAATATGATGAACTCTTGGGATGGCATTTTTGGAGTAGTTGGAAAAATTTCATTCATAAATAGATTCCTAACTTTTATAATTAAAAATTTCTATTTTAAAAAAAAGAAGTTTTTTGCATGGCCAAATATTAAAGCTAAAAGAATGATTGTCCCTGAAAGGATAGGTAATATTTCGACAATAGAAATTGCAAGAGAAGTATTATTTCTTATTAAAAATAGAGATCAATTAAAAAGTATTAGGGATAATCTAAACAAAGAAAGAGGCAATAAAGGTGCTGCAAAAAAACTTGCATCTATAATTGTTAATTCAATAAAAAAACTTTAATAATTACCAGGGATCATCAATTTCAAACTTTTCTGATTTTTTATTATCTTGAACTAAATTTTGTACGTTTAGTGGTTCAATATCTAAAGTTTCACTTGCATTTTGAATTGGTCTTTTCGAAGCTAAATTAGTAGTTGATTGTTTTTTTTGCTTTAAATCAATATTGTTTTTTTCATCTATTTGATTAACACTATTTTGATTCTGGATCTGATCAGAATCATCATTATCCATATATAGCTTTTTTCTATTGTTGATTTCTTCTTCAGAGCCCTTTATTTCAACATATTCAAGTTCATCTTCATAATCATCTTCATAATCATCTTCATAATCATCTTGTTCAACAACTTCTTCATATTCCTCGACCAAATTGTTTTGCTGTTCTGATTCAGAACCAGAAAGTAACTGATTCTCAACAGGTACAAGATTTGCTGAGAATCCATTTACTTCCCTTTCATCCCATGAAGAACCCCCGACTCCAAGTTTCTCAAGTAGTCCACTACTTAGTTGCTTCAATTTCTCTTCCGCACCTTCATAAACAATAATCCTATCGGTACCACTACTTACAATTTCCTCAACAGGTATTTCCCAAGTACTTAAAACTCCCTCGCCTAAAAGCGGAACACCAACAGCACCCATAACAAGAGATATCAAATCACCAGTCTCAATATCAAAAGAAAAGCCAAGAACTCTTCCCAGAAGTTGTCCAGATTCTGTAATCACTTGACAATTAATTACCTTCCCATACCTTTCTGGAGAAAAACTTTCACTCAAAGAATCTAGGGAGTCAACTAATATGACATCTCCAACTTGCTTTATACTTTCTAAAGGCATCCATTTTGGCAAACCTGGTAAAAATCTTGTAAGTGGATTATCTCTAAGTCCCAAAGCGACCACCTCTCTTCTATCAATATCAACAACAACTTCGCCAACTATGCCTAGCCGCCTTCCAGTATCAGTAGTTATAACTTGTGTTCCCATTAATTCTGACCTTAACCATAAACGTTCACTAGGAACCGAGTTAGGGAGATTCTTATTAGCAGATGTGTTAGACAAGCTCATAAATTTCTTTTTATCATTCTGACGTATAAATTTAAAAAAGTGTGTTTATGCAGCATTTGGTAACCCAAGGACTTGAGTATTAGCACCTCTTGCTTGCGCAACCCCAATTGTTCGTTCAGATGCACTAATCATAGGCCTTCTATGACTTACGACTATAAATTGAGCATTTGATGACTGATTTGATATTAGTTTTGACAACCTTTCAACATTAATACCATCTAAAAAACTATCAACCTCATCTAAGGCATAAAAAGGTGAAGGCTTATATTTTTGCAATGCAAATAAAAAACTTAAAGCAGTTAAAGATTTTTCACCACCTGACATAGACGCTAATCTTCTCACATTTTTTCCCTTGGGATGAGCCACTAAAGTTAATCCCCCTTCTAAAGGAGAATTAGGATTTTCAAGTTGAAGAAATCCATCTCCATCAGATAAATTTGCAAAAATTTCTCTAAAATGTCTATCAACTTCTGTAAATGCTTGCATAAAAGCTTCTTGACGCATCGTAGATACAGTTTCTATTCTCAGCAATAATTCAGATCTTTCATTAGATAGAATTTCTAATTTTTCTCGCAAACCACTTAATCTCTCAATTAATTCTTCTAGTTCATCAAGAGCCAACATATTGACAGGTTCTAAGCTTTCTAGTTTTGCATTTATAATCGAAATTTCTGATTGCAAAGATTCAAGACTCTTCCCTTCATATTCTCCAAACTCCGGGGAAGGATGAGGTAGATCTTTTTTATAATTTTCTAATTTTATTTTCTCGCTTCTCATCTCTTCTTTAAGGGAATGCATATCCCTTTCAAGATATTCAAGCTTCAACAGATAGTTATTATATTCTTGCCTTTTATTTGAAATTGAAGAGTTTAATTCATCTCTTTT
>CACBFH010000011.1 GCA_902538515.1 uncultured Prochlorococcus sp. | reverse complement strand
AAATTATTTTCTTGATAATCAATATGAACCATAATTTCCTCCAAAACCCTTGCAGCTGAATCAGAGTTCATAGCGTTTCTATTTTTATTATCTAATTCATAAATACGCAATGCTGTATCTTTAAAATTTTCTTTTATTAAATCTTCAATTTCTTTCTTCATGATTTTATGTTAATTCTCCCTCCAAAATCACTCTTCTAATTGTTGATAATGCAATTCCAGTTTGTGATCTGATTGATCGATATGAATATCCTTCATTACGCAATCTGATTACTAAAGATTCTTTTAAAGGACTTATTTTGGGCCTGCCTCCCAAATTATTTCCAGATAATTTTCTGCGTAATAGTTGTTCTTTTTTTCTTTCACCTAAACTTTTGTCTTCTAAATTATCTAATTCATATAAAATCTTAAAAATTGAAGAATTTGTATTAGAGGATTCATTACCAGCAAAAAAACCAGTCAAAGTTCGCAATTTAATATCTTTATTAATAAGTTTATTTATTGTCCTTAAACATTCTTTTTTATTTTTAAATGCTCGGTCAAGCTGAGTTATTATTAATTGATCGCCTTTTGATAAGGAATTTATAGCTTTATTGAGTTGGGGTTTGATTTCTTCATCTAAACTTATAAATTCAGAGAACACTAAACTGCAACCCTCTTCTTTCAAAATTTTTATTTGCCCTTCTAAATATTCATATTCATTATTAGTAGCTCTAGCATAACCTATTAATTTAGAATATTTATTTTTTTCCGATAATAAAATACGTTTTCTTTTAAATTTAAAAGTCAATGTTTAATTACATATATTTTTTACTGTATCAATAAATCAGAAAAAAAACACTTTTTAGTACAAAAATAATTAATATCTAAGGTACATCCAAATAAAATAAGGAAGTTACTAAATGTTCTGATATCTGTTTCAAAAAATATGTTCTGAATACTGTTTTAGTTTTAGTTGATGAAACAGTAGTATTTTGTAAGTATTACATTGAATTAGGATGTTTTTAATTATTGATGGACTAGTTCAATTCATTTATTTTTCACTTCTATTTAATAGACTTCATTGTTGAAATGATTAATAGTTAATTCAAATTGTTTTTAGTAAAATAAGTCTATAGGTCAGAATCAATTAAATTGACTAAAAATTCTAATAGTTTAATTTCAAAACCTGATTGGTTAAGAGTAAAAGCTCCGCAAGTTGAGAGAATTGGGAATACTGCAAATTTGTTAAATGATTTAAATCTCAATACTGTATGTCAAGAAGCAAGCTGTCCAAATATTGGTGAATGTTTTGCTAGTGGAACTGCCACTTTCCTCATAATGGGTCCTGGCTGTACTAGGGCATGCCCTTATTGCGATATTGATTTTGATAGATCTAAAAGAGAATTAGATCCAACAGAACCATATCGTCTAGCCGAAGCCGTTTATAGAATGAAGCTTAAACATGTTGTAATCACATCAGTAAATAGAGACGATCTTGAGGATGGTGGCGCATCTCAATTCTTTGATTGTGTTTATCAAGTAAGAAAAAAATCTCCTGAAACTTCTATCGAGCTTTTAATTCCTGATTTTTGCGGCAACTGGAAAGCTCTTGAAAAAGTTCTTGATTCAAATCCAAACGTTTTAAACCATAATATTGAAACTGTGCCTTCGCTATATCAAAAAGTAAGACCTCAGGGTAAATATTATAGAACTCTTGAGTTACTTAAAAGAACCAGAGACTATTCTCCTAAAGTTTATACAAAGTCAGGCTTTATGCTTGGTTTAGGGGAAAAAGATGACGAAGTCTTAAGTCTTCTTAAGGATTTAAAAAGCCATTTCGTTGATATTGTTACTATTGGCCAATATTTATCTCCTGGCCCTAATCATTTACCTGTTCAAAGATTTGTGAGTCCCTCAAAATTTAATTACTTTAAAGTTTTCGGGGAAAAAGATTTGGAATTTATGCAAGTAATTAGTTCTCCTTTAACTCGAAGCAGTTACCATGCTGAAGAGATTCAAAAACTTATGAAAAAGTATCCAAGATAGTAATGCTCACTTATTTGAATCCACCCACTCATTTAATTTCCATTCAACTAGATTATTCTTAATCATTGGATCATTCTTAATGATTTTTAGTGCATTTTTATAACTATTCATTTCAAGAATGAGTAATCCTCCTTCGCCTGGCCTATTTAACTCATCTACTAAAAAACCACTTTTTATATTGATTCCCTCTTTTTTTAATTTTTTTATCCAGTCAATATGTTCGTTAATTATTTTTCGTTTTAAATCATTATTAATTAGATATTCTTTTTTTATGATTTCAGTTTTAACAAAGAAAGGCATTTACATTTTCTTTATGCCAAGCATCATTTCTTCGCTTGGGGGAACAATTAATTTGAAATTACTCTTAAAATTAGACCAATTTTCAATGATTTTGGCAGCTTTTAAGCTATTCGTTTTCGTTTGATATTCTCTAATAATTTCCAATAAAATATCCTCTTGCTTTGTTGAAGTTATTTTATGAATGCTAACTATTTCTTTATTAACTTTATTACTTAAATCATTATTCTCATCGATTATGTAAGCTATTCCACCAGTCATGCCTGCACCAATATTCCTTCCTGTGGAACCTAGAATAACTACTTTACCGCCAGTCATGTATTCACAACAATGATCACCTGCACCCTCTGTTACTGCTATGGCACCGCTATTTCTTACTGCAAATCTTTCGCCAGATTTTCCTAATGCAAATAATTTCCCACCTGTCGCTCCATAAAGGCAAGTATTTCCCAGTATGACTTGTTCGGAGGAGACTTTATCTATTTTTGGTGGAATTATTGTGAGTATTCCTCCATTCATTCCTTTACAAACATAATCATTAGCTTCTCCAATTAATTGAACATTCATTCCCTTCAATAAAAAGGCACCAAAGCTCTGCCCTGCATACCCTTTGAAATTTAAGTTGAGTTCACCATTGAATCCTTTATTTCCATGGATTTCTGCGATTTCGCCTGATATTTTCGCACAAACACTTCTATCTGTATTTTTTATCTCAATTTCTTTGGTTAATTTCTTGTGATTTTTTATTGAATCTATAAATTCAGAATCAGACAAAAACTCGTCTTCTAATACAGAACCATTACTATGAGCATTTTTTGAATGTTTTAACCATGATCTATCAGTGGTTGAATGTTTATTATTTACTAAAGAAGAAAGATCGATATTAGAAGTTTTTGGAAGAACGATATTTCTTGCAGAGAGAAATTCTTGATTACCAATCAGTTCTTCCATATTAGAAACGCCGATACTACTCATTATCTGTCTTACTTCTTCAGCAATATACAAGAAAAAATTAACAACATTTTCTGGAATACCTTTAAATCTTTTTCTTAATTCTTCTTTTTGAGTGGCAACTCCAACAGGACACTTGTTTGTATGACAAACTCGAGCCATTATGCATCCTTCAGCAATCATCGCTACAGAACCGAAACCGTATTCTTCAGCACCTAGTAAAGCTGCAATAACTACATCCCAGCCTGTTTTAAGACCTCCATCAGTTCTTAAAAGTACTCTTTCTCTTAAGTTATTCTCTAATAAAGATTTATGAACCTCAGCAACACCTAGTTCCCATGGTAAACCCGCATGTTTAATAGAACTTAGGGGTGATGCACCTGTACCTCCGTCATGGCCTGAAATTTGAATTACATCTGCATTAGCTTTGCTTACTCCAGCAGCAATAGTGCCTATACCAATTTCAGAAACAAGCTTAACACTCACTTTCGCTTTTGGATGAACTTGGTGTAAGTCATGGATAAGTTGAGCTAAATCTTCAATTGAATAGATATCATGATGCGGAGGAGGAGATATTAGAGCAACTCCAGGTTTACTATTTCTTAGTTTTGCGATGTAAGAATCAACTTTTGGACCAGGCAATTGTCCTCCTTCCCCAGGTTTTGCGCCTTGAGCCATTTTTATTTCGAGTTGTTTCCCACTTCTTAGATATTCAGGTGTGACTCCAAATCTACCTGATGCTATTTGTTTAATAGCTGAGCATGCGGTGTCTCCATTTTCTAGGCCCTTAATAAACGGCAAGGTCGCTGATTGAGTATTCTCATCGATATCATTTAAAACATCAAAACGAGCTGGATCTTCTCCCCCCTCTCCACTATTACTTTTTCCACCAATTCTATTCATCGCAACTGCTAATACTTCATGTGCTTCTCTTGATAAAGCACCTAAACTCATTCCTCCAGTACAGAACCTTTTGCATATTGATTCAACACTTTCAACTTCCTCTAATGGAATGCTTTTTCTTTTTGAAGTAATTGTTAGTAAATCTCTTAGAGATGTTATAGGTCTATTACTAATGAGTTTTTTGTAAGTTTCAAAATGATCGTATCCTGGTCCTTGTTTTACAGCTGAATGTAAAACTTTGGACATCTCAGGATTATTTGAGTGATATTCTCCATTATTTCTAAATTGTACAAATCCTAAAAATTCTAATTTTTTTAAATCGATTTCAGGATACGCTTTCGTATGTATCGAAAGTGTTTCATTAGTTAATTCTTTTAGAGTTATGCCAGCGATACGGCTTGTTGTACCATCAAAAGCTATTTTTATTAAGTCAGATCCAAGGCCTACAGCTTCAAAAATTTGTGCTCCATGGTAACTAGATAAAAGTGAGATACCAATTTTCGAAAGAATTTTTCTTAGACCATCTTCAAGAGATTTTTTAATATTTTCTTGAACATCAATTGTTGATAATGGATTTATTTTTTTGCTATCAATGAGTTTTTGTGTTTTTGGATGTTTTAACCAGTGTCTTCCTGCTTCGAAGGTTAACCAAGGGCAAACTGCACTTGCGCCATAACCAATCAAACAAGCCAGGTGATGAGTGCTCCAACATTGACCAGTTTCAATAATTAGAGATGCTTTTAGCCTTATTTCTTTTTTTAAAAGATAATGATGAATTGCTCCAACAGCAAGTAAAGGAGGAATAAAAGTCTTTTTGGGATTAATTCCTTTATCAGAGATAATGATTAAAGAGTAACCCTCTTGTATAAGACGCTCACTATGTTTACAAATTGCTTTTAATTGGTTCTCTAAGCCTTTCACACCTTCCTCAATATCAAACAAACTTGAAATTGTTTGAGATTTAATTTTTGATTTTTTAATGGAGATGAGTTCTTCCTCATTGAGAATTGGACTTTGTAAATGAACTAAAGGTTGAGGATCTTTAATTGCAAATGGTGTACATCTTTCACCTAGGTGCATCTCTAAACTCATTACCAGTTTTTCTCTCAGAGGGTCAATAGGAGGATTAGTAACTTGCGCAAATCTTTGCTTGAAATAGTCATATAAAATATGTGGCTTTGATGAAAGCACTGCTAAGGGGATGTCGTCGCCCATGCAGTAAGTAGGCTCTTTAGCTAAAGAAGCCATTGAGTCTAAGATAAGATCATTATCTTCAGCCGAAAAACCGTACGCAGTTTGTTGTTGCAACAACTCAAGATCTTTTAGTCTGCAATCTTTAACCCATTCATTATTCTCAATTTTTATAGTTCTATTACTTACGAGATTTTTATAATCATGCCTTTGAGCTGCCTCAGATTTTACCTCCCAATTTCTAAGGATTCTATTTTGATGAAAATCAACAGCCAACATTTGTCCTGGTCCTAAACGACCTTTTTCTATGACTCTTTCCTCTTCAATATCTACTACCCCTGTTTCGGAGCCCATTATTACAAAACCATCATTTGTTATTGAATATCGTGCTGGTCTAAGACCATTTCTATCGAGCGTTGCTCCAACAAAATTTCCATCTGCGAATACAAGGAGAGCAGGGCCGTCCCAAGCTTCTTGAATGCTAGCAGAATACTCATAAAATGCCTTTATATCTTCTCTTTGTTCAAGTTCTGGTTGATCTCTAAATGCTTCAGGAACAAGTTTTAATAATGAATCAGTTATTGGTTGGCCTGACCTAATATTAATTTCAAGGGTTGCATCAAGATTTGAGGAATCACTCTTATTTACGTCTACAATAGGTTTTATTTCATTAGATAAATCTCCCCAAAAATCATCTATATGTGTTTCTGAAGCTTTCGCCCAGTTGATATTTCCTAAGAGAGTATTTATTTCTCCATTATGACCTAAAAATCTCATGGGTTGAGCAAGCGGCCATTTTGGAAGTGTATTGGTACTAAATCTACGATGATAAACAGAAAATGAGACCTTAAAACCCTCCTCTTTTAGATCTTGATAAAACTCAGATAATATTTCGGAACGAACCATACCTTTATAAACAATTGTTTGAGAACTTAGTGAGGCAAAATAAAATTCACAATCCCCAACATCGTTTTTAAAAGTTTCTCTTATTTTTTTTTCAATTCTTTTTCTTAATTGGAATAAAAGCCTTTCAACATTACTATGATCTTTTCTTTCTATGTATAAAATCCACTGACAGATGAATGGAGCATTTGCCTTGGCTAAAGGACCTAAAATTTCATTATTAACAGGTACTGTTCTCCAAAATGTTTTGTTGATACTTAATTTTTCTGCTTCCTCCTCACATATTGATTTACATTCTTCAATTTTCTCTTTTTTATTAGGCATAAAAATCATGCCTAAACCTTTATCATATTCTTTTTTACTTTCAAGACTAACTTCTTTTTCTAAGTAATTCCAAGGAATTGAACATAAAATACCCGCCCCATCTCCTGAGTCACTATCTCCTCCACAACCTCCTCTATGCTCCATGCAGTTAAGGCCTTTCAGGGATTGTTTTAAGATCCAGTTGCTTTCTACCCCTTTAATATTTGCTATGAAACCAACTCCACACGCATCTTTCTCACCAATTATTCCATTAGGGGAATAACTATCTTGATATGGCTCAACGATTCTCTTGATATTCTCTCCCATAGATTACTTAGCTCTATTTAGTAAATTATGTATTTCCATTATAAAAATAAATATGAAAATAAATCTAAAGATAATGAATATTTACCAAAGAATTTTAATTTCACAAATTTTAAAAAAAAAATCATTAAAAACTTTTAGTTGGTGCTCGTAAAAGGTTATGATATTTAAATGTTAATTTTTTTCAAAATATAATAGATGCCTACCATCTCACAATTAATAGGTTCAGAAAGAAAACGTCTGACAAGAAAAACAAAATCTCCTGCACTTAAAGCTTGCCCTGAAAGAAGAGGGGTATGTACTAGAGTTTATACATCAACTCCTAAAAAACCTAATTCAGCTTTAAGAAAAGTTGCAAGGGTGAGATTAACTTCTGGTTTCGAAGTAACGGCTTATATTCCTGGAATTGGTCATAATTTGCAAGAACACTCTGTAGTGCTACTTAGGGGTGGAAGAGTTAAGGATTTACCAGGAGTTAGATATCATATAATAAGAGGAACTTTAGATACGGCTGGAGTCAAGGATAGACGTCAATCCAGATCTAAGTATGGAGCAAAAGTTCCAAAAGATTAATTTGTAAACATCACTTTTTAAAAACATGTCACGTCGTAATGCAGCGGTAAAAAGACCAATTCTTCCAGATCCTCAATTTAATAGTCGTCTTGCTTCAATGATGATTTCTAGATTGATGAAACATGGTAAAAAATCTACTGCTCAAAGAATATTGTCTGATGCTTTTTCTTTAATAAGCGAGAGAACAGGTGGTAATGCAGTCGAATTATTTGAAACAGCCGTAAAGAATGCTACTCCTCTTGTTGAAGTAAGAGCTAGAAGAGTTGGTGGAGCAACATATCAAGTACCTATGGAAGTACGTCAAGAAAGGGGCACAGCTATGGCATTAAGATGGCTTGTCACATTCTCACGTGCAAGGAACGGCAAAAGTATGTCTCAAAAACTTGCTGGCGAATTAATGGATGCAGCTAATGAAACTGGTAGTGCAGTTAAAAAAAGAGAAGACACTCATAAAATGGCTGAAGCTAATAAAGCTTTTGCACATTACCGTTATTAATTTCATCAAAAAGGTGCTTAAGTAGTTTATTATTATTAAAGTTTGCTCTTAGGTAAACTATACTTATCAAAATTATTTTATTTGGAGCTTTAAAATTGGCACGCGACTTTCCCCTAGAACGAGTAAGGAATATAGGTATAGCCGCTCATATTGATGCAGGGAAGACAACAACTACTGAAAGAATTTTGTTTTATTCAGGTGTAGTCCATAAGATAGGAGAGGTTCACGATGGTGCTGCTGTAACAGATTGGATGGCTCAAGAAAGAGAAAGAGGAATAACTATTACTGCTGCTGCAATATCTACTAGTTGGCAAGATCACAGAATTAATATTATTGATACTCCTGGACACGTTGATTTTACTATTGAAGTGGAGAGATCAATGCGCGTCTTGGATGGGGTTATTGCTGTCTTTTGCGCCGTTGGTGGAGTTCAGCCTCAATCTGAAACTGTTTGGCGTCAAGCAGATAGATATTCTGTGCCAAGAATGGTTTTCGTTAATAAAATGGATAGAACTGGTGCAGATTTTCTTAAAGTTAATCAACAAATTAAAGATCGACTTAAGGCAAATGCACTTCCAATTCAGTTACCTATTGGAGCTGAAGGCGATCTTACAGGTATTATTGATTTGGTCGCAAATAAAGCATATCTTTATAAAAATGACCTGGGTACTGATATTGAAGAAGCACCGATTCCCTCTGAAATGGAGGAAGAAGCTGCGGAGTGGAGATTTAAGTTGATGGAGAGTGTTGCAGAAAATGATGAAGAGTTAATAGAAGTATTCCTTGAAACAGGAGAATTATCCGAAGATCAACTAAAAAAAGGTATCAGAGAAGGGGTTTTAAAACATGGATTGGTTCCAGTACTTTGCGGGTCAGCTTTTAAGAATAAAGGAGTCCAACTTGTTTTAGACGCTGTAGTTGATTACTTGCCAGCACCAGTTGACGTAAAACCAATACAAGGTGTTTTACCAAGCGGTAAAGAAGACATAAGACCCTCAGATGATAATGCTCCTTTCAGTGCATTAGCTTTCAAAGTGATGTCAGATCCATATGGAAAATTAACTTTTGTAAGGATGTATTCAGGAGTTCTTTCGAAGGGAAGCTATGTTATGAATTCTACTAAAGATGCTAAAGAGAGAATTTCTAGATTAGTAATCTTAAAGGCTGATGAAAGAGAAGAGGTTGACGAGTTAAGAGCTGGAGATCTAGGAGCTGTATTAGGTCTTAAGAATACAACCACTGGAGATACTTTATGTAATACAGAAGATCCTATAGTTTTGGAGACATTATTCATTCCAGAACCAGTTATTTCAGTTGCCGTTGAGCCAAAAACTAAAGGGGATATGGAAAAACTATCAAAAGCCTTAACTGCTCTCTCTGAAGAAGATCCAACCTTTAGGGTTAGTACTGATCCTGAGACGAATCAAACTGTTATTGCTGGTATGGGTGAGTTGCACCTAGAAATCCTTGTTGACAGAATGCTAAGAGAATTTAAAGTTGAAGCTAATATTGGAGCGCCCCAAGTTTCATACAGAGAGACAATTAGGTCTAGTTCTAAAGGCGAGGGTAAATATGCAAGGCAAACTGGAGGAAAAGGTCAATATGGCCATGTAATAATTGAAATGGAACCTGCTGAAGTTGGTAAAGGTTTTGAATTTATCAACAAAATTGTTGGTGGAGCTGTACCAAAAGAGTATATTGGACCAGCATCTAATGGAATGAAAGAAACCTGTGAATCTGGTGTTCTTGCCGGTTATCCACTCATTGATGTAAAAGTAACACTAGTCGATGGTTCATTCCACGATGTAGACTCATCTGAAATGGCCTTCAAAATTGCAGGTTCTATGGCTTTTAAAGATGGGGTTAAAAAATGCAATCCTGTTCTTCTAGAGCCTATGATGAAAGTCGAGGTCGAAAGTCCTGACGATTTTCTTGGATCTGTAATTGGTGATCTCTCTTCTAGAAGAGGTCAGGTAGAAGGACAATCTATTGATGATGGATTGTCTAAGGTACAGGCCAAAGTGCCCTTAGCCGAAATGTTCGGTTATGCCACTCAACTCCGATCAATGACTCAAGGTCGGGGTATATTTTCAATGGAGTTCGCAAATTATGAGGAAGTTCCTCGTAATGTTGCTGAAGCTATCATTTCCAAGAATCAGGGCAACACCTGATCTCTAAACTAAAACTACTTAAACCCTCGATTCTTTAATTCAAATGGCTCGCGAGAAGTTCGAAAGGAACAAACCACATGTCAACATAGGTACTATTGGCCATGTTGATCATGGAAAAACAACACTTACTGCTGCTATTACAAACGTATTAGCAAAAAAAGGTCAAGCTCAGGCTCAAGACTATGGAGACATTGATGGTGCTCCTGAAGAAAGAGAGCGTGGTATTACTATCAATACAGCTCACGTCGAATATGAAACTGAAGGCAGACATTATGCTCATGTTGATTGCCCTGGACATGCTGATTATGTTAAAAACATGATTACAGGAGCTGCCCAAATGGACGGAGCTATTCTAGTCTGTGCTGCTACAGATGGCCCTATGGCACAAACAAAAGAGCATATTCTTCTTGCTAAACAGGTTGGAGTTCCAGCCCTTGTAGTAGCTTTAAATAAGTGCGATATGGTCGATGATGAAGAAATTATTGAACTTGTTGAAATGGAAATTAGAGAACTTTTAGATAGTTATGACTTTCCAGGAGATGATATCCCTATAGTTCAAGTTTCTGGTTTGAAGGCTTTAGAAGGAGATTCTACCTGGGAATCAAAAATAGAAGATTTAATGAAAGCAGTTGATGCTAACATTCCAGAGCCAGAAAGGGAAGTTGATAAGCCATTCTTGATGGCAGTTGAAGATGTTTTCTCAATTACTGGTAGAGGAACTGTGGCTACTGGAAGGATTGAAAGAGGAAAAGTGAAAGTTGGAGAAGAAGTTGAAATTGTTGGGATAAGAGATACAAAGTTAACAACTGTTACTGGTGTTGAAATGTTCCGAAAACTTCTTGATGAAGGTATGGCTGGAGATAACGTAGGCTTACTGTTACGTGGTGTACAGAAAGAAGATATTGAAAGAGGAATGGTTCTTGTTAAGAAAGGATCTATTACTCCACATACTCAGTTTGAAGGAGAAGTTTATGTACTCAAAAAAGAAGAAGGAGGCAGGCATACACCTTTCTTTGCAGGATATAGACCGCAGTTTTATATCAGAACAACTGATGTAACAGGTCAAATAACAGCATTTACCTCTGATGATGGTTCTAATGTTGAAATGGTTATGCCAGGAGACAGAATCAAGATGACTGGGGAATTAATTTGTCCAGTTGCTATTGAACAAGGTATGAGATTTGCTATCCGTGAAGGTGGACGTACCATTGGTGCTGGAGTTGTTTCTAAAATTCTCAAATAATACTTTTGAATTTTTAGAATTTAACCTCAATCACTTAATATAGTTATAGGAATACGGGTCATTGCTAATCAATGGCCCCATAAAAATTCGTAACTTGAATTCATGACTACATCAATCGCGCAACAAAAAATAAGAATAAGACTAAAAGCATTTGATAGGAGAATGCTAGATTTGTCTTGCGACAAAATAATTCAAACAGCTGATACTACATCTGCTTCTGCAATAGGGCCTATTCCTTTACCAACAAAAAGGAAAATTTATTGTGTTTTAAGATCTCCTCATGTTGATAAAGATTCAAGAGAACATTTCGAAACCAGAACTCATCGTAGAATAATCGATATTTATAGTCCCTCCGCAAAGACTATTGATGCTTTAATGAAGTTGGATCTTCCTAGTGGTGTAGATATAGAAGTCAAACTATAAGAAATCCCGAAAACAACTGAAATTGATTAGAATAGATTAGTATCAGTGAGGTTTAAATGGGAGAGCTCTCAGTTAGAGAATTACCTTTATTTCCTTTGCCTGATGTAGTTCTTTTTCCTCAAGAAGTATTACCTTTACATATTTTCGAATCCAGATACAGGATTATGTTACAGTCTGTTCTTGAAACAGATTCAATGTTTGGAGTTATAAAGTGGGATCCAATTACTAAAACTATGGCTAATGTAGGTTGCTGTGCCCAAATAATAAAACACCAAACAGCTGAAGATGGAAGAAGTAATATAATTACTCTTGGCCAACAAAGATTTCAAGTTTTGGAAATGAGCCGTTCTACTCCTTTTTGTTCAGCAATGGTTAGTTGGATTAGTGATGAAAATATTGATAATTTACAGAAATTAGATTCTCTAAAAGATTTAGTAACAGAAGCACTCAATGATGTAATTAATTTAACTAGTAAATTAACTAACACTCAGAAAAAACTACCCGATAAATTACCTAAAAATCCAATGGAGTTATCTTTTTGGATAGGAGCTCATTTGGGAGGTCCAGTTGCGGAGGAACAGCAAAGGCTTCTAGAAGAAAGAAATACTCATACTCGTTTACAAAGAGAATATGAAATGCTTGATCATACAAGAAAGCAACTTGCAGCAAGAACAGCCTTAAAAGAAAGTTTTCCAGATATAAAAGAAAATTAAATGATTGAATTACTAATACCTTTTTTTTCAATATTTTTGTGCTTATTAGTTTTATTTATTATTTGGAGGATTAGTGCCAGAAAATACATTTCGTCTGGTACTGTGGCATCTGCGTACGATAATTGGACCCAAGACAAATTACTTGAGAAATTGTGGGGTGAACATATACATTTAGGTTTTTATGCCTCAGGAAAGAAAAATATTGATTTTAGAGAAGCTAAAGCGCAGTTTGTTCATGAACTAGTTAAGTGGAGTGGCTTATATAAATTGCCAAAAGGTTCGAGAATTCTTGATGTAGGTTGTGGAATTGGAGGAAGTTCTAGGATTCTTGCAAAATATTATGGGTTTAACGTTACTGGAATTACAATTAGTCCTGCTCAAGTAAAAAAGAGCAAGAGAGCTTACCCCTTCGGGATATAATTGCAATTTTCAAGTTATGGATGCATTGGATTTAGAATTCGAGGATGGATCATTTGATGCGGTTTGGAGTGTCGAGGCTGGTGCGCATATGAATAATAAAAATAAGTTTGCTGACGAAATGCTAAGAACTTTGAGACCAGGAGGATATTTAGCATTGGCTGATTGGAACTCGAGAGATCTGAGGACATACCCTCCAACTTTTATTGAGAAATTAGTTTTAAAACAATTACTTGAACAATGGGTACATCCTAATTTTATTAGCATTAACGAATTTAGTAATATTCTTAGAATTAATAAAAATAGTGCAGGTAAAGTTATAACTGATAATTGGAATTATTACACAAATCCTTCATGGTACGACTCTGTTATTGAGGGCATTAGAAGACCTTTTGCAATTGTGTCTCTGGGTCCACTTGCGATAATTAAGTCCGTTAGAGAAATCCCAACATTACTTCTTATGAATTGGGCATTCAAAAAAGGTTTAATGGAGTTTGGAGTTTTTAAATGCAGGGGATAAATTAATCTAGTTCTATTTTTTCAGAAAAATATTGTCCAAAATCTACAAAGCTTTTGCATAGCGGCTTAAGATCTTTTTTTAATTCAAGAAAACTTTCAATACTAGTTTTATTTTTTATTTCTAAATCAATATAAATCACATATTCCCCTAATTCTCTTTTAGAGGGTCTAGATTCAATCTTACTCATATTGAATCTATAATCTGCAATGTAATTTAAAGCTTTAAGTAAAGCACCAGGTTTATTTGAAATTAATGAGAAAGCAAAGCTAGAAACATTAGCTACATCATAATTCGATTCTTTACTCAATAAGACAAATCTAGTGCAATTACCTGGAACATCATTAATAGGAAAGGCTAATTCTTTAAGTCCCTCAATTTGAGTTAATGATTTTGAACCAATAGCTGCTCTAAATTTACTTCCTTTTACCATTTTGACTGCTTCTGATGTGGAATTTGTGGGAAGTGGGATTGCATTTGGCAGATTTTCAGATAACCATTCTGAGCATTGAGCTAATGCTTGGGGGTGGGATAACACTTCAGATATGATTGAAAGTTCTCCATCACTAATTAGTGCATGTTTGATTGGTAGAACAATTGCTTTATTGATAAATATTTCAGGAAATTTCCAAAGGGCATCTAGAGTTGCTGTAACTCCACCTTCTACAGAATTTTCAATTGGAACAACTGCTGCATCACAATTGTTGTAGGCTATTGATTTAATGACCGAATGTAACCCATTACATGGTACAAATATAGGTGAGTGAAAATCGGCCAGCTTTGTTAATATATGAGCTGCTTTTTCTGCGTATGTCCCTTTAGGACCTAAATATGCAACTTGTTGGCGCATGATTAATGGTAAAAAAAAGAAATCAAATAAGCATTGGAGGGATATAAAAAATGTTATTGTCTTTTGATGCTAAGCAGAAATTAAAGCTTTCTGTAACACGAAATAAAGAATACCTTTCTAAATATCTATTGGAAGAAGAAAGAGTTGTTGGAGCAATGCTGGACTCCAAAAAATTAGTACCTGAAGGGGAAGGTAGATACAAGTATACAGTAACAAGTTTTAGGGTTTTTCAATTAGATATTAACCCTGTTGTTTCAATTGCGGTAGATAATGAAGATGGAGTTTTAAGAATGAGTGCTCTTGAAAGTACATTGGATGGTTTAGGAATAATAGATGATTTTAACCTTATTTTGAAAGCTAATTTGGAAGCAACTGATATTGGATTAGAGGGAGAGGCGCTTTTAGGGGTATCAGTTAGCCAACCTCCACTATTGAAACTGGTACCAAAGAAAATTTTAGAATCTACTGGTCAATCTGTGTTGAATGGGATTTTGTTGGGTATAAAGTCGAGAGTTCAAAAACAACTAGTTAAAGATTTTATAGATTGGTGCGAATCAAATGAGATTTGATTTTTTTAAAAAACTTTTTCTATGGAGATTAGTTATTCCATTTTTTTTGATAATTGAAAAATGCTCACTTGTACCATAGCCTTTATTTTTAAATAAAAAATAACCTGAGTATTTTTTTTCTAACCTTTCCATAAGATTGTCTCGAGAAACTTTAGCAACTATGCTTGCTGAGGCGATTGCTGTGAATTTGGAATCTCCAGAAACTTCATTCTTCTGATTGCCCTTCCATGGTCTTAATAATAAGGGCCCATCAATTATTAGTTCAGATGGTTCATCTTTAAGTTTTTTTAAAGCTCTTATCATTGAAAGTTCGGTTGCAACTCTGATGCCAAGCTTATCTATTTCTCTAACTGATGATTGTCCAATTCCATAATCTGATGAAAGTAATAGAATTTTAGGTAAAAGTAATTTTCTTTTTTTGGGAGTTAATTTTTTACTATCCGTTACTCCAAATTGTTTTAGTATAAGTTTATTTTTTTCTGTCAATACTACAACTGCTGAAAAAACTGGGCCAAAAACTGCCCCCCGTCCAACTTCATCAACCCCAACTTCGAATATTTTATTCAATGCTTGCTGAAGATCTTCTTCTTTTCTTTCTTGCATTGTTAATGTCATCTATAAATTCAACTTCATCCTTCTTCTCTGAAACTATTATTTCTTCATTCTCATTATATTTTTTTATAGATTTATCAAGGGAATTAGCATTTTCATCAATAATATTAATCATGTTATCTTCTGTCTCTTTAGCTTTTAGAATTTTTTTTATTTTTTTTGAGCTCATTTTTTTATTATCTAAGGTTTTTTCTTTTTCGTCATTTTTATCTTTTAAACGAACGAAATTATTGCTAGTTAGATATTCTTTACCTAACTTTATTAGTGGATTAATACCTAATTGACTGAAAACAATTTTTTCATCATTAGTAAGATCAAGAGTGATTATATTTTTTTCTTTTGAATTAAATGTATTCAACTCATCATTACCACTATCATTTGCTTTTTTATTAAAAGGATCGTCTTTATTTAGGTTTTTGGGGTTAATTATTTCTTTTTCAATTATTTTTTCTTCCTTATCATTTGATTGGGTAGAATCTATATCTGCTGATTTTGTATTGTCGGATCTATTAGGTTTTCCATCAATATTTTTTGTTTGTAGATCAGAAATTTCATAATTAAATTTACTTTCTACATGGCCTGTACCATTGCATGTAGAACATTTTTTACCAAATAACTCGTATATATTCTGACCTTGTCTTTTTCTGGTTAACTCAAGAAGGCCTAATTCAGTAAGCTGTGCTATCTGAGGCCTAGCAGAATCATCTTTTATTGCTGCAGTAAAATGTTCGAGTAACTGGAATTGATCTCTTCTAGATTCCATATCAATAAAATCAATAACAATAACTCCACCAATATTTCTTAATTTCATCTGTTTTGAGATTTCAACTGCTGCTTCGCAATTTGTCCACAAAACAGTTTGTCTTGAATTTGCTGATCTTGTAAATGATCCAGAGTTAACATCAATTACTGTTAAAGCCTCAGTTGGTTCGATAATTATATAACCGCCTGAAGGAAGATCTACTCTCGGGAGAAGAGCTTTTTGAATTGTTTTCTTTATTTCATACTTTTCTAAAATATGTTGGCTTAAACCATTATCATGGAATTCAACATCAACATTAGATTCATAATTTATTAAAAAATCTTTTGCTCTTTCAACTGAAAATTTACTGTCAATTATTATGTTTTTTGTTGAGGATTTAATATGATCTCTCAAAATCTTAAGGGAGAAATCATCATCTCTTTTTATTAAATTAGGTGGATTAGAAGTCTCAGAAACTTTTAAAACATTCTCCCATTGTTGAATTAAATTTTCTAAATCTTCAATAAGAAGTTCTTCTTTTATTTTTTCTGCCTCAGTTCTAAATAGTAAACCTGTGCAAGGTGGTTTTATTAAGACCCCAAGTGCTTTTAGACGGTTTCTTTCTGTTTCTGTATTTATTTTTCTGGAGATATTTACTCCTTGACCATATGGCTGAAGGATCAAATATTTGCCAGGTATCGAAATATTCCCTGAGAGTCGAGGTCCTTTAGATCCCGTCGGTTCTTTAATAACCTGTACTAGAACCTTTTGTTTTGGTTCGAGCAATTCAGTTATTCCTAAGGTTCCTTTTTTTAGTCTTAATGGACCAAGATCTGATACATGTATGAATCCATTTTTATCACTTTCACCAATATCTATGAAAGCTGCGTCAATGCCAGGGAGAACATTTTCAACTGTTCCTAAAAATATGTCACCAATTTGGTATTGACCTTGTGCGACGATTAATTCATCAACTCGATCATCTGTGAGTAGTGCTGCAATTCGAGACTGCTCAGCTATGATAATTTGCTGAGACATATAATTTTTTATTAATGGTTTGAATTTTGAGAATCATCTAAAGTAAAGAATTGAATTTTTATCTTTTAAGAAAGCAATTGTTTAGGTTAGTATTATTTACTTTTTTAATTTAAAATTTATAGCAATTAGATTCTGCTATTTATCAAGCTTTAGACGACTTTTAAACTATTTGAAATTGAATTCATAGCCATGATAATCTCTTGATTTAATCATGACTACGATAATCTTAACATCTAATCACCACTTAAGCACGTTGATACATTATCCTTATATTGGTGAAATTATTATCTAAAGTGGTTCAAGTAAACGAAAATTATTTAAAACTCAAGGCTGGTTATTTATTCCCTGAGATTGCTAAGAGAGTAAAGTTATATTCTCAATCAAATAAGAGTGCTGAAATTATTAAGCTTGGCATAGGAGATGTTACAGAACCATTACCTAAGGCATGCATAGAGGCTATGGGTAAGGCTTTAGATGAAATGGGAACAACAAATGGTTTTAGAGGTTACGGACCAGAGCAAGGTTATTCTTGGCTCAGAGAAAAAATATCTGAGCATGATTTTATTTCGAGAGACTGTCAAATTTCACCTGAAGAAATATTTGTTTCAGATGGTTCTAAATGCGATAGTAGTAATATTTTAGATATTCTTGGTGAAGACAATTCAATTGCTGTAACAGATCCTGTTTACCCCGTTTATGTAGACAGTAACGTTATGACGGGAAGGACTGGCGATGCTCTCGAAAATGGCACATATCAAGGATTGACATATCTTGCCATAAACGAAGAAAACAACTTTCTTCCAGAATTACCTAAAAATAAAGTTGATATTTTATATCTTTGTTTTCCAAATAACCCTACAGGAGCCACTATCACTAAAAAAGACTTGAAAAAGTGGGTTGACTACGCTCTTAAAAACAAATCTTTAATCCTTTTTGATGCAGCTTATGAGTCATTTATACAAGATAATGATATCCCTCATTCAATTTATGAAATTGAGGGAGCAAAGGATTGTGCTATTGAATTTAGATCTTTTTCAAAGAATGCAGGATTCACTGGAGTAAGATGTGCTTTTACAGTAATACCTAAAAATCTCAAAGGTTTGAGCTCAACAAATGAGGAAATAGACTTATGGCCTCTTTGGAATAGACGACAATCTACAAAGTTTAATGGAGTAAGTTATGTGGTTCAGAAAGGAGCTGAGGCTGTTTATTCTCTTGAAGGGAAGAAACAGGTGAAAGGTTTAATTGATTTTTATATGGAAAATGCAAAAATCATGAAAAATAAACTTCAGAATGCAGGATATAAGGTTTATGGCGGAGACAATGCTCCTTATATATGGATTAAGGTTCCTGATCAAATGACATCTTGGGACTTTTTTGATTTCCTTCTCCAAAAAGTTAGTGTAGTGGGAACACCTGGGAGCGGATTTGGACTATCAGGGGAGGGTTATTTTCGTTTGTCAGCATTTAACTCACGATCGAACGTCATTGATGCAATGGAAAGAATAATTAATATATAATTTTAGTATGATTTAGACTCTAAAATTTTAATGCTATCTACAAAGTTAGAACAAAGTGTAAGTAATAATTCAGCAGTTATTGAGAAGAAACCTGCTGAATTAAAAAATAAATCTCCTAAATATAAGGTTTTACTGCACAATGACCCAGTTAATTCTATGGAGTATGTCACTATTTCACTGCGAGAAGTTGTGCCGCAATTAAGCGAACAAGATGCTATCGCCATAATGCTAGAAGCACACAATACGGGTGTGGGGTTGGTCATTGTTTGTGATTTAGAGCCAGCCGAATTTTATTCTGAATCATTAAAATCCAAAGGAATCTCTAGTTCAATTGAAAAAGAGGACTAATTAGAGTTATTTAATTATTTAGAACGAGCTAGTTTCCTTTCCGATAAGGGACGAACTTTTAGCGATTCTTCTAGGGCGGATTTACCATATTCTCGCTCAAGAATATTCATTACTGTTTTGCCAAATTCATCTTCTTTATTATCAAAAGCCTCTAAGCAAACTTGACCAAGTTTCTTCCCTAGAGATCCTGGGTTCCATAAAAGTTTTCTCGCTGTCCATGGCATCATGCTCATTGGGTTATAGTTGGGTTTCAAAATCTTATGATCCAAGGCATACTTCTCGAGAAGAGTGTGAGGCTGCAAACCTATAAAGAATATAGCTGGATCAACTAAGCCTTTACCAAAAATATTTTCTAATTCCCTATGGTAAGCAATTGTTTGTCTTATGGTGCTTGGCGTTTCGTCAAAAACATTGAATGAATAATTGACTGAAACATGGTTCTTAAAACCTGATTGAACTAGCATTCGGCAATTATTTAATACAGTTTCAAGGTCATACGCTAATCTCATTTTCCTAACAAGTTCTTGAGATCCCGAAGTGATGCCTATTTCAAAATAGCTCATACCTGTATCAACCATAAGCTGAGCTAACTCAGCATCTATATTATCTGCTCTTATGTAAGCAGCCCAATTAATATCATCCCAGCCTTGATCCTTAATAGCTTGCAAAAGTGTTTTTGCATCTTCAATATGTTTTTTTGCTGGAATAAACTGTGCATCAGTGAACCAAAATCCCCTTACTCCAAGATCATATAGTTGCTTCATTTCTTTGATTACTTCGTTTATGGGATTAACGCGAACCTGCTTACCCTCCACAACTGTATAAACACAGAAACAACAATTATGAGGACAACCTCTTTTCGTTTGCACCCCTACATAGTAATCTCCTCCTTCTATATACCAATTGAATTCAGGCCATATAGATTTAATATATTGATAGTCGCAGGCGGTTTTGACTGTGCCTGAAGGTTGTTCATGTATTAATTTATTCCGAGGTTTTTGTCCAGCAAAATAACACCTTTCTTCCTCTATAGAATCTCCTCTAATTATTTTCTCAATGAGATTTTCCCCCTCCCCAACTGAAATAACAGTCCCTTTTGGAAGTAAATTCCCTAATTGTTCGTAGAATACACTAACAGCCCCACCTCCTAAAACTACTTTTACATTTTTGTTGTATTTTTGTGCTCTTTTTAGTCCCATCTTGACTAAAGAAGTATTTCTATATATTTCTCCATAATGAGATGCAATTAATTTTAATCCTCCCCAAGAACCTCTAATTTTTTTTAAGATATTTTTTGAATAGAAAACTTCAAAAGAGTTTTGTAAGGGATTTCCACTTCTACCATCAACAGGTGCATAAATTTGTATATCTCTCCATGAAAAAATGATTAGATGTGGTCTGAATTGATCAATTTTTCTAGTTAAATATTTAAAAACTTTATTAGATGGAATTATTGCTAGATCAATGAATTGCTGATCGATCTTTGGGAAACATTTATGAATATGGTCAGCTAAGTAAATCGGTCCTATTGGAAATATTGGATTACATGGAAGTCTTACAGTAAGAATTTTTCCATAATGATTTCTATGGTAATTTTTTTTATTTAATTTTTCGAACTTCAAATTAAAATTCATGTTATGAAATTTAATGAATTTATCTTATTTAAGAATCTAACTACTTTATTACTAATTTGGAGAAATTAAAATCTTTATAAAATACTAATGAAAAATTAATTGACTTCAGAGATCAGAAATCATGTATATCCAGCATACTTTGAGAAGTTTTAATCCATCAATCCATCGAGATATATTTGGTGCCCCAGATCTTCTAGCATAATATCTAACAGGATAATTAAGTATCTTTATATTATTGTTTGCCGCTTCAAATATTATTGTAAAGTCTCCAAATGGGTCAGACTTGGAGTCCCAACTACCGTTTTGTTTCATTAGCGTAAAGAATTTTCTTGAAAAAACTTTTGTGCCACAAAGTGAATCTGATACTGGCTTATTTATGAGAATTGATAAGAATATTGCAAAAAGTCTATTCCCAATATAATTAGCCCACCTCATGGCATCTTTTTCCATTGGGAAAGTTGTACGAGCACAATTAATTAAGATATTCTCATTTTTTGTAGATTCTAAAATAGCTGAAATACTGTCATCAATATCTACTGTGAAATCACTATCAATTATGGCGAGAGTTTCACCTGAAGAAATATTAAATCCTTCTACAACAGCATTTTTTTTGCCTTTTGCAGTTTGTTTTAAAAGAGATATCTTAAAGAAATCAGAGAAACCTTCTTTTAACTCTTTCAAAATTTTATAAGTATTATCATTACTATTCCCTTCAACAAATATTATTTCCAATTCGTTAGGTATCTTTTTGAATTTGTTTAATGCGTTAATTAAAAGTTCTTTATTTCCAGCTTCATTTCTTGCAGGAATAACTATTGAAATTAAATGGTTAGAATTATTTTCATTATATTTATAAAAAACTATTTCAAGTTCATATGCTAATTGTTTTATGATTGGCAATTTGCGAAAAATATTTTTTAAAGATTTTGGAATTAGTTGAGTTGGCAAAGGAGTTAATTTTTTTGCTTTCCATCTAATTGATCTGTAGTTATAAATTTCTGCAAGGGACTCAATATCACATAGGGTTATCCTTGCTTTCCTGGTGGTTTCTTTAAAAATTCGTGAATCAAATTTGAGCCATCTAGTTATAGGCTCCCAAGTATTACCCCGGACTTTAATCGAAATAAACTCGTTATTGTTTTTGAATAATTGATGAAGTTTATTATTCGTTAAATTCCAAGAATTTACTGATTTCATTTCTTCATAAAGCCTGCAAAAAATAATTTAGTTGCTCTAGATTATTTACTTTTTTAATAGTAATTTCCATGGTTTTAAAATATCATTTTCATATATCACTTCGTAAGAATAATTATTATTTTTTGTTTCTCTTTGTTCAGTTGACCATACTAATTCAGATTTTTTTAACTGATCTAAACTTTCAATACTTTCACCTAAATTAGGAGTTAATAACGAAATTCGTATTATTTTTGATTGAGATACAGGATCTTTTATGCCTGATCTATCAACCTTAATGGCTTGATCTTTCACTGTATCAATGAATGATACATATTCCATTTGTTCTCTTAATTCTCTAGATCTATCAGTAAATAATCCTGATTGCAGTAGAAATGAAGTTAATAAGTAAGGCCCGATTATAAGAGTTATTAATATTTCTTTGAATGATTGTTTATCTTTTATAAAAGTCCAAGATAATCCGAAAATCAATAATCCAAGAATTAGTAATGTGTTTTCCGTGTTACTGTAGTTAGTTATATTTTTAAAGAAAAAATAATATGTGAAAGTTAAAGAGAATAGGAATAAAGGAATTATTTTTGAAGTTAAAAATATAAAAACTGGTTTATATAAATTAGATTTAAATAAATACTTTATTCCTAAGTAAGTATTTAGTGTCAAGATAGATGAGATTTGTAGGCTATAGTAGGGCGTTTTAGTAGAAAAAAAACTTTGAATAGTTATTAATATTAAGGGAAAAAATGTAAGTATATATTTATTCTCTTTACTTTCAGAAATATTGGAAAATAAACCAATAATTGCAAAAATACTCCATGGTAGGAATGTTACGGGAAGATTCCAAAAATAATAATAGAAAGGATTTGTAAAAATATTTTTATTAGAGAGATTGTAAAACTTTTCAAGTAAGTAAAAAATTATATTTTTATCTAGATAAGGGTTAATAGAGAACGACCACAATAAATATGGAATAAATCCAATTAGTAGTCCAAGCCAAAATAATTTATTAAATAAAATATTTCTTTTAATACATAAATAAGGTAGGAGTGATAGTAATGGTACAAATACCAGAAAAGTTTTCATCATAAAAGATAAACCAATCCAAATACCAAATAGCAGAATATAGAATTTGTTATCTTTACTTTTTATTTTGACTAAAGAAAATACTCCAATAGTTACTAAACAGGAATAAATGATATCTTGACTGGCTAAGTGTGAGTAGTCAAACCATAAGTATGTGGTAGAAAGTATTAAAGGAGAGATAATTGCATATTTTTTATTAAAAATTTCTTCATGTAATTTGTAAGTTATAAATAACATCAATATTGCAGCAGCTGTTGTGGGCAGATATGCGGAAAACATATTTCTTCCAAATATTTCTTGTGACTTTGCAATTAAAAACTGTAATCCTATAGTTCTGTCTAAAACATATTCATCCCACCAAAGAGGAATTATCCAGTTACCTTTATCCAGTATCCATCTAGCTTGTAATGCATAAAATCCTTCATCAAAAGCAATATAACTTCTTTCGCCAAAAGAAAATATGAGAGGAATAAAAATAAATAGTTTTAAAAGATATTTGAATTTTAAAATTCTACTAGCCATTCATTTTTAGGTTGCTTTTGAAATGCCGATAATTGGAATTGAACCAATGACCTACTGTTTACGAGACAGTTGCTCTACCCCTGAGCTATACCGGCAATATTAAAATATTAATGTTTTCATATAGACTTAATTTTATATTTGAAAGAATTTATGTCAAAAATAGATCCTGAATTAAAAAAGAAATTATTAAAAGAGTCCCAGACTCCTTTCAAGGGATTGAGGAGAATATTGTGGATTGCTTTTAGTGGTTCTGCATTTTTGGGGATTCTGATAATGCTATCTAAAGTTGCAAGTGGAAGCGAATTGCAGCAAAACAATCTTCTTATCCAAATTGGTGCTTGTATACTTTTCCCAACTTTGTTATTTCTTGATCGGAATAAAGATTAACAGTTCAAATATTTAATTATTGAGTTAATGTCCTCTTTTTAGTGACAAATTTGAATGCTTCAATTATGTCTCCTTCTATCCAAGAAGAAAATTTATCGCAACCAACTCCACATTCAAATCCTGTATTTACTTCTTTTACATCATCTTTTGACCTTTTTAATGAGTCTAAGTTACCTTCAAATATTACTTTATCTGATCTAATGACTCGAATTGAACAATTCCTTTGTAATTTTCCAGTCTGTATATAACATCCTGCGATAGCTCCTTTGCCTACTGCAAAAGTTGCCCTTACTTCAGCTTGACCCAATGATTCTTCAACAAGATCTGGTTCAAGAAGACCTTCCATTGCTAACTGAATATCTTCTAGAAGCTTATAAATTACCTCATATTCTCTTATGTCAACATCATTTGCATCAGCTGCTCTCTTTGCTCCTGATGCTAATGAGGTGTTGAAACCGATGATTACTGATCCAGATGCAGCTGCGAGATCTATATCTGTCTCAGTAATCTCTCCTGGAGCGGAAAGGAGAACTCTGACTTGAACCTCATTTTTTGGTAATTGTTCTAGTGATCCTAATATCGCTTCAACGCTACCTTGCACATCTGCTTTAAGAATCAAGTTTAACTCTTTTAATTCTCCTTCATTGGCTTGAGTTGATAAGGATGATAAGCTCACTCGTCTTGAAGCCATCTGCTGGGCTAATTTTGTCGCTCTCGCATCTGTTGCTCTATCTCCGACAATGGCTCGCGCAGTTTTCTCATCAGGGTAAACTTCAAATTCATCACCTGCTGTTGGTACTTCACTAAATCCTAAAGCTTCCACTGGGAATGATGGTCCTGCTTCTTTGATTCTATTGCCATGTTCATCAACCATTGCCCTAATTTTCCCAAGGACTGAACCTGCAGCTAAAACATCTCCAGACTTTAGGGTTCCATTTTGGACTAACAGTGTAGCTACAGGACCTTTGGCCTTATCAAGGTGAGCCTCAATAACGGTACCTTTGGCTGATCTGTTAGGGTTGGCTTGTAGATCTTCAACTTCTGAGACTAATAAAATCATTTCTAGCAATTTATCGATATTTTGTTTTTTTATCGCACTTACCGGAACCATCACAGTATCTCCTCCCCAATCTTCAGCAATTAAATCTTTTTCTGATAGTTCCTGCTTGACTCTTTCTGGAGAGGCTCCTTCCTTATCAATTTTATTTATTGCAACAACAATTGGCACTTTTGCGGCTCTTGCATGACTAATCGCCTCAAGAGTTTGTGGTCTGCAACCATCATCTGCCGCTACTACAAGAACTGCCACGTCAGTAACTTTTGTACCCCTTGCTCTCATAGCTGTAAACGCTTCATGCCCTGGAGTATCAAGAAAAGTTAATTTTTTCTTTTTAGATTCATGTTGAAATTCAACTTGATAAGCGCCGATGTGTTGAGTAATCCCTCCTGCTTCTCCAGAAGCCACTCTTGATTCTCTGATGGAATCTAGAAGACTTGTTTTCCCGTGATCTACATGACCCATCACCGTAATAACAGGAGGTCTTTTTATTAGATTATCAATATCATCAGATTCAAGCATATCCACTGTTTTCTCAGCAGCTTCTTGAATATCATCTTGCAAAACAGGTACCCCAAATTCTTCTGCTACTGTTTCGATAGTTGCTAAGTCAAGTGATTGAGTAACAGTTGCAGCAATTCCTTTAAAGAAAAGAGATTTGATTATTTCAGAACTTTCAAGACTTAATTTATCAGCTAATTCTTGCACTGTTAAATTATCTTCTGGAACTATTATCATCTCAGGTCTTACTTGCTTAGCCTCTTTGGCAGCTTTTAATTCCATAGCTCTTCTTTTCTGCCTTTGCCTGGTGGACTCTTTTTTCTTTTTCTTAAATTGTTTTATAGGGTTCTGTGATTTAGTTTCATCAGACTTTTCTTTTTTTGGCCGAGCCAAACTTGCTGATAATATAGAAATTTTCTCACCCGAATATCCACTGATTTCAGAAGTAAGTGAGTCATCATTTTCTCCAATAATATGTACTTTTTGTCTTTGCTTTTGAGGATTTTTATTTCTTAAAGCTTCAAGTTTTGCACTATCATCCCAATCTGTTCGTCCTGGTTTTTTTGAACTGTTTGAGAATGGTTTATGTGGCGGTTTTTTTGAACTTGGGGCAGCATTTTGATGAGTATTAGGAGCTTTAACTTTTTGTTTAGATGAATCAATATTATGTTTTTCGTTATTTTTGATATTTAGTTTGTTTTCTCCAGATTTATTAGTTTTCTGAAGTTGTAAAAGTTCGTTAGGTGAAACTGGTTTTCTAATTCCAGAAGATCTTTGGCTATTAAATTTAGATCCAGGCCTATTAGGAATCCCTGGTCTGTAATTCCCGCTTTGATTATTGGGATTTCCAGGCCTGTTAGGATTGAATTGTCTTGTAAAGGAGCCAGATCTGCCTTGATCAGTTGGTTTATTTCTTAATCCAGATTTACTGGACATACCAGGCTTGTTTGAAGAACTAGGTCTATTAGAATTTCCGGGTCTATTAGAATTAACTTGTCTGTTAAAAGAACCAGGTCTAACTTGTTCAGTTGATTTATTTCTTAATCCAGGCCGATTGGGAACACCGGGTCTGTTAGGTGAGATTTGTGTAAAAGCAATGTTTTGGTTATTGTTATTCTTCTTTCTAGGATCATTTCTTCTGATCGGAGCTCCTACTAGCTCAGGTGTAATGATTTTATTATTAACATTTTTTGTCGTAGGTTTAAGTTTGTTGGTATTTTGATCAGGTTTGTTCGATAGTTTTCTTTGATTTCCTGAATTGTAGATGTTTTTGGAAGAATCATTAGATTTGGCATCATTATTTATATTTTTAGGCTTTGCAATTAGTTGAATAGGCGGTTTCGACGGACTTTTGAGAGGAGAGTTTGAGTTTTTTGGAAAATTTTTCTTATCTTGGTTAAAATTTTGTGATGATCTTGTCTTTGTATTCTGATTCGTAAATTTTGCTTTAGATTGTGAACTATTAACAATATTGGGTTGATTGGAAGTTTTAGGTTTATTGGAAATTGTTTTTAGACTCTCAGGTTTATTAAGAGGTTTTATCAATAATGGCTTTTTGTTGGAATTTTCTTTAGGGGGTTTTTCTTTTTCAGAAGAGATAAGAGGAGAATTATCTTCGCTATTTTTTTTGAAATTATCTTTTTTAATTGAAAGTTTATTAATGGAAAGTATTGTTTTATCTGAATTTTTTTTAGTAATAAGATTTTTTATTTTTTTTGCATCTTCTGCACTAATAGAACTGCTATGACTTTTTACTGAAATCGAAAGTTTTTGAGCTGCATCCAATATATCTTTATTTTCCAGATTTAAATCTCTAGAAAGTTCGTAAATTCTGATTTTATCGCTGATAGTCATTTAATTTAATTTGTACTCTTTTCAAAATTAAAGAGGATTTAATTTAATTATATTCCCTTATCGGGCTAGTCATTGTTGCTTGTAGTTCTTTTTCAAAAATTTCAATAAATTCAGGTTTTAAATCTGTTTTTAAAGCTTTTTGAAGCTTTTTTTTAATCTTAGAATCAAAGTAACATTTTTTTGACTTGCAAATGTAGGCTGATCGCCCTATTCCTTTATGAAACATTATTCCTTTATTATGATCTTTGGTTATTTTTAAAAGATCTTTCCTGTTATATGTTTTTCTACATGAAATGCATATACGCATAACAGGAGATTTTTGTTTCACCGTTTTTTCTCCTCCTTATCAAAAATTTCGCTCTCTTGAAGAGACTCTGATTGATCATCATCTGAGATATCTTCCCCATGATATTCTTCTTCTCCATATTCTTGATCATCTTCTGGAAGGGGATAAAGCTCCCTTAATCTTGCATCTTCTGCAGCACGCTCGGCTTGTTCTGCTTCTAATCTTAGCTCAGCTTCTCGCTGGAGATTCTCTTCATCTTCTCTTTGCATAATTAATTCAGATACTGCAGCGTCTTCTGCATCCTGATCATATTCATGTGAGTTTTTAACGTCAATCTTCCAACCAGTTAATCTCGCGGCAAGCCTTACATTTTGACCTTCTCTACCAATTGCTAGACTCAGTTGATCAGGAGGAACTAGTACGTGTGCATGTTGCCCTGCTGGGTCAACTAGTCTTACTTGATCTACTTTTGCAGGACTTAAGGAGTTTAAAATATACTGAATTGGATTAGATGACCACTTAATAACATCAATTTTTTCTCCTCTTAATTCATTAACCACCTGTTGAATTCTTGCTCCTCTAGCTCCAATACAAGCACCTACAGGGTCCACTTCTTGTTCTACACTATCAACAGCTACTTTTGTTCTTGGCCCGACAGCCCTTGAAGGGGGGTTTGCTTCTCTTGAAACAGCAACAATTTTAACTGTACCTTCTTGAATTTCCGGTACTTCATTTTCGAATAAATAAACAACTAAACCAGCATTCGCTCTACTTACAAAAAGTTGTGGTCCTTTTCTCGCTATTTCGCTAACTTCTTTCAAAAATACTTTGAAAGTTGCATTTGCTCTGTAGTTATCATTGGGTAGTTGATCTCTCTTAGGAAGTTCGGCCTCCACTTCAGGTCTCCCAATACCCGAACTTACCCCCATAATGACTGATTGCCTTTCAAATCTTATTACTCGTGCAGTTAAAACAGGATCATCCAAATCTGCAAATTCTTCTTGTATCATTTTTCTTTGCTGATCTCTTAATTTTTGGGCTAAAACTTGCTTAGTCGTTGAAGCAGCCATTCGCCCAAAATCTTCTTTTTCTGGAGTAACATCTAAAACAACTGTATCGCCTATTTGAGCATCATCAGCGACTTGTTTAACTTCTAATAAAGATATTTGATGGTCTTCGCTCTCAACCTCTTCAACAATTATTTTACTAGATAATATTCTGTAACCTTCTTCATCAAGATCTAGACCAACATCAAAATTACTAAAATATTCTTCATCAAACGGATCTTCGTTAACTCCAATGTAAAAAGTTTTTCTATATTTTTCGTATCCTTTCAGTAAAGCTTCACGCAAGGCTAGTTCTACAATATTGGGAGGTAACTTTTTTTCCTCACTAATATCTTCAATGAGATCGTTTAAACCTGGGAGAATAACTAATGCCATCTATGATGGGTAAATTGAATAATGGTTGAAAATAATTAATCTTTTAATGTACAAAGACTAATCTTAAGTACTTCATCAAAAGGGATTTTTTTTATCTTACCTTTTATGTTAATGGCTAGATAATCTTTAGACTTTTCATAAAGTAAACCATTCAAAAATTTTATTTTTGAATTTTTCTGGTTTAACTCAACATTAACTGGAAAACCCTTAAAAGTTTTGAAGTCCCTCTCTGAGGTTAATTCATCACTGACACCTTGACTACTAATTTCTAACACATATGAACAATTTAAAAGATTTGATTTTTCAATTTCATCAGATACTGGGGTATTAAATAACGCACAATCATCAAGTGAAATATCCTCACCATTAGTTTTTTTTATAAATATTTCAATAATAGTTGGATTTTGATTAGTTTTTAGATTTAAGCTGCATAATTCAAAATTCCATAAATTGGAAACTTTTTTTAGTAAGCCTTCTAATTTATTTTTGTTTTCTGTGTTCAAGTTTTTATAAAAATAATCCTAAATGATTTTCACATAAAAAAAATTTTTTTCTAGAAAAAATCTTAATTTTGTATTTTATGGATGTTAACAAAAAAACAACAATACTATTTTTATTCAACTAGATTTATTTAATACATTCAAATTTGCCTAATAATATGGAGTTGCTTGGGGTAAAATTTACCAACTTAATTAAGATTATTGTAACTCTCAGTTTTTGTTTAGTTAATTTCTCTACAAGTGCTGAAGTATTAGCTTTAACTTCTCCTGATAGTAATAATTTTGTATCATCTGCCGTTAAAAATGTTGGACCTGCAGTCGTAAAAATTGACACCCAAAGGTTAGTTGAGAGGCAACAATTTGATCCCACTTTACTGGATCCTTTATTGAGGGATTTACTTGGGGAGCAAGGAATTACCCCTGAGAGAGAGAGGGGGCAAGGTTCTGGTGTGATAATTAATGGGGATGGTTTAATTCTTACAAATGCTCATGTAGTGGACAGAGTTGATGATGTTACAGTCACATTAGCAAATGGAACCGTTTGCGACGGCAAAGTTTTGGGAACAGATGTAGTTACTGATCTAGCTTTAGTAAAAATCAATGAGTTTACGAATTCTAGTTTTGCTCCACTTGGAAATTCTGAAGATCTTGAAGTTGGGGATTGGGCAATAGCTTTAGGTACACCCTATGGTCTAGAAAAAACAGTCACCTTAGGAATTGTGAGTAGCCTACATAGGGACATTAATAGTTTAGGTTTTTCAGATAAAAGACTTGACCTTATTCAGACTGATGCGGCAATTAATCCAGGAAATTCTGGGGGACCACTAATTAATTCTAATGGTGAAGTAATAGGAATTAATACATTAGTAAGAAGTGGCCCTGGTGCTGGCTTGGGTTTCGCAATACCTATAAATTTAGCTAAAAGTGTTTCTAATCAGCTTCTTAATAACGGGGAAGTTATTCATCCATATCTAGGAGTACAGTTGGTTTCTTTGAATCCAAGAATTGCTAAAGAACATAATCAAGATCCTAATTCATTAGTTAAATTACCTGAAAGAAATGGAGCTCTAATTCAATCAGTTATACCTAATAGTCCTGCTGAAAAAGCTGGCTTAAGAAGAGGTGATTTAGTAATAGCTGCCGAAAATATTTCTATAGAAGAACCTAAAGCTTTGCTAGATGAAGTAGAGAAAGCTGAGATAGGTAGAGTATTTCTCCTAAATGTTGTGAGAGATAACAAAGAGATAAAGATAAATATTAAACCAGAACCTCTCCCGGGTTTGACATAAATCACCCATTGAAATTTATAATCTATAAACTCAGAAAAAAAAGATTTTGGATTCACAAACTCAAATGAAGCAAATAGTTGCTGATGCGGCAATTAAGGAAGTGAAGAGTGAAATGATACTCGGATTGGGATCTGGATCTACAGCTGCGCTTATGATAAAAAGCTTAGCTTATGAGATTCGTTCTGGAAAATTGAAAAATATAAGAGGTGTTGCAACTTCCTTTCAGTCAGAAGTTTTAGCCCTCCAACTCGAAATCCCTCTTATTGATCTAGCTTCTGTTTCTCAAATAGATTTAGCTATTGATGGAGCAGATGAAGTTGATCCGGGATTTCAACTAATAAAGGGTGGAGGAGCATGCCATGTGAGAGAAAAGTTAGTAGCATCTAAAGCCAATAAATTATTAATTGTTGTTGACGAAAGTAAGCTGGTAAAAAACCTTAATCAATCTTTCCCTTTGCCTGTGGAGGTCATGCCAAATGCTTGGAAGCAAGTTCAGGAAGTTATTTCAGAAATGAATGGCAGTTCTACTTTGAGAATGGCTACTAAAAAAGCTGGACCAGTTGTTACAGATCAGGGAAACTTGATCTTAGATGTATTGTTTGATGATGGTATTAAGAATCCAAGGGTGATTGAAATGAGTATTAATAATATTCCAGGAGTCCTAGAAAACGGATTATTTGTTGATCTTACAGACAAAGTGTTGGTTGGTAAAATTGAAAAAAATATTCCAGTTGTTTATTCCCCCTCAAAAGTTGGCTAATCTTCAAATCTTATTTTTACTGAGTTTGCGTGACTATGTAAGCCTTCACTTTTTGCAAGATTAATAATATCAATACTATTTACTTTTAAACTTTCTTCATTAAATTCAATGATTGATGTATTTTTCATGAAAGTTTCAACTCCCAAAGATCCTGCAAATCTGGAATTTCCTGATGTTGGCAAAGTATGATTTGGTCCAGCAAGATAATCTCCCACCGCTTCCGGGGTCCATTTTCCTAAAAATATTGCTCCTGCATTCTCAATATCCTCAAGAATTTTTTTTGAATCAAAAGCTAAAATTTCTAAGTGTTCTGGAGCAAAGTAATTGCTTAGTTCAATACATGATTCAAAATTTTCGCAAATAACAATTAATCCCCAATTTTTTATTGACTGCAAACAAATTTCTTTTCTTGGATGATCATCTATTATTTTATAAACTTCCTCTAAAACCTCTTTTGCCTGGATATTTGATGTAGTAAGGAGTATTGAAGAAGCCAAAGGGTCATGTTCTGCTTGTGCGAGTAAATCAGATGCTATGTGAGTGCTTTTAGCTGTTTCATCTGCAATTATTAATATTTCACTTGGACCAGCTAATGAATCAATTCCTGTAGATCCATAAATTAGTTTTTTAGCAGTAGTTACATAGATATTCCCTGGACCTGTAATAACATCAACTTTATTGATTTGATCTGTGCCAAATGCTAGAGCACCAATCGCCTGAGCGCCTCCTATCCTGAAAACTTTATTAATCCCTGATAAGTAAGCCGCAGCTAAAACAGTTTTATTTATTCTCCCTTCAGCATTTCCTGGAGATACCATTGTAATTTCTTTTACTCCTGCTACCTTGGCAGGTATTGCATTCATTAGTACGGTGCTAGGATAAGCAGCCCTGCCCCCAGGAATATAAATACCTGCTCTTTTTACTGGTCTCCATCTCCTTTGGACTGTATCCCCATGCTCTCCCTTTATAGTGAAGGATGATGGGATTTCTTTTTCATGGAATTTTTTAATTCTTTTATGTGCTACCTCAAGAGAGCGCTTTAAATTACAATCAATTTCGTCCCATGCATCCTTTA
>CACBFH010000010.1 GCA_902538515.1 uncultured Prochlorococcus sp. | reverse complement strand
AAGGAATTTTAATAGTTTTTTAAATAATAAGAAACCTTTTTCAATTCTTTTTGGACCTAAAATTGAAAGCAAAATTACTAAAATTATGAATATTTCAGGTGAATTTAAACCTAATAGTTTCATAAAATTTCATATTCTATTTATATTTTAGTACATGCTAAAAATTTAATCTAATTATTCTCAAAAGTTGGTAAATAGAGTTCCCTATTTGATGCAATTAAACCTTCTTCTTTAAAAAAAATCTCTAGGTCTTTTAGATCATTTATATCTACAAATTCACCACAATTATCTAATATATTGTTATGAGTGAAATTCCATAAATTATCCAAATATTCGTCATCGTCTGGAAATGCTACAAATTTTAAATAGGTATTATTCAAAGCATATTCACTAGCAAAATCAGAATCTAATCCTTCCCTCTTAGCATCACAAAAAACTTTAGCAAATCTTTTCCCTACAGAAGTTTGAGCACTCGATAAATCTAAATTACTTTGTATAGCTTTTACATTTATTGGTGCAATAAAAATAATTATTGGCAGAAAAATAGATAATAATATAAACAAGAAAAAATTTCCTTTTTAAGTTCCAACTTGATATAAGCTAACAAAAAAAGTAATCATTTAGGCCAATTTAAGTAAAAGCACCTATTATAAATTAAGAATTAAATAGAAAACATAAAATCAGTTCCATATCTGAATTTATAATAAAGAAAGATTAAATAAATTTAAATTATATGACTTCAAATATAGAACTAAAAGGAAGAGGAGTTAACAGGATAATCACGAGTAAGGTCATGCTATCGCCATTAGCAGGTGTTACAGATAACATTTTTAGACGAATTGTACGTAAATGGGCTCCAAACTCTTTACTTTTTACAGAAATGATAAATGCCACAAGTCTTAAAAAAGGATTTGGAACACAGAAAATCAATCAAATAGATTTAGAAGAAGGTCCTATTGGAGTACAAATATTTGATAATAGGCCGTATGCTGTTTCTGAAGCCGCTAAACAAGCTGAGGACTCTGGAGCATTCTTAATTGATATAAATATGGGATGTCCAGTAAAAAAAATTGCAAAGAAAGGTGGAGGCAGTGCCTTAATTAAAGACCGAAAACTTGCTATAGAATTAGTCAAAAATGTTGTAAAAGCTGTTAGGATTCCAGTAACAGTAAAAACACGACTCGGATGGGATAGTAAAGAAGAAAATATAGAGGATTTCTTATTCAAACTTCAAGATGCGGGAGCAACGATGATCACACTTCATGGAAGAACTAGAAAACAGGGTTTTTCAGGCAAGTCAGATTGGGAAATGATCGGGAGACTTAAAAAGTTTTTGGAAATTCCAATAATTGCTAATGGAGACATCAAAAATCCAGATGACGCTCTTAATTGTCTTAAAAAAACAAATGCTGATGGTGTAATGATTGGACGAGGAATTTTAGGGTCCCCATGGAAAATAGGAGAAATAGATTATGCCATTAGAGAAAATAAAAATTTTAAAGAACCAAACACAGAAGAAAAACTATATTTAATTATTGAGCATCTTGATGAATTAATAAAAGAAAAAGGAGATCACGGCTTGCTAATTGCAAGGAAACATATCTCATGGACATGTAAAGACTTTAAAGGAGCATCAAATTTGAGAAATAACTTGGTTAGAGCTGTTGATAAAAATGAAGTTAAAAATTTAATAATTAAAATGATTAAAACTTTGAATAATGAAAAAAATACATTATCTTAAGACAAATTTTTTTAAATGAAAATTATTAGTAAAGAAACAAGTAAAAGAGTTTGTGATCATATGAACAATGATCACATGGATTCGGTTCACAAATATCTTATTCATTATGGAAAGATATCAAGATTTGAGAATGCTTATATGGAAGAAATTAATAACAGTTATATAAAAATCAATTACGATGGCCAGTCAGCAATTATCAATTTTAAAAATGAAATATCTGAAGAAGAAATTCATTCAACTTTAGTATCAATGATTAAAGAGATTAAATAATAAATATATTTATATAAAAAAAATCTAATTTTTATTTTCATAGTAATCAGTAATCTTTTTACATTCTTCAAATGAAAGCATGCTTAATCTAGATGTAGCTTTTATTTTTAGAATTGCACAAACAGCTAATAAGTCAGAGCTATTAACATTAAGTGCTTCAGAAAGTTCTAGGACCCTAAGACCTTTCATTAGTATTAAAAAAAATCTTTTCTAGACTATCAAGAAACTTGAAATCAATGCGCTGCATTTTTCCCTAAACCTGCAACGAATGGAAAAGTTTGTTCATCACCAAATATATCTTCTAACGAAGAATTAGAAATATTAGTTTTTTTATTATCAGGCTTAATTTCTTCAATTTCATTAGAAATATTATCTTTAATGTTATTTTCAATTTCATTTGCTAATAAATTATTCGTATTAGAAAATAATGAAAAAATTAATATACATAAAAACAAAATAATCTTTTTCATAAAAAAAAATTTATCTAATACTATTGTCATATACCAATAAAGTTATTTGGAAAAAATAGATATTTTTAAAACAAATCTAAATAAATCAAAATAAAAAATTATTCATCTGCCCAACTTATTTCTATTTTTAAATCTAATTAAAAAATAAAGACCTAGTAACAAAAGTATTGCCAAGGAGTACTGATTAAGAAAAACATAAACTATATAGACGAGAAACGGGAATAGGCACGCCCTCTTGAAATTCAATTTCTGTTCTTTTGACATATTTTTCCAATTTAAATATTCTTCCCATTGGAAAATCTTCTTCATTTTTCTACTTCTATTTTTACGATTAAACATGAATTTATAAATATAGTTTAGATGATTCTTATATTAATAAACATAATTAACCTACAATAACAAAATAAGTTTTTTTCATTGAATAAAAAATATTTTTTAAATAAAAGATGAACTCAAAACCACTTTGGAAAATAGAAAAAATTGTTTTACCTCAACATGCAGATCATGCAGGAGTAATGTGGCACGGTACATATTTTAATTGGCTTGAAGAAAGCCGAATAAATGCACTTTTAGAAGTAGGTATAAGTTATTTTGAACTTACTAAAAAAGGCTTAGATTTACCTTTAATCAATACTTCAATAAAATATAAATCTCCTTTATTTCTTGGTGAAAAAATAACAATAGAGAGTGAATTCAATATTAAAGAAAGTCCTAGGATTAATGTAAATTCAAAATTTATTAACAAGAAAAAAGAAATCTTAACGATTGCTGAAGTCAATTTAGTCTTAATAAATAAACTAAATTTTTCTATAATAAGAAAAAGACCAGATTTCCTATCGGAAGCCTTTATTAAATTAAACGGTTGAAATTATTACCCGTTAATTGAAAGATTCTTAAATCATTAATTATGAATATATTTCAAGTTATTGACTCTTACCAATATGAAATGGAGTCAAGATATCAAGAACAATCAATGCTTACAAATCTCTTTACAGAGCACAAATTCATAGGATGGTTAGGGTTGTTTATAGTATTTTTCTCCATCTTTGCGATTTTTGTTTTTCAATTTCTTGAGTGGGAAAGTAATAACAATAATAAAAGTTAATAAGATTTAATGCTTATAATTCAACTGAATGACTTAAAAAATGGCTATCTACTTAAAAATAACTAACCCTACAGAGGTTGTAAAAAAAAAGACCTCAAAATGGCTGACAGATATTACACCTGAAAGGATTGATAGAAAATTAGTCGAGGATGAAGTAATAAAAGGCATTATCGAGCAATTAACATTAGAAGGCATAAAAGGGGAAATATCAGCAATTAATGGTTTTGAAGTAAATGAATCCTCAGTAATAACAAAAAATAATTTTGTTATTAGAAAAACAAAAACTTTTTAGGTAGAAAATAAAAATCTTTAATGAAAATTTTATTTATTTTAATTATTTTTATCATCTTTTTAATTTTTGTAATTTTAAGAGATTATCAAATTAAGAAGAAAAAGTTTAAATTAAATAATGCTTTAAATTCCAATTTCTTTATTCAAACAATTAATAATTTAATAGAAGAAAACAAATACAATTTGTTAGAGGAAAGGATCAGATTAAGGGAAATAGATGCTTACGGTAACGAGGATTATAAAAAATGGATTGGCAATCCACCTCTTGATGAAAAAGCCATTGAGAAAAATATATTTAATGGATCCAAGCGATTTAAAGAGGGCATACCGTACTTCTGGGAAAAAGTAATTTTAAAAAAATTTGGCAGTGTGGAATTATTTTTCGAAAAGTGGAGATCATATTGTAATGAAAATCCTACTATTGATGATGAGATTATTGGATCTATTAGAAAACTCGAGACTGAAGATTGGTTTGTATTCATAGCAAGTCAAATAGAGAAATCATGCATAAACCTAATAGAAATAAACTACTCAAGTAAAAACAAGGAAAACTACAAAAAAGGTATTAGATTTGAAAATCATTGTATGAAAATTCTCAAACAAAATGGCTGGGAAGTAAAAGAAACCCCTAATACAGGAGATCAAGGGGTTGACTTAATTGCTTCAATAAATGATTTGAGAATATGTATTCAATGCAAAGATCATGAAAAAGCTATTGGAAATAAAGCAGTTCAGGAAATTTCAGCTGGTAAATTATTTTGGAAAGGTACACATGCAATGATAGTCTCAAAATCAGGCTTTACAAAATCTGCTCATGAACTAGCAAAATCAAATAAAGTGGAACTAATCAATGAATATCAATTAAAAGATTTAGAAAAGTTTGTTGTTTAAATAGTTTATATCAATTGAGTTAAGCCTTCTTTGTAAAGCAAAAGTGTTGTAAAAATTCCTGAAGCCCACATTAAACCTCTAGCTGTGGGGATATTAAATACATATGCACCAATATATAAAAAACGAAAAATGGGATGAATAAATCCTGCAATTATTGCAATATTAGAGTCAGTTAAAGTAATCAAACAAAGAAGACATGCGGGTGTATGTAGGGAAATACTTTCCCAACAATTTTGATGACACCAAACTGCTCTTTTTCCAAAAGAAGGTAATTCATCGAATAAAGCCCTTGGAGCAGACATATTTTCAACAGAATATCCTGCTTTAACTCTCCCTATAGTTAATGGAATAATTGATAATAAAACAACACCAACTGATAGACAAAGGCTCCAGACAAAAGCTACTTGCATATGATTTAAATAATATAATTAGCTTAATAATTGAAGCTCGTTATCGTGATAAATGAAGAATCATTACCATAGATAAAACTTTGCTAAAATGCTGTAATTTATAAAAAAATACCATTTATGGATATTTCAAAGATAGTTTTGATTTTTGGCATAAGTTTACTAATATATTTTGCTTTTCTGTTTTTAGGATTTTTTCTTAAGAATAAAAATCTAAAGGCACAGAATCTAAAAAAAGAAGAATAGATTTTTAATGCCACGAAAATTTACTATTTTCTCAATATTTTTATATCTTTTTGGATATATTTCATGGAAATAAAATTTGATCCAAATAATAATAAGGGATATTTGAAATTAAATAAGTCAGTTACTGGTATATGAAAAAATTTTATAAATTTATTAAAAGTTTTCTATTTGTATCATTTTGGCTTATTTTATCCTCATTTTTAACCCAATATTGGAATACCTTTCATTGGGAATATATTTACTTAAACTTCAGAATTATATTTGATAAAGAATTTTGGTTTGTTGTAGAAAAAATTCTTTTAGGATTTGATATTGGTTACTGGTTAGAAGAAGCACTAAAATTCTTAAGTTATGAAATACCTAAAGAATCATTTAAATATTTACCAATTTATTTCGTATTAAAATCTATTTGGATAAAAAATTAATTTATATTTTTAATAGATTTTAATAAATTCCTTGAAATTCTTGAATAAAGTCGGTGAATGTATTTTTCTTAAAACAAATAAAGTTCCTTTATCACCTCTACAGATTCTAAGCTTATTGCTTAAATAAGTTATCTCTAACCACCCTAATTGTTCGTTATTTATTTCTTTCATAGCCTTTATATTTTTTCTTCCAAATTTAGGACCAATAATACCAGCATGTGTAAATTTGACCCCAATTTTTTTTTCATTTATGTAATTAAGTCTTATTAAAATACCAGTACCAATAATTGATTTTATTCCTCTAGGTTTAAGTAAATTAAGACCATTTAAATTTAAGGAATCAAGAATTTGAAGGTTATCAATAAAAGGAGAATATTTTAAAAAAGGACTATCAGAACTACTCCACCTAAGCTCCCAAACACCCTGTAAATCATTTCTATCTTTGCTAAAGGAAAAATTATGATCAATTTCAAGTTGTTCGGCGATAGTAGGTATTCTCTCTGAATTTGGAGATTTAAGAAGTAAATTTAATAGATTATTTTCGGTTTCCATTTAATAAAAGCTTGAGTATATAGCTAAGGATAAATACTTACCTCCATGTGCTATATTCTATCCAGAATATGTTGATTTGATGACAAAGAGCTATTGGCTAAAGAAAATTTCAATTCCAAATGCTGATTTATTTCTGGAATATATAAGGACAGTATTGCCTTGGATTAAATCAGTGGGAGGAGTAATAGTAAAAAGAGATTTAATACAAGAATCAACCTCAAATGAATGGGATGGAGGGCAGCTTGGATTAGTAATTGAATTCGAATCAAAATTTGCTGCTAAAAAAGCATTTTATTCTGAAGTATTTCAAAAATATCTGCAGTCCCGAGATTTAATGGAACTAGTTACTATAAGTACTCTTTAAAAAAAATCAAACAACTGCGACCTCACACAAACAACTTATAAGTATTTATTACTATTAAATTATTTATGTAATATTTATAACTTCACTACTTATAGCATATTTTGCAAAATTTAATTGTAAAAGTAATCCGTTAATCAAATGAACTATTCAACAGAAAAAGATGATTATTTGATGACAACTCCATATACAAAAAAAATTCAGCAAAAATTTGAAAAAGTTAAATCTTTTTTAGAGCAAAATGGATTTAATCCTTCATCAGAGAGCTTAATGCAAGATATAGTTAGCTCAGAAGAATATATTACTAAAAATGGCTTATAAAATATCAGAATATATTCAGAGTCCTTAAATAATAAAAACCGCCTATTAGAAAAGGCAATAATATTCCAATAAATAAAAATATGGATTTCTTTGATTCGCCTTCTGATATGGGGTTAATTTCTGGTTCAATTGCAAAACCATTTTGTCTACCACCGCTTTCGGTTGTATAACCTTTTTTATTCATAAGAAAAATAATATATGCAGATTATCTCATGTAAAAACTTATTTAAAAAAATTTTTTACATTTAGAATTAAACTAATTTTAAGTTCTAATAATTGATTTCAATCTGAGATTTCAATTTGGCAGCTTTTTTTAAAAGACCTACAACTTCCTTACGGCCAGTAGCAAACTCAGCCTTGTTAAGTAACTCGCTATATTTTTTTGTGATTTCTCTATGGTTCATTTTTAATATTATCTTTTAAGATTATAAAGTTACTAAAAAAAGTTTTTGTATAAAAGATATCAAAAAAGAGTTTAAGTATCTTTACCTATTTAAACCAACCTTTCTTCTTTGGTTTAATCTCTTCTTTGATAACTTCTTTTTTTCTACCAAATAATCCCTTTTTTTGGGCTGGTAAATTCTCTTCAACAGGTTTAGATTTTCTGTTAAATAAGCCTTTTTTAGGTTCTTTTTTAATAGATTCTTTTGTGTCGGAAATCTTTGTTTTTTTAGGATTTGATTTTGAATTTTTGGGTTTACTATCTGCGAATAAAGTTTGATAAACAAAAAAACCAAAAACAGCAAAGAAGCCTAATGCCTGAACTAGAGCAGTTCCAAGATTATCAAACATTTAGGCCTCAACTTTGTATAGTGATTCTTTTTCTTTCGCTTCTATACATTTTTTATCATCAGACAAGCATTCAATTTCTGCCTTCTTGTCAGTATGAGAACTACAGCCACCTGCATTTGCATTAGATATTGAAAACAAAGTGAGTACCCCTAGAATAAAGGTACATGAGGTGTTAAAAAGTTTCATAAGTTTTATTTTTATTATGGAAAAATAATTTCGCAATTGCGAAGATAATCTACTCTTCTGCTATAAGTATCCCCTTTTTTTATATATCTATTTGTAGTAATTAACTAAATCGATAATTAATATTGCTATTAATGAAAAACCTACAATGAAAGGTAAATAAGGATATTTATTTAAAATTTTGTTTAGTTGATTTTTAGATGTTTGTTTTTCTTTTTTCTTTTCTCTAGGTGGTAGACCTAACTCTTCCCTTCTCTTAGCTTCTCCCATAATTTTTTTAAACTATTTAAGACTATTTTATATACTTAGTAGTATTGTATTGTTCTAGATTTAAATTATGAACGGTTAATTTAATTTAAATTTTAGATATATTAAAAATATATAAAAAAATTACATGATAGAAGTAGTTTGGTCAGTAAATATAATGATTGCAATTCTTATTATTGGTGTTGCCTGGGTTCTTTATTACATATTTACTTATGATCAAAAATTTACTTCCTAGATAAATGTCAGATAAAGATCTAAGTAATTTTTTAAAAAAAATAGAGCAACTTAATCAAATTGCTGAGCTAATAAAAAATAATCCTAGTAAAAAGTTATCCCTTTCAAAATGCACGAATCATGATGAAGTAATTAAATTAACCACCGAATGGGGTTTTGATATTGGTAAAAGGTGGGGAGAATATTAATTGATTTTATTACCAGCATTATTAAAATTGCCATCAACTTTAAATTAAATTCCTAAGATTAATTAGTATTTCTTGTATTGTAGTTATGAAAGAAATTGGAGAAATAAAGTCAAATATATACAAAATAGCTGCTGTTACAGATAGAGGGCAAAGATTAAATAAATTAATTTCTCCTATGTATGAGGAAAAAGCTAATGAAATGGATGAATTGATTGATGCTCTTAAAGACTTTAGTTTTGAAATATCTGAAAAATTATTGTCTGGAGAGTGGGAATTGATTTTTTCTAATGTTGAATTATTTCGAAGTTCTCCTTTCTTCCTTGCTATTGAAAAGGCATTAAATGATGAATTTAAAAGTAATCTTTTTTTTAAATTACATCAATTGCAAGTAGGGTCCTTTGGAATATCAACTATTGGGAGAATTGCTCAAAAGATTGATTTTGACAAAAAAGAATTTATATCTACTTTCGACACTACAATATTTGGGCTCACAACAATTCCTATCTTAGGTTGGTTCAAACTATTGCCTACTTTTGGTGGAAGAGTAATAACTACAGCAAGTGATTTAGTTTTAAGAAACAATTTGCTTGATATGAACTTACAAAAGACAAAAGTTTCCAAAGTTGATGGACTTAATAAGATTCCATTATTTAGTGAATTACTTATGGATAGATGGTATCCAGTTAAAGAAGTATGGAATAAGTTACCTTGGAATAAAGAATCACCAAGTTGTCAGGTTTCAATTTTGTATTTAGACGAAGAAATGAGAATTATGCAGGATATGTATGGTTCTATTTTTATTTATATAAGGCCTTCAATTTCCTTGTTGAATTCAAATACAATCTCTAATGATTAATTAAAAGAATGACTAATATTTTTAGTAATTTATAGAATAAATCCATTAAAAATTTATTTTGAAGATTAATTAATAAAAACATCTCACATCTTGAATACAAATAAGTTAACTTCAAAGTGAACATTTTTTTTTATGCTCAGAAATCAAGAAAAAAATTCAGTTGTTAGAGGTATATTCTTAATAGGAGGTTGGGGCTTAGGTCTAGACAGATTCTACGAAGGAGATAAAAAAGGTGGTTTTTTATCAATCATTGGTTGGAGTATCACATTTTTTAGCTTTATCTTTTTTAAATGTTCAGGTTATAAATATGTTGAGGGTGTGAAAAATTATTCAGATTATTCTCCTAACCCATTAATAGTATTACCTTTACTAGCCGGAGGATATGGTGGCTTTCTAATAATTAAAAAGGCATTTAGATTAGCAAAGCAATTTGAAAAAGCTGAATAATACTAACTGCAGGTAAATTCAAGATAATAATCCAGATCCTTTCAAATAAAATTTAAATAAAAGAATCACTAAAAGGTTTACAATTGCTAAAGCTACTAAGCCATTTCTGTTTTTTACATCTAATTTCTTGACTAAATTAGAAAGGTAAAATACTGGATTTTCTGGCTCTTTATTATCCAAATTTTATTTAAATATTAATTTGACAAAAAAATATCACAGTTTCATTTGAAGAATCAAAATTGTAAAGATGAATATCCAAAAAGAAACAAATAATTTCTAACCCATAATTCCTGCATTTCTTAAAAACGCTTTACCCATATTGCCAATTACAAAAAATAGAGACAAATTAATTAAAAGGATTATTAATAATGCCAACATTTTATAGTTTGGATTAGTTGAAATGCCATCAAATCCATTATTAAGAAATCTTTTAAAAAATGATTTTTCAATTTTTAGTTTTTGTCTCTCAGAATCAAGTTTTACTTTTTCTTCTGAAGAATCTTGATTACTTGCTTTCTCTAGAAATTCTGTAAATGCCTTAACATTTTCTTCTTTTTTATTCCCCTCATTAAAGTCTTTATTGTCTTCATTCAAATTGGGGGACGATTGGATTGAATTATTTTCCTCAGGATTAAGTTTTGAATCTTCCAAATTAGTAGTAAATGCTAGGAGTATATTACACCATAAAAAAAACCCACTCGATCAATTGAAGAGAGGGTTAGCTAAGGTTAAAGTTCTTACATTAGATAATAATTTATTTTAAATAAATTTGCGGTCATAACATAATAAAGTTTTAATCTAGATTATATTAAAGGTGATTTTTTCGTACACATGTTAGATGCGAATACTAAAAAAGCATGTAAAGATGATCCCTCAATAAGAGAAATTAAAATTAGAAATATAGAACATGCTATTGAACAAGCAGAATTGATGATAAAAGAATCAAAAATGAGCCAAGAAGATTTAATCTTCTTAAAAAGAAAAATATCGGACTCAAGACAAGATTTAGAAATACTTTATTTAATGAAAAACCAATGAATATAAATTTGTTAATCTTTAAAAGGATTGAATTTTTGCAAAGAAAATTAATTTGTATATTTGAAGACTTATAAAGTTTAAAGGGAATGTAATTATTTGTATAAAGTTTCTAGTTATGTCTAAAAATAATCTATATATACCTTTAAAGGTTGTTCCATACATCTTCATTTCAATTACTGCTATTGCAATAACAGCAGCTACATATGTAATTACTTAGTTCTATCTGCTATGTAAATTTTTTAGATATTAAATAAATTAAAATATTTGTATTAACTAATCATATGAATAAAGTCAAAATAACAATTTTTACAATATCAATAATCATTTCCATTATTGGGATTAAAAAATTAATTTATATAAATCAAGTTAAAGATTTAAAAAACAAAGAAGAATTATTTTTAAATGAATCTATACGTGTTTTAAATGAATGCTTCGATCTAGAAAATAAAAACAAAAGAACTCTTAATAAATCAATTGAATTAATTGAGTATTGCTTAGAGGAATATGGATATAAAAACTGATTTCAAAACTTGAATGATGAATTTCCTTAATACTCCACTAATATGCAAATAAAAAATTTTCTAATCAATAATCTTGTTATGTTCCATAATTTTTTATTAATAATTTTTTCCTAATTTTTTTAAAAATGACTAAAGTGAAATGTTCTTATGTAGGAAATTTAAACTGTGAGGCTATTCATCTACAATCTGGAAGTCTTATTAGAACGGATGCACCTTTAGATCACTGTGGCAAAGGTGAAAGTTTTTCCCCAACTGATTTATTAGCAACATCTCTAGGTACTTGCCTGCTAACCATTATGGCAATCAAAGCAAAATCGAAAGGATTTGATTTGAAAGGTATATATTTAAATATTGAAAAAATAATGACACAAAATAGCGAGAGGAAGATAAAAGAACTAATCATAGATATTTTTATACCAGAGAGCACTTCTAATGAAACTATTGATTTTTTGAAAAAAGCTTCCGAAGAATGTCCAGTTACAAGAAATTTATCTCAAGAAATAGATATTAAAATTAGTTGGAACAATGAATAAATCTCAAAAAGAGTAATTACATAAAAGATAATGAAATACTTTATTGGAATAATCATTCTTTTATAAGGAATTTATATTATGACAGATTTGGCATTAAAGACTAGGTATACAAGAAAAAGACTTTCAAAAGGAAAAAAATAAATCTTATAAATTTTAATATTGAAGATGTAGGGAGTAGATTTATTTTTTAATAAGAATTAAGGAATATTTTAGTTTTATTTTTTCACTATTTTTTGATCAATTAAACTAATCAAGGGGATAATAAAATTTACATTTATTCCAACAGTGCACCATGTATAAATAATAAGAAAAAATATTTTTATAAATAAATTAGGGGATAAGGTGAAAAATATCTTGAAAAACCCGCCAATAAATAATAATAATATTCCAATTTGAAAAAGACCTTTGATTATCCATTTAAGTCCATTTTTTTTAATGTTTATATAAAACCAGAAAAAAACAAAAATAGATAACAATAAATATATAGAATTTATGATCATCTTTTTTAAGAAAATCTAATAAATTTGCCATTATCAAGGCATGATGGTAATTATCACTTTTTTAACTGCTAATTTTTTTTAAAAATGGAAAAGTTATACAAAATAAAATAAAAATTAATTTTTAAATCTTAACTTAAAACATTTTCGATTTTAGTAAATCAACTCTTTTTTGATTCACTCCTAAATCACTTTCTCCAACTCTTGATTCTGATCTTATTGATAAGATGTTTGATTCAGGTAAGAAGGATACTTCTAAGTCGTCTACATACTTCATCCATTTACTGGTTGCCTCAGCATGAATATAATCGCCATCCATTTCTACAATCTCAGTTCTAGGTGAGTTTTCGATAAATGTTTTAATCTCTTCAAAAGGTTCTTCAATATTCTTAACTTCCCATTCCTCTCTTACACAATGAGCAATCTCTACACAAGGTTTTAGTTCTACATGTGAGGCAAATGATGAGGAAGGGAATAAAAAGCTTGAACAAATTAAAATTGCTATAAAAAAAATTTTCATTAAATAGAAGAAATTAATATTGGATAATCTAACGAATGAAATCAATAATTTGTAAAGGTAGCTCTTGATGAATAAAAGATTTATTTTTATAAAAAAATTATAAGAAATTTGTTTTATGTATTTCTTTTGCCAAAAAAAAAAGACTTCTCTTAGAGAAGTCTTGTAAAAATTGATTTAAATAAGTGTTTCCTTGTTTCCACTTTTTTTAAATCAATTCCTCCTACACACATTTAAGATGTTACTACCAATTTTGGAAATGTTGTGAGAGATAGGCCTCTATATTAACTGTCACATCCAATAAAACACAAAAAGTACTCAATCATTGCGGTCGAGTACTTTAAAGTTATCAGAAAAAATGTGTGAGGAGTTTCTGATCTTTTTAATCTACTCCTAAGTTAATTTATAAGGCTACAGTATAAATTACTAATTATTTAAATCCTTCAGTAAAAATTGGGCTTTGATGAAAAAAATATTCAACAACTTAAAATATTCATGAAAAGCATTTACAAAAAAATCATTTTTATTATCTCGGCAATTGCACTTTTTTCAGTGATAGTAGGTGTTGTCAAATATTCGCTTACTTATATTGAAAATCATCCCGAAAAATACCTACCTAGAAAAAAATAAAACAAAAATTAAGTATAAATTCACTTCAAAAATTCTAGAAACTGTCTTAAACATGACCTACATAAACAGCTTGAGTCATGAAAATCATGAACACTTCAGTTATCAATCAAATTAATCTCCCTTTAAATCAATTTAGAAGAAAGCATAAGTATCAAATACTTGAAAATTACTGGAAGAAAAGAAAGAAAGAATGTAAAAAAAATCTTTCAAAATTTTGCTAACAAAAGATTATGAATTTAATTTTTTCTTTTTTATTAGCATCTGTAATGTGGGTGCAAGTTCCTCAATGGGAAGCTGACTGGTCAAAATGTGCTGTAGATGTTCCCGATTCATCATGCCACTGGTACGTAGCTGCTCCCGATAATACTTTTGGGGAAGGATTTAATTGGGAAAACGCTCCTTGGTTTGATGCTAATGGATTAAAAGATGTAGCTAAGATTGAGAAAGAATCCGTAGTAGAAAAACTTCAAAATAACTGAAGTTTCTATTTCATCAATTAACTTCAAAAAGTATTTAAATCTAATTGACTCAGGGTTAAGGTTTGATTAATTAAAAAAATTTTATGCGTTTTAAAGTAAGTCTCAAAAAAAACGGTAAGGAATTTGATGAGGTTGTCATAGCAAATAATAAAAAAGAAGCTATGGAAGTAGCTTTAAAAAACAATCCAGAAGCTCAAGCATTAAACTCTGGTTGGACTTTTAAGATTTGATTATTTGCGAAGTTTAGGAATCAAAAGAGATACAACACAAATAACGCTAATTGCAGGCCCAGGCGACAGATTAAAGACTAATGAGAGAATAAAGCCCAGGAGTGAGATGCATAATCCAAAAAATGAAGACCTCATCATTGCAATTCTTAAACTCTGAGCCTTATTTAGCCCTAACAGAGTTGGGGTAGAGAGAAGAGCAATTACGAGAATTACTCCCACTGCTGACATTGAACTAACAATTACTAATGCTGTCGTAAAACTCAAAGCAAGATTTAATAAAGAAACGTTTATACCACTTGCAGATGCACCTTCTGGATCTAATCCAACATAAACAACCTTTTCATATCCAAAAGTTATCAAAAGTATAAATACTAAAAAAGCAATTATTGTTCTAAGTAAATCCCCAAAATTTGCTGTTAACAAATCGCCAAATAATACTGCCTCCAAATCAATCCTTATTCCGAGTAGAGGAATAATAAGGACTCCAAATCCAAGCATTCCAGCAAGAATAGTATTCATAACTGCTTCATAATTTTCACTTTTTCTATTAGTTAAACTTTCCACGATTACTGAGCCTAAAAGACCACTTATAACACCACCAATTGAGGGGTGAATTCCAAGCGCTAATGCGAGAGCAAGTCCAGGTAATACACAATGAGAGATTAAATTAACTTGTAATAATCTCTTATGAGTAATAAGTACAGTTCCCATTGCTGGACATAAGATCCCTGAGAATATAGTTATTATTAATGGAACAAGCCACCAGTTGTTATTTATAAAAGACATTATTCAAATGATTCGGTATGATCAGAAATGCGGGCCAAAAAAAGATCTCGAAAAAAATGGTAACTAAGTCTGACATTACCAAAAGACAAGAACAACTTCTTGAAGAATTGAATAATTGTGATGATGAATTGAGCGGACAAGAGTTGCATAGGCAGCTTTTGGATAAAGGCAAATCTATGGGTTTGACAACTGTTTATAGAAACCTGCAAATCTTGATAAAACATGGCTTAATTCGTTCTAGACATCTCCCTAATGGAGAAGTTCTGTATACTCCAGTTGATAGAGATATTCATCATTTGACCTGCGTTCAATGCGGAGAGACTTCGAAAATGGAAGGTTGTCCTGTTAAAGATATTCATACTCCTAAAAAAAATCCCAAAAAGTTTCAACTTTTGTTTCATACACTCGAATATTTCGGACTTTGCCAAAACTGTTATCAAGCTCAAAATTAAGTAATAACATTTTCTAATTAAGGGAATTATTTTTATTTAGAGCGTTTATGTTGATATCATATAATTTATCTTTTATTGAATCAGGTCTACCAACTGCTAAAACAGTTTTATCAAGAACTATTACTTGATCGTAGTTATTAAGAGACTCACCCCAATCATGGCTGCTTACAACCAAAGAAAGACCTATATCCGCAAGTTGACGAACAATTTTTAGAAAATCCTCTTTTGCAGGAGGATCCAAAGCCGCACAAGGTTCATCAAGAAGAAAGATTTTTGCAGGGGACATAAGAGTCTTTGCCAATAAAGCTCTTTGCTGTTGTCCTCCTGAAAGAGAATCTAGTCTTCTATTAGCTAAATTAGCAATGCCAACCCTTTGCATTGTCGCCTCTAATTCGCAACATTTATTAATCCAAGCATTAGGATATGCGAGAAGAGTTTTTATTTGAAAAGGTGTATTACTTCTAGATCTTGAATACTTTATTTGTCCGAGAGCTACTAATTTTTCTACTGTAATTGGAAACTTCCAATTCATTGAACTTCTTTGGGGCATAAGAGCAACAAGGGATCTAGATCTATGTAAATTCTCACCATCAATTTTTATTTCGCCTTTGTCTGGAGCATTCTGTCCTTGCAATATTTTTAATAAAGTAGATTTACCAGCACCATTTGGACCAACTAGCGCTGTTAGAGTTCCAGGTTTGATCTCAACCGATACCTTATTTAAAGCTGGCTTACTTTTTTTAGTATATGAATAGGTTAAATTTTCAGCGACTAAAGTGGCCATTAATCAATATTTTAAAAAGTCATTTAATAAGCTTACCAATGATACAAGGATCGTTTTAATTTCATGACATTTCATACTTTCCCTAGCATACTATTATGAAAATGATTATCATTTTAAATGTCAAAAAAATTTTTTTATGTCAATTTTTCAAAAAGTTTTATTAAATAAAAAAACACCATCAAAGCCAATGTTCAAAAATACCGTAATCGCAGGAACCATAATACTATCTGGTTTTGCGCATGATGTAATGGCTAAAGGAAAATCATATGTTGCTGTAGAACCACTAGTTTGTGATTTAGTTCAATCAATTGCATTACCTTCTGACGAAGTTACATGCTTAGTTGATAGAAAACAAGATGTTCATGATCTCAAGATTAATCCAAGACAAGCTCAATTGCTAAATAACGCAGATAAAGTTTTCACTCTAGGTAAAGAAATGACTCCCACTATGAAAAACTGGGAAGAAAAGCCAAATACTGTTGTTGTAGGTGTAAGTGCCATCGAAGTTGAGAATCCATCTAGTGAAGAAGGAGGAGCTTTTGAATGGGCTGGACTTTTCGAACTTTCAGCAGGAAATTATAAATGGTCATTTGCAAAAGTCGATGGTGAATATGCAGATCCTGCTATGAAAATGGTCATTCTTGAATCAGATGACATTGAATTATCTGAAGAGTTAGCAGAAGATCTATTGGGATCTGATCAAAATATTGAAAAAAGCAATAATGGTATTCTTTCTGCAAGTGACAAAGCCTTCGTTTTAAATTTTGATCAAAAGAAAGATATCACGGAATTTAATGTAGAAATCAAAAAAGATGGTAAGTATGCTTTCTTTACAGAACATATGCCTTTTGAATTTGAAGCAGATGAACACTTTTTCAAAGATCTAGCTAAAAATGATATCGAACCAGTTGCCCAAGAACCTGATATGGGAGGCCATAGTGAACATGGCGCAGAAGGATACGAGTGGGCAGGAACTTTTGATCTGAAGGAAGGATCATATAAATGGTCATTTGCAAAAGTCGATGGTGAATATGCAGATCCTGCTATGAAAATGGTTATCCTCAAATCTGGAGATATTGAAGAATCTGAAGAACTTGCAAAGGGACTTTTAGAATCTGATGATTCTATTTACAAAACTAATAATGATATTTTATTAGCAAGTTCAAAAGCAATATCACTTAATTTTGATCAAGGAAAAGAGAGTACAGTATTTAATGTAGAAATCAAAAAAAGTGGTAAATATACATTCTTTACAGAACATATGCCTTTTGAATTTGAAGCAGATGAACACTTCTTCAAAGATGTATCCAACAATGATGTAGAGCCTATCGCTCAAGTTCCAGATGAGGGCGATGGACATCACCACCACCACCATGGTCATGGAAGTTTAGACCCTCATGTATGGCATGATCCAGCCAATATTATAAAAATGAGTAAAGTAATTTCAAAGAATTTAAAAAGGGATATCTCTATTTTTAACAGAAAAGATAGGAAATCCATCAATGAAAGAATTGATTCAACTGAATCTATACTCAGCGGTCTTAATGGATGGATTATTGACCAGGTCTCAACAATACCTATGCAAGACAGGGTTCTTGTCTCAAAACACAAAGCTATGGATTATTATGGGGCTGCATTCGGATTTGAAACGGTTAGTTTACTAGACTTTCTTGGCGATTCATCAAGCTTAAGGCCTGAAAACATTAGTTCAACTTTGAGTATGTTAGAAGAAGAGAATGTTAAGGCAATATTTCCAGAACAAATACCAGCGTCTAAGTTATTAAAAAACTTAAGTAGGCAAAGTTCTGTACCCTTAGCTTCTGATCAAATATTTGTCGATGGATTAATGATGAAAGGAAATACTGTGAGCGTAGCAGTTCACAACACTTGTACAATTGTTGATTCATTAGGTGGAAGCTGTGATAAAGAATCTGGCTCTAATCTTGAGTCTGAATGGTACAAACTTTCAGATTAAATTTTTCTAATAAAAACGGTTATCATTTATTATTATTAATATTATTAGGTTAATTGTTTTTTTAGTTAAAATCGGTAGATGAGTATCAAAGATAAAGTTCCAGTAACAATCCTCACTGGATTCTTAGGTTCAGGTAAAACGACTTTGCTTAATAGAATATTAAGTGAAGAGCATGGTAAAAGAATAGCTGTAATTGAGAATGAATATGGTGAAGTTGGCATAGATCAAGGACTCGTAATTAATGCTGATGAAGAAGTATTTGAGATGTCAAATGGGTGCATCTGTTGTACCGTTCGCGGAGATTTGATAAGAGTCCTTGGCAACCTTATGAAAAGAAGAGATAAGTTTGACTATGTATTGGTAGAAACAACTGGCTTAGCAGATCCTGGTCCTGTTGCTCAGACATTTTTCATGGATGAAGAAATTAGTTCTGAATTTACACTTGATGGGATTGTGACTTTAGTTGATGCTGCACATATTGATCAACAATTAGGAAGAAGCGATGAAAGCTCTGAACAAGTAGCATTTGCTGATGTTTTAGTGCTTAATAAAACAGATTTAGTTTCAGATGATGCTCTAAATAGTCTTGAATCGAGATTAAAAGATATGAATCGAATGACTCGAATTATTCGAGCTGAGAATGCCCAAGTACCAATAGAAACTGTTTTAAATCTTAATGCATTTGATCTTGATCAAATTCTCAGACGAAGACCAACATTTCTCGAACCAGAATATCCTTTTGAATGGACAGGTGTTTACGATCTTGCTCCAGGAAAATATGAATTAATTTTAGAAGATGGACCAGATCCTGAAATGTCATTAGTTGCTTTTACAAATCAGGGATCAACCGAAGAAGAACTTAAAGATGGTGCTGAATCCTCTGTAAGACTTTATGCTGAAAAGTCTAAAAGTTTAGAACCTGGAAATACTATTCCATTTGGAGAACATATAAATCTTAAATTAGAAGAAAAAGGAGATAAATCATTCATATTAGACATCGAAAAGGGATCAAAGATAGGTTTATATACACAACACACTGCTGAAGAATTCAATATGAAAATCATAAAGATCGATAAAAATAATCCAAAAGAGATTTCATTTAATATTGAAAGATTCTGGCAAGCAGAGCACGAACACGATGATGAAGTAACCTCAATTGCAATTGAACGATTTGGTGATGTTGATCCAGAAAAACTTAATACTTGGTTGGGCAGACTTCTTTCAGAAAAAGGGGTGGATATATTTAGAACAAAAGGTTTCATTAGCTACTCAGGAAACCCACAGAGAATAGTTTTCCAAGGGGTACATATGTTATTCACGGCACAACCTGATAAAGAATGGGGTAATGAACCTCGCAGAAACCAACTTGTTTTTATAGGTAGAAATTTGGACGAAAAAGAGATGCAAGAAGATTTTGAAAAATGCCTGATATAGAATCATTTAGCCCAAGAGGTATGTTCCACGAAGGATGGACTGCTGAAGTTAACGATTATGCCATAGTTTGTGGCTGGGCTATTAAAGGAAAGTTATTCATTGTTGGAGATGTAGCTGGAGGTATTTTTGGCTTTGAAGGAGATACTGGGAAAATTATTTGGAAAAAAGAAAAAACTCATTCTTGCGGCCTCTTAGCTATGTCCATTCATCCAGAAGGAGAAATTTTTGCAACTTCCGGCCAAGATGGAAATATTCAAATATATAATTGCCACGATGGAAAACTAATTAAAACTCTCGATCTTGGCAAAGCTTGGGTAGAGCATCTTAAGTGGTCAAATGATGGTTTATTTCTTGCAGTAGCTTCTTCAAAAAAAGTATATATTTTTAATGAAATTGGAGATGAAAAATGGATCTCAGATGATCATCCAAGCACAGTGAGTGCAATAAAATGGTCAAATAAAAATGAGCTAGCAACTGCTTGCTACGGGAGAGTAACTTTCTTTGACATAGTAAATAATAAAACGAATCAAAAACTCGAGTGGAAAGGATCATTAGTTTCAATGGAATTAAGTCCTGATGGAGATATAGTTGCCTGTGGGAGTCAAGACAATTCAGTTCATTTTTGGAGAAGATCAACAGGAATGGATGCTGAAATGACAGGATACCCTGGAAAACCAAGTCACCTCTCTTTTGATGAAAGTGGAAAATTATTGGCAACTAGTGGTAGTGAAAGAATCACAGTATGGAGTTTTATAGGAGATGGTCCAGAGGGAACTATGCCAGGAGAGCTATTACACCATACAGAACCTATTTCGAGCCTAGCCTTTTCAAATAAAGGTATGCTTGTAGCTTCCGGATCTAGAGATGGTTCTGTTGTAGCAAGTTTCCTAAAAAAAGACGGTAATGGAGACCCAGTTGGGGCTGCATTCGCTGGAGATTTAGTAGGGGCAATATCCTGGAGACCTGATGATTGTGCACTCGCAGCAGTTAACGCAAAAGGTGTAGTAAATGTTTGGAAATTTAAAGTCCGTACTAATCTTTCTTCAGAGGGATTTAATTAAAAGGTAGAAATTATTAAAATTACCAATAGTTTGCTTTTAAATGCCTTTCCAAACAAATGACCTCGCAATCATTATCTATCCCTTTTGGATGAATATCGCAATATGAGAGACATTGAAAATATTCGTCTATAGGATTAGATTTATCAGTCTCACAGACTTCTCTCGAATGATTCATAAAAGATTTCCTACAATTATTTAAAATCAAGATAGTCGAATTAAATATCAAAAGAAATAAGCAAAACTTACTAAAAAAATCTCAAAAAAATCAACGCGATTGATTACTACTTTCGTGCATTTTTGATTAAAAAGCAATGCGTATAAAAACGGATTGTCATTAGAGAAGTATTTTCCTAATTTTATATTGTAGAGTTCTAGGAGGTCTTTCAAAATGATCGATAGCCTGCCTGAAATTTCGGAATAAACCGAACTAATTTAATTAACTGCTCCAATTATTTTTTATTAATGTCTAAGCTTCCTTCTTCTGCATCGTTTAGGTGCCCTTTAAGAAACAAGCTTAATTCTAGAGTTTTTGCCCCAGTTAAAGACAATTAGTTATTTTGGTCAGCATTAGCTTAATAGAGGTTAGCAACAAGGATCCTTGCTTTAGGTGTGTTATTAACTTCAGCAAAAATATAAGTAAGAGAAGAAAGAGGGCTTAATAAAGCCCTCTTTTTTTTAATTTAAAAAATAGGATGACATTCTAATCGTTTTATAGATAATGATTAAAACAGTAAAATTAAAAGATGGTTAGATATTATTGTCCCTATTGCAATCCTAAATATCAATTTCAAAAACAATCCTCAAAAGGTACTCTGATTTGTGGCTTGTGCGGAGAGGATCTTGTAAAAAAACCATTTATTAGGTTAAACCAGATAATTGCTTTAGTTGCTGCGTCGTCTTTACTTCTACCTTTAATATATACTTTTATTTTTTTAATTAAAAATCAAATCAATCCCCCTAATAAAAATTATCAAGCAAATAGTCATTTAATGATAGGCATTAAAGATCAAATTTATAGAATAAATTGAAAAATTTTAGTAGATCAACTTTTTGCAAGAAACATTTAAAAATTTAATAGAAGCTTATTTTTTATCTTAAATTTAATTCTTATAGGCAAAATATTTAATCATTTAAAATTATTTAAGGTAACAGAAATTCAAAAATTATATTTATTAAAATGAAAATGATAATCATTTTAATGGTAAAAAAAAAATACTTTACCGTATGAAAATGATAATCATTTTTATAATTAAAAAATATTCAGCCTAATTAATATGATTGATTTTTTAAGCTATTTTTTTTAGGTTTTGTGAAATATTTTCATTCAAGAATATTTATACTTATAGTTTTTAAAAAGTATTAATTTATACATCTCAAAAATAACTCTAGATAAATAATCTTAATTATAAGCAATACATTATTAAATGATCATCCCAACTAGTAATTATACTCAAAAATACAATTTTGAATGTAAAACCACAGATCAGGGTTCAGAAAATAACTCATCAGTTAATAAAACATTTTTTAAAAATAATTTTTTAAATTCCTCAAACAATCATGGTTATTTCTGTGTATGCATAGAATGTCGGCCGATCGGAAATGATCATGAGAATTTTATGGCAGACATGCCAGATGACCCTGCTGAAATAATTTCAGATTTTTCTAGGATGGGGCTCATCAAAAATGAAGCTTATGAAATTGCTGATGCTATTTCAACTGCAGAAATGAGAGATCTTTTATTTTATAAAAACGCTTCAAATGGTGATCCATACAAAGAACAATTGCTTAGAGAATTAGCTAAAGAAGCTGGTGGGTTAGACCAAGCCTTTCAAGCAGCATTTGGGCCCCAAGCAGGTAAGTTCTTTGCTAAAACAAAAGCTTCTTCTCCAATGGGAAGAAGACAGTTTTTATCTAGCTTGGCTGCAGGCGCAGCACTTATTACAGTTGCTTGTTCTAATCAAAATAAACCTGCTAAACAACCAATTGATGACACTCCAATAGATGTCAATAACTTAGAGAAACAAACTTTAAGAGTTGGTTTCATACCTATAACTTGTGCTTCTCCAATCATTATGGCCGAACCAATGGGTTTCTATAACAAGTTTGGTATGGATGTAAAAGTTGTCAAAATGCCAAGTTGGGGAGCAGTTAGAGATTCTGCAATTGCTGGTGAATTAGATGCTTACCATATGCTGGCTCCAATGCCAATTTCTATGACACTTGGATTAGGAACTGCACCATTTAGTGTGAAACTAGCAAGTATTGAAAATATAAATGGACAAGCTATTACAGTTGCTAACCGTCATAAAGGAAAAGTTAATGGTCCTGCCGACATGAAAGGTTTTGTTTTTGGAGTTCCATTCCCATATTCAATGCATAATCTTTTATTGAGATATTATCTTGCCAAAGGTGGGGTTGATCCAGATAAAGACGTTCAGATTCGTCCTGTTCCACCACCAGATAGTATTGCACAATTGGTTGCTGGTGATATTGACGCATACTTAATGCCTGATCCATTTAATCAAAGGGCGGTTTACGAAGATGCAGGTTTTATACATCTTCTTACTAAAGAATTATGGCCAGGGCATCCATGTTGTGCGTTTGCAGCTGGAGAACCATGGATTAAAGAACATCCTGAAACTTTCAGAGCTCTTAATAAATCTATCATTGACGCTGCTGCTTATGTCTCAACACCTGCTAACAGAAAAGAAGTCGCTAAGGCTATTTCTGGAAGAGGATTTCTAAATCAACCTACAGAAGTTGTTGAAGCTGTTCTTACCGGCAAATTTGAAGATGGACTAGGAAAGACTCAAAATGTACCAGATAGAATCGATTTCAAACCATATCCATGGCAGAGCTTCTCTCACTGGATACAGTCTCAATTAATTCGTTGGGATTTAGGTGGAGCTGTAGCTGCTATTCAAGCAGGGGATTTTAACCCCAATAGTGCTTCAATATTTCTTACAGATGAAGCTCAAGCCCTTGAAAGGGAAATGGGAGGTAATCCACCAACAGCTAGATTTAGAAAAGAAATCTTAGCTTATGATGAGTTTGACCCTAGCAATCCAATGAAATACATTAAAGATCAAATTAAAAGGGATGGTTTTTAATTAAAAAAATTATATTTATTGGTATTTATTAATACAACTATTTTGATTTTCTAGTTGAATAATCTTGATGATGAACAAAGCTATTTCTAAAAGGCTTACTTTTGCAGTAGCAATTTTGAGTCTCTTAATATTTATCATTCTTTGGCAAGTAATTGCTCAACAGGGTTTATTAGTCAAAAATTTCCCAGGATCGTTTAAAACAATAGGATCATTAATTTGGTGGGTATCCGATCCATTTTTTGATAATGGTCCAAATGATTTGGGTATTGGAACTAACCTTCTCATAAGTTTAAGAAGAGTATTAATCGGATATAGCTTGGCTGTTTTAGTTGCTATTCCTTTGGGTGTTCTAATGGGAATGTCGAAGTTAGCACAGTCTTCACTAAATCCATATGTGCAACTTTTAAAACCAGTTTCCCCTTTAGCTTGGCTACCTGTAGGACTTTTTGTTTTTAGAAACTCAGAGATCACAGGCATTTTTGTTATTTTCATCACCAGTATTTGGCCAACTTTAATTAATACTGCTTTTGGTGTAGCTAGTATTAACCCTGATTATTTGAGAGTTTCTAAATCTTTAGGAGCAAGTAAATCAATAACTATTAGGAGGGTTATTTTGCCAGCAATCATGCCAAATATTCTTGCAGGGATGAGAATATCAATGGGAACAGCTTGGCTTGTAATTGTTGCTGCAGAAATGCTATTGGGTACAGGAATAGGTTATTTTATTTGGAATGAATGGAATAATTTATCTCTTGAAAATATATTTGTTGCAATAATAATTATTGGATTTACAGGATTTATTTTGGATCAATTTTTTGGATTTCTTCAAGATAAATTCGACTACAGTATATAAACTTATTGATAAAATGAACAAAAAATCAACAAAAATATCCTCCTCTAATAAAAATTATTCTCACCTTGAATTAGTCAATTTAGGCAAGATTTTTTTTAAAGAAAAGAAGTTTCTTGATTTTCGTTCAAAAGGAATCAAGGGTGGATTTGAGGCTATAAAGGATATTAATTTAAAAATTGAGAAGAACAAATTTGTTTCAATAATAGGGCCCTCAGGTTGTGGTAAGTCAACTTTATTAAATCTAATAGCTGGCCTGCAAGCTCCAACATCTGGAAATATTATTATTGAAGGAAAAGCCATAAAAGGTCCAGGACCAGATAGAGGTGTTATTTTTCAAAATTACGCTTTGATGCCATGGTTAACAACTATTCAAAATATTGAGTTTGCCTTAAATACTGTTTTCCCAGCGAAAACAAAAGCTGATGTTAAAGAAAGAGCTAGAAAATATTTGTCAATGGTTGGTTTAGAAAAAGCCTCAAACAAATTCCCAAAAGAATTATCTGGAGGAATGAAGCAAAGAGTTGCAATTGCCAGGGCATTATCTATTAATCCAAATATGTTGTTGATGGATGAACCATTCGGGGCTCTTGATGCATTAACAAGGTCCTATTTACAAGATGAATTATTATCTATTTGGAGAAAGAATAAAGTAACAGTTGTTTTAATTACTCATAGTATTGAAGAAGCGTTGCTTTTGTCTGACAAGATTGTTTTAATGTCAAGCGGTCCTTCTGCCATAATTTCTGAAGAAATTTCTGTTGATTTAGAAAGACCCCGTGATAGGCAGAAGATTGAACAAGACCCAAATTATTTAAAAATAAAATTGCGTTTGGAAAAACATTTATTAAGAGAAACAAGAGCTGTAGAAGAGGTTACTTAAACTTTTTCTGCAATTATAAAAATCAAAAATTTATCATGACTCTACCCTCATTTACAAAAGTATTATTAAAAGCAAAAAAAGAAAAAGAATTATCCTTTGAAGATTTAGGTAAATTAATTGATAGAGATGAAGTATGGGTTGCAAGCTTATTTTATGGGCAAGCTACAGCTTCTGAGGGAGAAGCGAAAATTTTAATTAAAGCTCTTGATTTACAATTAGAACTAGAAGATCAATTAACAACACCGCCTGTAAAAGGGTGTCTAGATCCCGTTATCCCTACAGACCCTCTTATTTACAGATTCTATGAAATAATGCAAGTATATGGATTGCCGATGAAGGATGTAATCCAAGAAAAATTTGGTGATGGAATCATGAGTGCAATTGACTTTTCAATTGAAGTTGATAAGGTTGAAGACCCAAAAGGGGATAGAGTCTTAGTAAAAATGTGTGGTAAATTCTTGCCCTATAAAAAGTGGTAGAAAATTTTTTCGTTATTTAAAGATAGAAAACAGTAATTAATTACTCATCATTTTCATTAAGTTTGAGAGTCTTATTTACTTCATTCTCGAATTCTTTAGAAGCAGTTTGTAATCCCTTAAAGGTCTTACCAATAGTTTTTCCGAGTTGAGGCAAACGTTTTGGTCCAAAAATTAGCAATGCCAGTACAACAATTACGGCAATTTCTGGTATCCCAATTCCAAAAAAGTTCATTTAAAATTTAATGTGAAGCTATTTTAAAAAATTTTTCTTCTTCTAATGGTAGCTAAAGTCACACATTTATTTTTATTAAACAATGAATAAATATGGAAAGAAGTTGGGATCCCTACTATAAATACTTTAAAGAATTTGAATTTAATCTTTTTGAGATTTTTATATTTTTAGAATTTCAACAAGAAATCATTGATTTAGGATACATTGGGCAAAGCCAAATTAACCAAAATGTTCTAAATCCTGGTCAGTTTTGTGTTGTCGATGGATTAATAAAGATAGTTCATGATTTACCAAAATTCTTGCATGATGAAAAATTTAAAAATAATTTGGATATAGAAAAATGGAAAATAGATTCTTATAACTTACTTTCTTTAGATATAAAGTGGATAAAAAAATCATCGATCAAAATAATTTAATTCTTAAGAAATATTTATTTCAAATTATAGTTTAAGTGTATAAGTTTTAATTACTAAATATTACTTAAGAAGTATAACTTACATTATAATAATGATAATAATTTTCAAAATATAGTTATTTATTTTTTTTTAAAAGCGGTATTTATTATTACTGAGATTGATTTTATAAGCTATATTATTAATAACTAAACATAAAATTTATTATAATGATTACTACTAAACAAAATATATTACTAACAAATGCTTCTTTTTCTAATAAAAAAGAAACCTGCCCCAGTTGTGGATGCATTTGTCCTTGTGAATGTACATATTGTGAAGAATGTTCACCTTGTAAAGATCATTAATCCCCCAAATCAAATAAATAATAAGTTAATATTTCAGTGAAGTTACCAAAATTTGAACTATCAACTGATATTAAAGAATTTTTTATTTCAAATTGATATATTTAAATTTTAAAGCCCAAGTTCTGTTAGGCCAGGAAAATCTTCTGGACGTGGGCCTTCTCCCCATGTAAAAAGACAATCTTTTTTATCTATAGATATATCGTTTATACTTGCTTCTCTTCTTCGCATTAAACCAGTCTCAGAAAATTCCCAATTTTCGTTACCATGTGCACGAAAATAATTATATTCTTGATCATGCCATTCATATTGGAATCGAACAGAGATGCGATTTGAATCATATGCCCACAATTCTTTAATAAGTTTATAACCAATTTCTTTGTTCCATTTTCTTTTCAAAAATCTTACAATTTCTGCTCTTCCTTTAATAAATTCGCTTCTATTTCTCCAAAAACTATCTTCTGTATAGGCAAGTGATACAGTAACTGGATTTTTCGTATTCCAGGCATTTTCTGCCAATCTCACTTTTTTAATTGCTGTTTCAGCGTTAAAGGGAGGTAGAGGAGGTTTTGTCGACATTTGATATTAAAACAATTTAGTTTTTCTAATAATAAAAAAATTACTCACTTTATGGTGATCATCAAAGAATCTATTTCAAATAAATTTGAAAATTTTTAGGTGCTTATCCTCTGCATAGTGATTTATTTAAGCAAGAATTTTTACTCTCAATATTAATTAGATCATCAATATTTTTTAATTTGTTTTTATTGCTTATTACTTTAACTTTTTGCCCACAATGATCTTTGCAACCACCATTAAATTTATTATGTGCATACAAATTGGAAATATTCGTAAGTAATAAAAGAAAAATTATTTTATAAATTTGATAAAAATAAGACTTAATTTTTAATATCATTTTCCCAGAATTAATAAATAAATAATATCAGTTAATTCCAAGGAGTGTTTATAAGTCCCCAAATATCGAAGAAGAAAAATAAAACTGCAATTACAACAAGATCCCATGCTCTTTCTCTAAAAGCCCAAGGCGCAATAAAAACTTCTCCAAGTCCGTGAAGTGCCGCCCCTACTGGTAGATGATCAAGAACCAGCAAACTGTGAGAGAGGATAAAAAGAAAGCTTGCGAAATATCTAAAAAAAACAAATTGCCAATTACTAGAACTCATACCTTTTAGATTTTTTAGAAATATACTTCAATGATCAAAATAATGATATAGATCGAGTCAAGAGATATTATTTTTGGTAGCCATAAATACGAATAAAGATATAAAGCTAAAGTAAAAATTACTAAACTATGAGATATATGTTTTCAAGTTATCAGCCTAAAAATAGTTTTGATGAATACTTTAAGGATAATGTTAACTCTGCTAGAGAAATATTGATTCCACTTCTTTCATCATTAGATAATATGGGTCTTGAAGAATTAAACAGGAATCATTCTGCCGCAAAAAAATTATTACTAAGGCATGGTGCAACTTTTAGATTAAACGATACTGGTTTAAAAGGTACTGAGAGAATATTACCTTTTGATCCACTTCCTAGAATAATTAGTAAAGATGATTGGGTAACGTTAGAAAAAGGACTAAAACAAAGGCTTGAAGCAATTGATTTATTCCTAGATGATATTTATAATTCTCAAAAAATAATTAATGATGGAATCATTCCAAGAGAATTAATAGAGAGTTCAGAAGGCTGGAGACCTCAGATGATAGGTTTCAAACCTCCACTAAATAGATGGTGTCAAATTTCAGGACTTGATTTAATAAGGGACAGAAAAGGGGCTTGGCATGTTTTAGAAGATAATTTAAGGTGCCCTTCTGGAGTTGCTTATTTTTTAGAAAATAGATTAGTTATGAAAAATATTTTTCCTAATCTTTTCTCTGGAAGAATAGTAAAACCAATTGATGAGTATCCATCATATCTTTTAAAAACTCTTCAAGAACTTGCAGTATGGACAGATACCCCCAAGATAGTTCTACTTACTCCTGGAATTTTTAATAGTGCTTATTTTGAACATAGTTATTTAGCTCAAGAAATGGGCATCCAACTAGTTCAGGGTCATGACTTAGTTTGTAATGATGATTATGTATATTTAAAAACTACCTCTGGATTAAAAAGAGTAGATGTCATTTACAGAAGAATTGATGATGATTTCTTAGATCCTCTTAATTTCAGAAAAGATTCCTCCCTTGGCGTTAGCGGATTACTTGATGTTTTTAAGGCAGGTCATGTTGCTTTGGCAAATGCGCCTGGAACTGGAATAGCAGATGACAAGATGATTTATTCATTTGTTCCAAAAATGATTAAATATTATCTTGATGAAGAAATTATTATTAAAAATGTAGAAACGTATATATGTCATTACCAAAATGATCGAGAGTATGTCCTAGAAAATTTACCAAAACTTGTTGTTAAGTCTGTAGCAGAAGCTGGGGGTTATGGAATGTTAATTGGACCTCATTCCACAACAAGTGAGATAGAAGAATTCGCCAATAAAATTAAAAAAAATCCTAGAAATTTCGTAGCACAACCAACATTAGAATTATCTACTGTACCATCCTTATGTGATGGAGAACTTTATCCATGTCATGTTGATTTAAGACCATATATCTTGAGAGGAAAAGATTCATGGGTAAGTCCTGGTGGGCTTACGAGGGTAGCATTAAAGAAAGGTTCATTAGTCGTCAATTCTTCTCAAGGTGGAGGATGCAAAGATACATGGGTTGTAGGTAAATAATATGCTCTTAAGTCGTGTAGCAGAATCTCTTTATTGGATCAATCGTTATTTAGAACGTGCAGAAAACATATCTCGTTTCGTGGAAGTAAGTGAAGCAATGTCATTAGATTGTCCCCCAGGAAGTGCAGAACCTTGGCTCCCATTAATTGATGCTTCAAGTGACAGAGAAACTTTTGATAAAAGATTCCCTGAGAAAAAACCTGGCGATGTTATTAATTTTTTGATAAGAGATCGTTTAAACCCAAACAGTATAATTTCTTGCATTCAAATGGCTAGAGAAAATGCAAGACAAATCAGAGATGTGATGACCACAGAAATGTGGGAACAAATTAATATTTTATATTGGAATATGCAAGAAGGAGAGGCAATATGGAATAAACCAAGACAAGAACAATTAAGTGAAATAAGAAGGGAATGTCAGCTTTTTTATGGAATTACAGATGCGACTCTAAGCAAAGATCTTGCCTGGAGATTTAGCATTCTTGGAAGATTAATCGAAAGAGCTGACAAAACATCCAGGATTTTAGATGTTAAATATTATTTACTCTTACCCAGCTTAGATGAACTTGGAGGAGTTCTTGATGAGTTGCAATGGATTGCACTTTTACGATCAGCTGGAGCTTATCAAATGTTTAGGAAAGCAGTGCAGAATTCTATAAAGCCTAATTCAGTTGCGAGATTTCTTTTACTTGATCCAATTTTTCCTAGATCAGTAAGATACTGTCTTGATGGGATAAGTAATACATTGAAAACGATAGATACCTCTCCATCTACTGAAAATCCTTCAGAATTAGAATGCATGAGAGGTTTGCTTAAAGCAAAGTGGAGTTATATCAGAATTGAAGATATAATCAATGATGGTTTACATGAGGCAATCGATTCATTGCAAATGGATTTAAATAAATTAAATGATCTGATTCAAGAAAAATATTTTATTAATTAATAAATTTATTAATGAGAATTAAATACATTCACAAACTTGAATATAAATACGAAGACCCTGTTCAACTAGGGGAGCATAGATTATGTATAAAGCCAAGGTCAAATGGATTCCAAAAGCTAAAGAACTTTGAATTAAAAATAACCCCTGAACCAGAAATTATTTATCCACTACTTGCTGCCAGCGGTGAAGAGATTAATAGAATCAGATTCAATGGATTAACAGATAATTTAATAATTGAATCAATTAGCGAAGTTGAAACTATTAAACATCCAAATATTATTGATGGGGTTAAAAATAGGGATTTAACATTACCTTTTTGTAGAAGCATTATTAACAGAGATTTACAGGGTGCATTAGAGGGGTGGATGCCAAATGGACAACACGATCCTTCAGCCATAGAACTTGCCCAAGAAGCTTTAGCAGGAAGCATTAATAACGCATTATCATTTACCTACCAGCTAATAGAGATTATTCAGGACAGAGTTAAATATACAAAAAGACATACGGGTCCAGCATGGCCTGCAAGCAGAACACTTAGAGAACGTATAGGTTCATGCAGAGATTTAGCGATGCTAATGGTTGAAGCTTGCAGGTCTATTGGTATCCCAAGTAGGTTTGTAAGTGGTTATCATTTTGAAGATCCGTTACCCTCTGAGTTGGATTTACACGCATGGGCTGAATTATATATTCCAGGTGCTGGTTGGAGAGGTTTTGATCCAAGCGGAAAAGGATTAATAGATGATAGATATTTAACATTGGTATCCTCTTCAAAATCTAATTTAACTTCTGTAATTACAGGAAACTTTATAGGAAAAAATAATTTAGAAAATACTTTATCCTGGGAAATCAAACCTCTTAAAATTAAATAAACACTTAATTATTAATCTCTTAAAAAGATAACATTATATAAATAATAATATGTTTCTTTTTTAGTGTTAATTGATACGTTCTTGGATATATATATCTGTTTTCATTTGTTTAATCTTTAAAGAAAATTGAACTCAAGTTTAAAAATTCCAGTTATCAATCCAAACAAATCTAAAATGTTTGAATTGATAAGTTATGAAAAATTTCGCGATACAAAAGATGTAAGATTTTTTGATATTAGTGTTAATGAATCAAACTATAGAGATCTAGTTATTCACAGTGGTCCTGCAGTTAGTCCGCCAAATGATGAAGAATTTACTAATTGGCAATTTTACATCCATCACAATCAAGAAGATAATCTATTGGCTATCTCTGGGGGAAGAACATTTTTTCTTGTCAATTTTGGCTGGGATTATCCTTTTTATAAAGTTAGATTAGAATCCTGTGGATATATTCTAAGAATACCTAGAGGAACATTTCATAGATCAGTATCTGACGAGAACGGTTCCATAGTTTTAAATCAAGCTATAAGAGATAAAGGAGGTACAGTTGAATCTGAATTCAAGGTTACAAATAGCAAAGACAACAAAAAACTTCTTGATTGTATAACAAATCTAGAGCCTAGATTTAAAATTTATAGTGTTAAATAATCTTAAAAACGAGTTCCAAATTTATACATCAATTTAAAAAATTATCTAATTGTTATAAAATAAATTTATTCAAATTTTTTAATATGAAATTTTTAAGTTTTTTAAAATATTTTTTATGCATAACTTTTTCCTTCTTGGTTTTATCCTCTCCAGTTTTTGCTGGAGCAAATGTTGCTGTTAAGGGCGAAGGAGATGAAGTTCCAAGTTATGTAAGATCTAATATTTCAGGATTTGATTTCCACGGAGAGGATCTTCATTTGTCTTCTATAGCTGGAGCAGTTGCGCGAGATGCCGATTTTAGTGATGTTGATTTACATGGAACAACCTTAACATTATCTGATTTAAAAGGTTCTAATTTAAATGGAATTGACCTGACCGATACTCTTTCTGATCGAGTTAATTTCCAAAAAACAGATCTTAGAAATGCTGTTTTAATAAATATGATCGCATCAGGCAGCAGTTTTGCAGGAGCTCAAATAGAAGGAGCAGATTTTTCTTATGCCATCCTTGACAACGAAGATCAAAGAAATCTTTGTGAAATTGCTGCTGGGATCAATCCAACAACAGGCGTTTCAACAAGAGAAAGTCTTGAGTGTAATTAGAATTTAAAATTATAAGTAAACTTTTTTCCCATTATTAAATTTGTAAATTCTTTGTGAATCGTCTTGAAATATCATCTCACCATTTAATTTGGATTTCTTAAATTTTGAAAGTCTTGCTCTGTGTATGTTGGATTTTCTATTTATTTTTTCTTCACTATCATAAATTCCAATAAAAATATTTATATTAGGATTTGAAAAGGTTTTTTCTTCCTCCCTTAAAAAAATTCTTTCAATATTTGTTTGAGTGCTCTGCAGTTTATTTTTAAATTTATGTAATTTTAAGTTCTTTGGGTTTTTAGATTTATTTTTTTTGTAGACAAAAAAAATAACTCCTAAAATTAGAAAAACTATAACTATTTTCATTACCTATTTAATTTTTATTTGTATATCTACCCCTAAGTTACTTTTAGTAGTTAATATTTCTTTTTTTAAGATTCCATAAGAAAAAATTCTAGATAAAGTTTTTAAAGATTTAAAAACTAAAAAAACAGTAAATAAAAAGAAAACAATAATATTTTCTACAAGAATATTTTTATTTTTATTATCTAA
>CACBFH010000009.1 GCA_902538515.1 uncultured Prochlorococcus sp. | reverse complement strand
ATGCAAGTCTCAATTACAGTTAAAGATGGAGTTATTCAATCTATAGATAATAATTAAATAAAAAGATCTAGTATTTTGGATAAAAATAAGTAAATATTAATTGGCGAAAAGTTTTAAATTCTTATCGATCTAAATTATTACTTTCTTTAGTTTTAAGAGTTCCCACTGTGAACATGATTTCGTATAATTAGATCAAGAGTTAAAAGGGTTCTTAATCATAAAAACTTTTGAAAGTTTGGTAAAAATCCCTTAAAACTTATGCAATAACAATTTTCTTATGTCTCACGAAATATTCATGCCTGCCTTGAGTTCTACTATGACGGAAGGCAAGATTGTGGAATGGTTGAAAAATCCGGGAGATAAGGTTGAAAGAGGAGAATCTGTCTTGGTTGTTGAATCTGACAAGGCAGATATGGATGTTGAATCTTTTCAAGATGGATTTCTTGCAGCAGTTTTAATGCCTGCCGGCAGCACTGCACCTGTTGGAGAAACTATTGGACTCATTGTAGAAAATGAGGATGAGATAGCTTCTGTTCAAGAACAAAATAAAGGTAATCAACCCGAAGTCTCTAGTTCTGACCAACTTGAATTGGTAGGCAATAAAACTGAAGAAAAACCAGTAGTCCAGACTGAAAATATCAATAAAGAAGTTGAAGAAGTCGTCTTAAAGAGTGAAAAGCATGAACGATCTTTTAATACTGATCAAATTAATGCCGCCACAAGTAATGTTTCTTCGAGGATAATTGCATCTCCAAGAGCTAAAAAACTAGCCTTTCAAATGGGTGTTGATTTAGCAAAGGTTCATGGATCTGGCCCTCACGGAAGGATTCAAGCCGATGATATTTTAAAAGCTAATGGCCAACCTGTCTCTATACCATGGATAGGAGAGGGTGGTTCTCCTGTAAGTATTCCTGGTGCAAATTTGGGTGTTGAAAGTAAACCAGAAACTTCAGGAAATAGTTTTGGTAATCCTGGAGAAACAGTTAGATTTAATACTCTTCAAAAAGCGGTAAATAAAAATATGGAATCTAGTTTAGATGTTCCATGTTTTAGGGTGGGTTACTCTATCAATACAGATAAATTAGATAATTTCTACAAAAAGGTAAAACAGAACGGAGTGACTATGACTGCTTTACTTGTAAAGGCAGTTGCAAAGACAATAAAGAACCATCCTCAAGTTAACTCAAGCTTTTCAGAAAATGGAATTTCCTATCCAGAAAATATAAATATTGCTGTTGCTGTTGCTATGGAAGATGGGGGACTAATAACTCCAGTATTAAAAGAACCATGCAATACTGATTTATTTGAATTATCTAGGGAATGGAAAGATCTCGTAAAAAGATCGAGATCAAAACAATTAGAACCAGATGAATACTCAACGGGAACGTTTACCTTATCTAACCTTGGGATGTTTGGCGTTGATAGATTTGACGCAATACTACCCCCAGGGACCGGTGCGATCTTAGCGATAGCATCATCGAAACCAACTGTTGCAGCAAATAGTGATGGTTCAATAGCTGTTAAAAAAATAATGCAAGTAAATCTTACAGCTGATCATAGAGTTATCTATGGAGCTGATGGTGCTTCATTCTTGAAAGACTTAGCCTACCTGATTGAAAATGAGCCAGAGACACTTGTATCTTAAATTTAATTGATTTCTCAAATTAATAATGAAGGAAGAGATTATAAGCTTGAAGCTTATGATTACTGTCTAGATCCTTCATTAATTGCTAGTAAACCTTCTGCAATAAGGCATGAATCAAGATTGATGATAGTTAGAAATAGTGTTTTAGCAGAGAATTGCTTAACTAATAAATTTACCAGGAATCTTTTAGATGAATTTAGAAAAGGCGATCTTGTGGTTGTAAATAATACTAAAGTAATGAAGGCAAGGTTAAAGGTTGAATTAGAAAATAGGACATTAGTCGAATTATTAGTTTTAGAAAGATCCCATGAATGTGTATGGTTATGTCTGGCAAAGCCAGCGAAAAAGTTAAAAATAAATAGAAAAATAATATTAAAATCTCCTTCTGCTCAAGATATTAATTTGATGGTTGATGGGGTTGATGAAGAAACTGGAGGGAGATTTATTAAATTTCCTGAAAATATAACTGATCTCAATTCAATGAATGACCTTCTTGATAAATACGGGAAAATACCTCTCCCGCCTTATATAAAAAATTCCGAAGAAGAATCTTTTCATGAGAATACTTATCAAACTGAGTATGCAACAAATCCAGGGGCTGTTGCCGCGCCAACTGCTGGTATACACTTAAGCAAAAGTCTTCTTTCCAATCTAAAAAAAAAAGGAGTAATAATTTTACCGATAACTTTGCACGTGGGCTATGGGACATTCAAACCAATTGATCAAGAAGATCTAAGTGACTTAAAACTTCATAAAGAATGGGTAAGTGTTAATAAGGAAGTAGTGGATGAAATTAAAAGAATAAAAAAAACAGATAGAAGAATTATTGCTATTGGGACAACTAGCGTAAGAGCTCTTGAAAGTTGTTATTCTCAAGACATTAATGACTTGATTCCCATAGCGAAGTACGTGGATTTAGTAATTAAGCCAGGTTATAAATTTAAGGTAGTTGATGGATTATTAACTAATTTTCATCTTCCTAAAAGTTCATTATTACTATTAGTAAGTGCAATGATTGGTAGAGAAAGATTATTAGATTTATATAAAAAAGCCATAAAAGAAAAATTTAGATTCTTCTCTTATGGCGATGCTATGTATATTTCACCAGATTCATTACTGGAGAAAAACTAGATTTAGGCTTTGACTGGTTCTTGAATGATTCCGCTTGGAACTTCAGTAAACATAATTGATGATAAATACCTCTCTGCTAAATCAGGTAGAACAACTACAATTGTCTTCCCAGCATATTCATCTTGTTCAGCTAATCTAACAGCAGCAGCAGCAGCAGCTCCACAAGATATTCCTACTAATAGACCTTCTTCTTTAGCTAGTCTAAGAGCCATCTCTATTGATTCGTCATTTGTTACCTGTTCAACCTTATCAACAATTGATAAGTCAAGGTTCTTAGGAATAAATCCTGCTCCAATTCCTTGAATTTTATGTGGTCCAGATTTAACCTCGTCTCCATTCATTGTCTGTGTAATAACAGGACTATGTGATGGTTCTACCGCTACAGAAGTAATATTTTTGCCCTTCTCTTGCTTAATGTATCTTGAAACTCCTGTAATTGTACCGCCAGTTCCAACCCCTGCAACTAGGACATCAATTTCACCATCGCAATCATCCCAGATTTCTGGTCCAGTAGTTTTGAAATGAATTTCAGGGTTTGCTGGATTATCAAATTGACCTGGCATAAAGTATTCAGAAGGATTACTTTCTGCTATTTCTTTAGCCTTAGCTATTGCTCCAGGCATACCTTTAGAGGCCTCTGTTAAAACAATTTCAGCACCTAACACTGCCATAACCCTTCTTCTTTCAATTGACATGGATTCTGGCATTGTAAGGATGAGTTTATAACCTCTTGCTGAAGCAGTAAAAGCTAGAGCAATTCCTGTATTGCCAGAAGTTGGCTCAACTATAGTTTTGTCTTTTGTGAGCTTGCCACTTTTCTCTGCATCCCAGATCATGTTTGCGCCAATCCTACACTTGACACTATAAGCAGGGTTTCTACCTTCAATTTTTGCAAGTACTGTAGCTTTCGCGTTTTTAGTAACTGATTTTAATTTTACTAATGGAGTGTTTCCGATAGCAAAACTGTTGTCCTCATAAATTTTTGCCATTTATAAATTGAGAAAATATATATTAATACTAACTATTATTCAGAAAAAGAGTATATAAGTCTCTATACGGTAAATACTAGGAATTTAGAAATTATTTAGTGCTTCAGAAAAGCTTTTCCATAATTGATCTTGGTCTTCTAATCCAACTGATACTCTAATAAGGTGCGAGGGTATACCAAAACTTTCAGCCCAATCCAACTCGTCATAATGAGCTAGTAAAACATAAGGACAAACTAGAGTAAATTTTGTACCTAAACTAGGTCCTTTAGATAATTTTAGTGAATCATAAAATTTCTTAGCTTTGTTCAATCCTCCATTTAATTCAAACGATAATAAGCAGCCATATCCTCCATCAGAAGTGAGCAAAGAATTAAAATTTGGACAATTTTCAGGATGGAAAATATTTTTAATCTCGCTATGGGTCTCTAATCTTTTTTTTAATTCTAAACATGCTTTATTTTGTTCAAAAACTCTTTGACTTACATCTCTACTAACTTTCTCTAAATAAACTGTATCTCCATCAGAAAGTATTGGAAGATTAATCTCGCTTAATACATTTCTAAATTGATCAATCCATTTGCTTTTTGGATTTAGTATTAATGATCCGGCAAGAATATCACCACTACCTGAAAAAATTTTTGTAAGTGAAGTAAAAACTATATCTGCATGTTCTAGGGAATTTATATTTAAATTTGAACCAATTGTGTCGTCAACAATTAGGGGAATAGTTAACTTTTTTGCTATTTTTGAAATCTTTTTAATGTTTACACATTTGAGCATTGGATTACTAGGTAGTTCAATAATTAATGCCGATGGATTTATTCTTTTGATTTCTAATTCAATATCCTCGCAATTTTCTTCTGTAATTAACTTGGCTCCATGAAAGATATTCATTGGTAATTTAAGTACATCTACATATGGAAAACCAATTTGGAGTGTTGGTCTAGCTGGAAATAATTTATATATGATTTCTAATGATGTATGCAATGCAGACATTCCAGATGAAGTTAAGTGAATATCATTTGAGTTAATTTTTGTAGATTTAGAAATTCTATTTTTTATTCTTTGAGAGCATTCATTTACGTAAGATTTTGGAGGGCAATCTTCAAGACCTAGTTCTATAGCAGCAGCCCTTGAAGATATGCCAAGACCAGTATGTTGCCAAAAAGATTTTGCATAAATACTTCCTTCTTTTTCAGTTATTAAGAGAGATAAATTATCTCTTTTTTCTATTAATGAGAATTCTTCAGAAGTATTTCTATCAATGTATTTTTTGGCTTTAAAAGCTATGCCTTCATTCGGATATGGCCAGATATTTTTATTGTTGTAGTAATTTTCCTTTTTTGCTTTTTCGCATAATCTTTTTACTATGGGGTTTAGCCCGAATCTTGGGTAAATGGACTTCAATAAATTCATGCATTCTTGATTTTTTTCCTCGTAATTTATTACATCTTTCCAAGTTGGTAATGCTACAGAAACAGCATGAATACTATCAGGAATAGAATATCCCAACTCTAAGTTTTTCCATATAGGGTTTTTAAGTAGATCTCTCAATTTTCAGAATTTATTCAGAGCAAATAATATGTCTGAGATTAAATCGTTTGTTTCTTCACATCCAATCGATAATCTGACAAGAGCATCATCTATCCCTAAAAGATTTTTTGTTTCATCATCAACAGAAGCATGAGTCATTGTTGCGGGGTGACAAATTAAACTTTCAACTCCTCCAAGGCTTTCTGCTAGAGAGAAATATTTGAGAGATTTGCAAAATTTAAAAGTATCCTCTTTTTCAAGATTTAATTTTATGGTGATCATCGAACCTCCAGATCTCATTTGCGATTTTGCTAAATAAAATTGCGGATGTTTTTGATTAAAAGGATAAATTACTTTACTAATTATTTTATGATTCTCTAATTCTTCAGAAATTAATTTTGCACTTTGCGTTTGTTGTTCGATTCTTAAAGGAAGAGTTTTTACTCCTCTCGTAATAAGCCAACTATCAAAAGGAGATGGTTGAAGCCCTAGAGCTTTTTGAGAGAAAAGCATCTTACTATTCCAAACCTCATTATTTGTCAGTACTGCTCCACCAAGTGCATCACTATGTCCATTAATGAATTTTGTTGTGCTTACGAGTGATAATGTTGCACCAAGGTCCAAAGGTTTTTGAATAAGTGCAGTAGAAAAGGTGTTGTCCACAACTACTGGGATTTTTAGTTTATTCGCTTCATTACAAATTGCCTTAATATCAAGTACTTTCAAAAGTGGATTAGTTGGACTTTCTAGCCATATCAAGGTTGGCTCGAAGTATGAAATCTTTTCGATATTATTTTCGTTTGTAAAATCTGTGTATAAAACTTCTAGTCCAAATTTCTTGAAAACTTTTTCGAACATCCTCACTGTACAACCATAGAGATTTGACTCGCAGAGTATCTTGTCACCTGATTTCAGTGTTGATGAAATTGCAGTTACCGCACTAATTCCAGATCCAAAAACTGTACAGTATTTGGAATCTTCTATTGATTTAAGGACGTTTTCTAGAATTCTAAAGTTTGGATTGCCTGATCTTGTGTAGTCGAAATTTTCTTTATTTCCATGCTTGAAAGAAGATGTAGAAAAAATAGGAGGCATAACGCATCCAGTTTCTTCTGCAAATGTTTCCCCATGGTGAATCGATAAGGTCTTAAAACCTGGCTTTTTTATATTATTTTCCTTATTTCCCATTATTTTTAAAAATAAGAATTAAATTAAATCTCTCTTCTAAAAAATGAGAGATTTAATAATCCAGAGAAAAGTAGTATTAAACTTTTCTTGAATAATATTCAACAACTAGCAGTTCGTTTATTTCAAGAGCCACCCACTCTCTATCGCATTTCCCATTTATTTTTCCCGATAATTTAGGTTTGTCTAAATCAAGATGAGGTGGGACATTTGCTAAACCAGGAAATTCTATATTACCTTCTACAAGTTTTTTGCTTGTTTTGTTTTCTTTAATTCCGATTACATCGCCTGATTTGCATTGATAACCAGCAATATCAAGGACCTTTCCATTAACGGTTACATGGCCATGATTTACTAATTGTCTTGAGCCTGGAATGGTACCTCCAAAACCTAATCTAAAACAAACATTATCAAGTCTGTTTTCTAAAAGTCTTAGTAGGTTAGTTCCTGTAGATCCTTCTTGAGCTCTTGCTTTTTTTACATAACGTACTAGTTGTTTTTCAGAAACTCCATAATTAAACCTAAGTTTCTGCTTTTCTTCTAGACGAATAGCATATTCTGATCGCTTGCGACGGGCTTGGCCGTGCTGACCTGGAGGATTAGACTTCTTTGAAGCTTTCCTAGTGAGACCTGGTAGTTCTCCCAAGCGACGCGTAACCCTTAATCTGGGACCGCGGTATCTTGACATAATTTTAAATTAAATAGAAATTTGCAATAAATTTGGATAATTGATGTAATTCAATTAAACTAAATTATCACTAAAAATATTATTTTACATCATTAAAGTGTTCAAAACTATTAATAAATCAATTACTTCTATACTTCTTTTTATGATTTCGTTTTATCAAAAGTGGTTTTCTCCTTTTTTCGGACCAAGATGCAGATTTATTCCAAGTTGCAGCTGTTATGGATATGAGGCAATAACTAGACATGGTCCTTGGAAAGGAGGGTGGTTAACTTTAAGAAGATTAAGCAGATGTCATCCTTTAACTCCCTGTGGATGTGACCCTGTGCCTGACTAAATGAATGAAAATATTTATTTTCGTTAGGCAGGGATGTTGCCTTTGTGATTCATTAAAAAACAAACTGGCAAAAATAAATCTTAATGAGTTATTCCCTAATCTAGAGGAGCTTAAAGAAATTGATATTGATAGGGTCGATTTATATAAAAATAAATATAAAAAATATGATTATGAAGTACCCGTTATTGCTGTTGAAGGAATTAGGTCCGAGGAGATTATAGAATTGCCTCGCATTTCTCCAAGATTAAAAGATGATCAATTAAAGAATTGGTTTCAAAAAACTATTAATACCATTCTGGAGAAATAACTTTTTTATATGAGATCTATAAAATTACATAAACTTTTAGATTTGGTAGGAATTATTCCTTCATTAAATTTAATCGATCATGAAATCAATAATATTTCTTTTAACTCTAAAGAAGTACAAAAAGGAACTTTATTTTTAGGTATGCCTGGTTTAAATGTTGATGGAGGAAAATTTTGTATTGAGGCAATTGAAAATGGCGCGGAGGCTGCCATTATTGGGTCTGTTGCAAAAGAGAAAATTGAATCCATTGATCGAGAAAAGATTTTGGTTATAGAGGATAATTTAGAGTATATTTTTGGTCAAATAGTCAGTGAGTTTTGGAATAGGCCTTCAAGAAAATTAAAACTTATTGGTGTTACGGGTACAAATGGAAAAACGACAATTACTTTTTTACTGGAATATCTTTTAAAAAAATTAGGGAAAAAGACTGCATTATTTGGGACCTTGTTCAATAGATGGCCTGGCTTCTCTGAGGTATCTTCTCATACAACTGATTTCGCGGATAAACTTCAAAAGAAATTAAATGCTGCTGTTGATGCAGAATCTGAATTTGCGATATTAGAAGTAAGTTCTCATTCTATTGCTCAAAACAGGATATCAGGCTGCGAATTTGAAGCTGCTATTTTTACTAATTTAACTCAAGATCATCTTGATTATCACTTAGATATGGAATCATATTTTCAAACAAAAAGAAAATTATTTTTCCCACCTTATTTAAAAGAAAAAGATGGAATTCGTGTATTAAATCATGATGATCCTTGGATATCTAAATTATCATCTGATCTTGAAAAAGTATCTTCATTAGTCTCGACAAAGATTACTGACAGTGAATTTGAAAATGATGATTTTTTTTTCGTAACAGAGAAAAAATTTACTTCAAGTGGTTCCACCTGTATTTTTCATACACCTAGGGAAAAAATTAAACTTTTTGTTCCACTTGTCGGTGAATTTAATTTAATGAATGCGATTCAAGCAATAACAATTTTGTATAAACTTAATTTTTCTTTAAAAGATCTATCAAATTTAATCCAATCTTTCCCTGGTGCTCCTGGGAGAATGGAGAAAATACAAATTGATAATGATGTCGTTTTAAGATTACTTCCAACAGTAATTGTTGATTATGCCCACACCCCTGATGGATTAAAAAAAGTTTTGCAATCAATTAAAAAACTTTGTGAAGGAAAACTTATAACTGTTTTTGGTTGTGGTGGAGATCGAGACCGTAGTAAAAGGTCTTTAATGGGATCAATAGCTGAAGAGTTTTCTGATCAAATTTTTATAACTTCAGATAATCCAAGATCTGAAGAACCCCAAAAGATAGTAAATGATATTTTGATGGGTATAAAAAAAAGAGAAAAAATAACAATTGAGATTGATAGATTTAAAGCAATAAATGAATCAATTAAATTTGCCAATAAAGAAGATATTGTTTTAATTGCAGGAAAAGGACATGAAGACTACCAAATTTTCAATGATAAAGTTATCAATTTTGATGATAGAAAAATTGCTTATAAATTATTAAAAGAAAAAAGTAAATCTCAATAAAATTTCCTATTCAAATTTGAAAGATCTTTACGCAAATCACAAGAAAAGTTTCTTAGAATCAAAGGAGTTATTTTTAATAAAATGAAAGGCTTAGCCTTAGTTGTAGGTGCAGGTGGAATAGGAACACAAATAGCTAAAGATCTTAATGAAAGTGAAAAAGATTTAGATGTCGTTTTGTGTGGAAGAAAGAGTGAATTTAATTCTTTTTGGGAATTAGATATAGAGGATTCTCAATCCCTTTTGCAGTTGAAAAATAAAATATCAAATCATCCTTCAAAATTAAGACTAGTCATTAACGCTACTGGGAGACTTCATAGTGATTCGCTTCAACCAGAAAAAAGATTACAACATCTTGATAAAAAAAATATGATGGAAAGTTTTTCAATAAATGCCTTTTCTCCTATTTTATTAGCTAAAACTATTGAAGAATTTATACCAAAAGATATTTATTTTAATTTTGCAAGTATAAGTGCAAGAGTAGGAAGTATTGGAGATAATCAAACTGGAGGTTGGTATTCATATCGTGCTGCAAAATCTGCCCAAAATCAGTTTTTTAAATCTTTAAGTGTTGAGTGGACCAGACGTTTTCCAAAGGCTACTATTACATTGCTTCATCCAGGAACAGTAGATACTGATTTATCAAGACCTTTTCATAAATTTGTTCCAGAACATAAACTATTTAGTAAAGAAAAATCATCTCAATTTTTAATTAATATTATTAAAAATCAAACTCCAGCATCTACTGGAAAATTTATTGCATGGGACAGCTCGGAGATACCTTGGTAAAGCGATTTTATCTTATTAGATATTTTCTATGAGAGTTTATTATTCACTAAGTTTATCAATTAACCGTTATTAAAGCTCATAAAATTATGTTTTTTTAATTTAAAATTTAAAAAAGGTTAAGCTTATTTAAAGGTTTATTTAAGGTGTAAAAACTACTACTTTTTCCTTTTTTTGAAATGAGTCAGATACAAATTTGTAAAATTTGCGATGACTAATAAGATAAGCAAGAAAGTATTTAGCTCCATATTTTGAAAAGTTTTATACATTTTGCAGTAATACTTACTTTATACAATAGAAAAGCTTATATAAAGAATTTTAAAAATATTTTGCAAGAAGGTTGGCTTTAATTTAATAGAAACCGTGGCAAATATAGACTTATTAATTGTTATCCAAATAAAGATCCTAAAAATTGATAATTAAAAAAATTAAAACTAGTACAAGCTTTGAGTCAGTATTTTCTTTATTTCTCTAGAAAGTAGATCTATCTCAGCTTCTGTAGTCATTTGATGGACGCATGCTCTAAACCATTTTGGATCTTCTAAAACTCTAATCCAAATTTTTTTTTCTCCAAGTTTCTTCACAAATTTTTCCTTATCTTCGATATTTTTAACATTAAAACTAACTATCCCGTTTAAGTATTTTTTTTCTAGAACTAATTCAATATCTTTTATTTGATTTAATTCTTCCCAAAGTTTTTCACTTAACATGTTGATATTTTTGGTTTTATCTTTTTCAGGGCAGTCTTTATCCAAAAGATCTAAAGAATTACGCAGCCCTGCAAGCAAGGGAATACAAGATGTTGCTACTTCAAACTTTCTTGCATCATCATGAAAAAGATTATCTGAAGGCTCATAAATTCCTTGTTCTTTTTTTAATGATTTCCAACCAATTATTGTTGGATTTGTTTCATGAATAAATCTATCTGAGACATAAATGGCTCCAAGTCCTTCTGGACCACATGCCCATTTATGAGAAGTAATTGAATATAAATCAGAATAAAAAACTTCTTCTTCAATATTTATGTGCCCAAATGTTTGAGCACCATCAACCAGAAGATAAGAGTTTTCTCGATTATTTTTTAATTCGATGGAAATTTGTTTTAAAGGAGTTTTATATCCAAAGTTCCATAAAATATGAGAAATAATTAGGATCTTAGTCTTACTATTTAGATTTTTTAAAATCTCTAAAATTATATTTTCGTCATTTAGATTTTTAATTTTTTGGATTGGCAAAATTTTAAATATTAATTTATTTCTTCTGCAAAATTCTCGACTTGCAGCTACTACTCCAGGATGTTCACAGTCACTTATTAACAACTCTTCTCCCTCTTCTACTTTTATTCCCCAAAAGGGCAAAATCATACCAGAAGAGATATTCTCGGTTAAAGCTACATTCTTTGAACTGACACCTAATTTTTGTGCAATTTTTCTTTTTGTGGTAAATATTTCTTTATAAATAAAAGGCCACATATCATTGGTAAATGGTCCTAAATCTTGGATAATTTCCCAAGTTTTAACTATTGCTTCAAGAGAAGATTTTGGTAATGGTCCTTGGCCTCCATAGTTGAAATAATACTTATTTTTTAGTGCTGGTATTTGATCTCTTAGATTATTTCTCATGAAAAATTTAAATTAGATTATTAAACTCTTTAGTTTTTTTAAATATTGCCTACCAAAGTTACTGTTCTAAATTCAATATCTTCGATAACTTTCCAAGGTTCAGCACTCCTTTCTGCAAATTCTAAATTTTTAAATCCTAGTTCCTTAAAATCACTTATAAAGTCTGGTTCATACCATGCCCCACTAATACATCCTGTCCATAGATCACGATCATTTTGTAATCTTAAAGGAACTTTTTTGTTAGAGACAATATCGCTAATTGCGATTCTTCCATTATCTTTTAAAACTCTTTTTATATTTCTTAGAAGGTTATTTCTAGATTCTGGACTTACCAAGTTTAAAACGCAATTACTTAAAATAATATCAACTGATTTGTCGGCAATTAATGGATTTAAATCTTTATCTAATTCATCAAGTTTTTCAATTGAACCTTGTAGAAATTCTGTATTATTGAAACCTATATTTTTTGTAACTTCTTTAGAGGCTGATTTAGCTAAAGAAAGCATGTCAGGATTCTGATCAACTCCAATAACTTTTCCTTCTTTTCCAATGATTTGGGCACAAATAAAAGCATTTTTTCCGCTGCCACTTCCAAGATCTAAGACTATATCTTTTTTTTGAACATATTTTGTTGGATCACCACACCCATAGTCTCTTTCTATAACCTCTTGAGGAATTGCTTCAAGTAAAACCGGATTAAACCCAACTGGAGTACAGAGACAACTTTCTTTTTCTAGTGCGGCTGAGCCATATCTTTGTTGAATCGCATCTTTATGATCGAATTGATTAGGTGCTTTATTAGATGTGCTTGTATTACAGCAACTTTCAGACATATTTTGAATAGAGACTCTGAATAAATATAGCCAAAAAAAAACCCCTTTTTAAAGGGGCTTATTCTTTTTAAATTAAATTATTTAGTGTAATTTACACCTCTGTAATTTAATTCTGCTTTTTCATTACTTGAAGAAGCGTCATCCATTCTGTTGGTGTATACGTTTCTTCTGTAGGTAAGTTCAACAAGTTGCTTTTTAGCAGCTTCTTTGTTTTGAACGTAGTTTTTACCTCTGTAAGTTAAAGTAGTCATGTTTCGATGTGACAACACGGCCATCCCCCGTTCCATGGTATGACTCGAACTGCGCCCTCAGGTGAGGGTGAACGAAAAAAGTAGCAATTGCTACCAAATTATTATAAGCGTATTTTTATCTGCATGTCTAGCTTTTACAAATAGAAACGAATATTTAATGTTTTTTTAATTATTATCTTAGGTAAATTTTTTTATAAATAGTCTCTAAAAAGGTTTATGTTTATATTTGGTTCAATCTTCATGTAACTATTTATTTATGACAGGTTTTTTATATTTCTTGGGAAATACTTTAAGGTGGCCAGTGTTAAAGCCAAAAGAATTTTTTTCACTACATGCTTATTTTTCAATTATTTATTTGATAACTTTTACTTTGAGTAAATATGATGTAAGTCAATCAAATTTAGTTTTTACTTTAGGAATTCTTGCACCTCTTTTAATCGCTATTGGTCAAGGACTTCCAATTGATTGTCTTGATATGGAATCATCTTTGTTGAAGGAATTAAAAACTAAATAATATAAATTTCAGTTAAAAATTTTTTATAAAACCTGGACAACTTCGCTTATTTCAGGAATCATTTCTTTTAACTTTCTTTCAATACCCATTTTGAGAGTCATAGTGCTACTTGGGCAACTACCACATGCTCCTTGAAGTCTTACTTTGACAATTGGACCATCTATTTCTGCAATCTCTACATTACCTCCATCAGAAATTAAAAAAGGTCTTAGCTCGTCAAGGACTTTTTCAACATTTTCGTTTGTCAGCGAGAGTGTTTCAGTACTCATAATTTTGGATTAACTTTATAATAAGCCTAGAAAGAAATCTGATTAATTGCAAAAAAGATAATTTTCTGTTGTGACTTCATCTAAAAATCCCACTAATGACAATAGCTACTTTGATGCAGTCTTAGTAGGAGCAGGGATAATGAGTAGTACTTTAGCCCTCCTAATTTCAGAAGTTTTGCCAGATATAAAGTTTCTTATTATAGAAAAATTAAATGCTCCAGGAAGTGAAAGTACTGGCGCTTTTAATAATGCAGGTACAGGACATGCGGCTAATTGCGAATTAAACTATACTCCTTTAGATGAAAAAGGAAATCTAAAAATAGATAAAGCGCTCTCAATAAATCGTTCTTTTGAAAAATCAATGTCTTTATGGGCCTCAATGTATGCGGCAGGGAAAATTGATATTAAGAAGTTTCTAAAATTTATTCCTCATATTAGCTTTGTGTCTGGTCAGGATAATATTTCTTTTTTAAAAAAAAGATTTCAGAAAATGACAGAAAATCCTGAATTTATCGATATGGAATTTTCTACATCTTTTGATGAAATTTCATCATGGGCTCCTCTAATAACAAAAGATAGAAATCCATCTACTCAAATTGCTGCTACCAGAATAGGAAGAGGAACTGATATTAATTTTGAGGCTTTGACTAAAGAGTATTTGTCACTTGTTTCCTTAAACAAAAATGTTGAAATTAGATACAAAACAGAATTAGTAGATTTAAAGAAAATTGATAAAAAACAATGGGAACTAGAAATCAGTTCTGAAGGTAGAAAAACTTCAATTAGAACTGGCTACGTTTTTCTTGGTGCTGGTGGAAAAACAATTAATTATTTACAAAAATCAAAAATTCCAGAAGCAAAAAGTTATGGTGGATTTCCTGTTAGTGGGAAATGGCTTATTTGCGAGAAAAAAGATCTGACAGAAAAACATAACTCAAAAGTTTATGGTAAAGCTGATATTGGATCACCACCAATGTCTGTGCCTCATTTAGACACCAGATGGGTTGATAATAAAAAACTTCTTTTATATGGACCTTTTGCTGGATTTACAACGAAATTTCTAAAACAAGGTTCATACTTTGACTTATTTAGTTCAATTAAAAAGAATAATATTTTTTCTATGTTAGACGTTGGTTTCAACAACAACGATTTAATTAATTACCTAATATCACAATCATTAAAGAACCATAACTCAAGAGTTGAAAATTTAAAGAATATGATGCCATCAGCTAATTCTTCTGATTGGTATTTAAAGAATGCTGGTCAAAGAGTCCAAATAATTAAAAAAACTGAAGGTGGTAGTCTTTTGAAATTTGGAACTGAGATTGTAAATTCATCTGATGGATCATTATCTGCTTTGTTAGGAGCCTCTCCTGGAGCAAGTACCGCGGTTTCAATTATGGTTGAGGTTCTAGAAAAATCTGTTTTATTTTTAAACGATAAGAATAATCTTCAGAAAAAAATAAATGACTTAATTTATCCAGAACTATCAGTCTCTGAAAATTACAGTACCTTCATAAAAGAAATTAAAAAAAGAAATAATTCCATTTTTGGTTTCCATCCATAATTCTAATTAGCTAATATTAATCAAGATGTAATAAGAGGAGAATTTTTCTTTATATATGACTGATATATCGGTTTCAAAAATTAGAAATTTCTGCATAATCGCTCATATTGACCATGGTAAATCTACCCTTGCAGATAGGTTGCTTCAAGATACTGGTACTGTGCAGCAAAGGGATATGCAAGAACAATTTTTGGATAGTATGGATCTTGAAAGAGAGAGAGGAATTACTATCAAGTTACAGGCCGCTAGGATGAAATATAAAGCTGACGATTCCCAAGAATATGTTTTGAACTTAATAGATACTCCAGGGCATGTTGATTTCTCTTATGAGGTCAGTAGATCTCTTCAAGCTTGTGAAGGCGCCTTACTTGTTGTTGATGCAAGTCAAGGAGTAGAAGCTCAAACCTTAGCTAATGTTTATCTTGCCTTAGAAAATAATCTTGAAATAATTCCTGTTTTAAATAAAGTTGATTTACCAGGTGCTGATGCTGAAAAAATAAAACAAGAAATAGAGGAAATTATTGGACTTGATACATCTAATGCAATAAATTGTTCAGCAAAAACTGGAGTTGGTATTAAAGATATTTTGGAAGCAATCGTAAGAAGAGTACCTCCTCCTCAAGATGAAATTAAATTACCTACAAAGGCACTGATTTTTGATTCTTATTATGATCCGTACAGGGGAGTTATTGTTTATTTCAGGGTGATATCTGGGTCTCTAAATAAGAGAGAAAAAATATTATTAATGGCAAGTAAGAAAAATTATGAACTAGATGAGATAGGAATTATGGCGCCTGATCAGCAGCAAGTTGATGAATTACATGCAGGAGAAGTTGGTTATTTAGCTGCTTCTATAAAATCAGTTGCTGATGCTAGGGTGGGAGATACGATTACTCTTTTAAATTCACCTGCCAAAGATCCTTTGCCTGGATATAAGACAGCAAATCCTATGGTTTTTTGTGGCTTATTCCCGACTGATGCTGATCAATTCCCAGATTTAAGAGTATCACTAGAAAAATTACAATTATCTGATGCAGCTTTAAAATATGAGCCCGAAACCAGTAGCGCAATGGGCTTCGGATTTAGGTGCGGATTCCTAGGACTTCTTCATATGGAGATTGTTCAAGAAAGATTAGAAAGAGAATATGACTTGGATCTAATCGTAACGGCACCATCAGTTATTTATAAAGTTAATTTAAATCAGCAGGAACATATCTTTATTGATAATCCTTCTACAATTCCTGATCCACAACTTAGAGAATCAATAGAAGAGCCTTATGTGAAAATGGAAATTTATGCTCCCAATGAATTTAATGGAACATTAATGGGTTTATGTCAGGAAAGAAGGGGAGTATTTATAGATATGAAATACATAACAACAGATCGAGTTACCTTGATTTATGAAATTCCATTAGCAGAAGTTGTTACAGATTTCTTTGATCAAATGAAAAGTAGAACCCAAGGTTATGCGTCAATGGAATATCATTTGATTGGCTATAGAAAAAATGACCTTGTTAGATTAGATGTTCTAATAAATTCAGAAAGAGCAGATCCATTAACCTCTATTGTTCATAAAGATAAGGCTTATGGAATTGGCCGAAGTTTAGTTGAGAAATTAAAAGAACTTATTCCAAAACAACAATTTAAAATACCTATTCAAGCATCAATCGGTAGCAGGATTATTGCAAGTGAAAGCATAAGTGCTTTGCGAAAAGATGTTTTATCTAAATGTTATGGAGGGGATATTTCTAGGAAAAAGAAACTTTTAAAGAAACAAGCCAAAGGTAAAAAGAGGATGAAGGCAATGGGTAAAGTTGAAGTCCCTCAAGAAGCTTTTATGGCAGTTTTGAAACTAAACCAGTAATTTTTTTTAATTTAAAATTTATAGCTATTTATTTTTAAAAGAATTGGGTATATTTCATTTATATCTTTAAAAAAAAAATTTTGGATATTAACTCATTTAATCGTGTCGGCGCAAATATCAGAAAAGCTGGATTTTTAATTGTACTTTTTTATCTTCTTGTTGTTTTAATAATAAGATTTTTAGAGGCCAATAATTTTTTTGGCTATTCATTTGCAATGTTAAGCAATGATATCTTTGCCCCTCCTTCTCTTAATCATTTTTGTGGCACAGATAGATTAGGAAGAGATGTTTGCTTAAGAACTTTGCAAGGATCATCATTAGCGATAGAAGTTGTATTCTTAGCTATTCTTTTTTCATTAAGTTTGGGTTTGCCATTGGGATTATTAAGTGGATATTTTGGTGGTTTTTTTGATAAATGCTTATCGCTAATAATGGATACTATTTTTTCAATACCTGTAATTTTGCTTTCAGTTGTTGTGGCTTTTGTATTGGGTAAGGGTATCCTTAACGCGGCTTTGGCATTGTGTATTGTTTACTCTCCTCAATATTTTAGATTAATCAGAAATCAGACAATATTGGTTAAATCCGAAACTTATGTGGAGGCAGCTCAAGTTGCAGGAGCTGATGTTAAAAAAATTATTTTTAAATATATTCTCCCAAATGTAATAACACCATTGCCTATTCTGCTTACCCTAAATGCTGCAGATGCTGTTTTGGTATTAGGAAGTTTAGGATTTTTAGGCCTTGGCGTTCCTGCAGATGTCCCAGAGTGGGGAAGTGATTTAAATCTGGCTCTTGCCGCTTTACCTACAGGAATCTGGTGGACGGCTTTGTTCCCAGGTTTGGCAATGTTTTTTTTAGTTTTAGGTCTTTCTTTTATAGGAGAGGACCTTGAAGAAATTTTTGATAGTCAAAATTCTTAATAAATTTACTTATCTGTAATAGGATCAAGTTCTCCTTGATCATTCAACTTTGGATATTCTTTAGCTGATTTTTTATACACCGCAGCTAATTCTGGGTAACACCATTCAAAAAGTGTTTTTTGATATTCATCCTTATTTAACCCTTCTCCATTAGCGGGTAATATACCTTTATTTTTTCTTTGGCGAACAGCTTCAAATAATAATATAGAAGCAGCAACTGAAACATTCAGCGATTGTACCATACCTCTCATAGGTATAAAAATTGATTGATCAACCATTGATATAAGTTCATTACTTAGTCCCCATTTTTCTGCTCCTAAAACAAAACATGTATTTTGAGAATAATCAAAATTTCTATAATCTACTGATTCACTATTTAGAGTCGTTCCATATAGATTAAAACCTTTATTCTTTAAATCAGATATTGCCTTGATAGTGTTTTCATGATTATTCAGTTTTACCCATTTTTGACTTCCTTGAGCAGTACTATTAAAAGTCTTAACGGCATTCGTTTTGCTAATAAAATTTGCTTCGAAAACTCCTGCCGCATCACATGACCTTAATATCGCAGATAAATTATGAGGTTTATTGACATCTTCAACTAAAACAGTCAAGTTTTTCATTCTGCTATCTAATACACTTTTGATTCGTTCAAATCTTCTTGGCAAAATTGACATTTATAATTTTTTAGACTTTTAAATTATATTCAAAAAATATTGATTACCTATTAAATCTCTTGGTTTATAATATTTTGGTAGTTTAAATTAACTCAATGGCATACATAGAATGGGACTATACAGTAATAACAAGTATGGTAGAAAAACAAGGCTGGGATTTACCTGATCGTGAATCGGAAGAATGGAATAAATTTAACGATGAATTAGGAGAAAAAATGAGAGGTGTTGGACTTATTTTTGAAAAATATTGTAAATTTACTCCTGACGTAGGAGAAGGAGTTCATCTTCTAGATGACTGATCATAAATAGTTTTAAACCATTGATGTATCCCTTAATCAATGGCTTATTAATTAATAAGATAATATAATTTCACTAAATTAGAACTGGCAATTATTAAGGCTTTATAAAGCTTGTACTTTAAAAAAAATTTTTTATTCCACAAAAAAGTTATTTAATTTCTATATTTGAATAAAAATATGAAAAATAAATTAACCTTTTTATTTGACGGTGGTTGTCCACTTTGTTTGAGAGAAACAAATTTTCTTAAAAAAAGAGATACCTTAAATCAAATTGCATTTATAGATATTAACAGTAAGGATTATGATCAAAGTCTTTTTAATAACGTCTCATATTCAGATGCTATGTCAAACCTGCATGGGATTATTGAAAATGGTGAAATTATTAGGGGACTAGATGTACTTGCATATTCTTATGAATTAGTTGGTTTAGGTTGGGTTTATTATCCCTTGAAGATTAAGCTCTTATCTCCATTATTGAGATTGGTTTACAGATATTGGGCAAAATATAGGCTTCAAATTACAGGTAGATCCGATATTGAAAAACTTTGTACCTCACAATGTGAACAATAAATATGGAAAGCATCGATATAGACAGAATAATAGAAATGTGTTGGGAAGATAGAACACCCTTTGAAGCTATCGAATATCAATTTGGTTTAAAAGAGGAAGATGCGATAAAAATTATGCGTCAAAATCTTAAACCCAAATCTTTCAAAGTCTGGAGAAAGAGAGTTTCGGGAAGAAATACAAAACATATGGCCCTTAAAGATTCAACTAGATTTAAATCTACTCATAAAAGAAAATTATAAATTTTGAAAAATCTTTCTACTAAAACTTGTCCTGTTTGCAATAGGCCGTTTGAGTGGCGTAAAAAATGGAAGAACTGTTGGGATGATGTTATCTACTGTTCAAAAAGATGCAGTAATAGGAAGTCGCAAAGATGAAACAAGTATCAATTATTTTCCCGAATCAACTTTTTAGAGAAAGCCCAATCTTAAAAATAAATTGTGAAGTTTTGATTTTGGAAGACTCATTATTTTTTGGAAATGATAAATTTCATAAATTAATTAACCATAAAAATAAGTTAGTTTTTCATAGAGCATCTATGCTCGCTTATAAAAATTATTTAGAAATATCTGGCTTTAAAGTTTTATATATCGAAAACAAGAATAATGTTTCTACAGTTGATTACTTATCTGAATTTATTAAAAATAAATATCAGAAAATAAATCTCATTGACCCTCATGATTTTTTAATAATGAAGAGGATTAATAATTTTGTTGAAAGTAATAATTTAGCTTTAAATATTTTGCCTTCTCCTATGTTTATGAGCAGTGAAGATTTAATAGATTTATTTGCATCAAATGCAAAAAAACCTCTTATGGGAAGATTCTATGAGAATCAAAGAAAGAGTCAAAAGATATTAGTTAATCCTGATGATACACCTGAAGGTGGTAAATGGAGTTTTGATGAAATGAACAGAAAAAAATTACCAAAAAAAATAAATATACCCGATACACCTAAATTACAAAAAAATAAATTTGTAGTTAATGCAGAAAGGTCATTAGCCAATTTTGATATTGATTATATTGGAGAAAGTAATAACTTTTTATATCCAACTAATTTCGAAGAGGCAGATGAATGGTTAAATGATTTTTTTAAACATAGATTATTCTTATTTGGAGATTATGAGGATGCTATTTCTAAAGAAAATTCTTTTTTATGGCACAGTTTACTTTCTCCTCTCTTAAATAGCGGCTTATTAACCCCAGATGTAGTAGTAAATAAAGCATTACTTTTTGCAAAAAATAATAATGTTCCTATTAACTCTTTAGAGGGTTTTATTCGTCAAATTATTGGATGGAGAGAATTTATTTGCCTCGTCTATAAAAAGTACGGAACAAAGATGCGAAATAGTAATTTTTGGAATTTTGAAGATAAGCCAATTCCAAAATCTTTTTATCAAGGAAATACAGGAATTGAACCAGTAGACGTTGTTATAAAAAATATTATTAAATTTGGTTATTGTCATCATATCGAGCGGCTAATGATTGTTGGCAACTTTATGCTTCTATGTAGAATTCACCCCAACCAAGTTTACAAATGGTTTATGGAAATGTTTATTGATTCCTATGATTGGGTTATGGTCCCAAATGTTTACGGAATGAGTCAGTTTAGTGATGGTGGTATCTTTTCAACCAAGCCATATATATCAAGCTCTAATTATGTAAAAAAAATGTCTAATTTTAAAAGTGGCTCATGGTGTGAAATATGGGATGGTTTATTTTGGAAATTTATTAAAGATAATGAAACCTTTTTTAGAAAACAATATCGTCTGGCAATGTTAACGAGAAATCTCGATAAAATGTCAGAGGAAAAATTAAATAATCACATAAAAACGGCTGATAAATTTTTAAGAGATATTCAATAAATTAAGAGTAATAACCAACATTTGTCTTAGAAAAATTAAAAGAATATTATGTTATAAGGGAATCTTAAGTAAAGATGTTAGTTAAGTAAAAATAAGTTTATCTAATGGAAATTGGAAAACTTTTTTTAAAAAGTAATTCGACAGGAATCATCACTTCTTCTGAATTAGATTAGATAACTACCCATCAATCTAATTTTAATAGATTGGAGGAATCCATAGCAATTAAATTAGGCAGAATGCTTGATGCAGGATCTATCAATATTGGTTGCCGTTTAAATCCTGAATAAGTTTTTATTTTAATAATGAAGTACCAAAAAGAGAAAAAAATATTTTTTCGGGAAAGAATCCATTCTTTAAATATCTTTCTTTTTTTAGGATTTAATCTTTCACTTATTTCTATCTTAGGTTTTATTTGGTTTAATTCTGCAATTGAAAAAGTAGTTTAAATTTTTGTATTTTTTGTATATTAAAGTTATCTTTAAAAATTAATTATATTTTGAGCATAGGCTATTTACAAAGAAAGGCAGCTTGGGAAATTTTATTAAAAGTCAGTTCTGGTGATTTTTCTGATCATGCTCTTGAAAAGGTTTTAAAAAATTATCAATTTAATCCTCTTGATATAGCTTTTATTACGGAATTATCTTTTGGATGCATAAGGTATAGAAAATTTCTTGATCTTTGGACGGATCATACATCAAAAATTACTCATAAAAAGCAGCCTCCAAAGTTAAGATGGCTTCTACATATAGGTTTGTATCAACTATTGAAAATGGATAAAATCCCATTTCCTGCTGCTATTTCTACCACTGTAGAAGTAGCTAAAAAAACAGATTTAAATGGTTTAGCGGGAACTGTAAATGCGATATTGAGAAATGCATCAAGAAAATTAGACCAAAAAATCTTTCCGGAATTATCTTCTGATAGAAAAGAAAGAATTTCATATCTTGAATCATTTCCAATATGGCTTGTGAGGGATCTTTATAAATGGTTCGGCAATAGCGAGGGTGAAAATATCATTAAGGCATTTAATAAAAAACCATCAATTGATTTGAGAATTAACCAATTAAAAACTAATTTAGATAACTTTTTGAAAGTACTTCATGAAAATAAAATTGATGCTGAAATTATTAATGATTTACATAATGGAATTACTTTAAAATCTAATCCAAGATTTATAAAAAATTTACCAGGATATAGTGATGGACTTTGGACAATTCAAGATAGATCTTCTCAGTGGATAGCACCTCTATTAAATCCAAAAGAAGGTGAAAAGATTTTAGATGCTTGTGCAGCTCCAGGAAGTAAGTCTACCCACCTTGCAGAATTAACAAATGATAGTGCTGAAATCGTTGCCGTAGATAGATCAGCAAAAAGATTGAAAATACTGCAATCAAATTTAGAAAGGTTAAATTTGAAATCTGTTAATACCCTTAAGGCTGATGCTACGAGTTTGATTGAATTAAATCCTAAGTTTTTATCTTATTTTGATAAGATTTTATTAGATGCTCCATGTTCAGGTATTGGAACTCTTTCCAGGAATCCAGATTCTAGATGGTCTTTAAGTAAAGAAAAAATAAAATCTTTAACTTTATTACAGGAAAAACTTTTGGAGAGTATTTTCCCTCTTTTGAAAAAAGATGGCACTTTAGTTTATTCAACTTGTACTATTTGTCCTGATGAAAATAATCTATTAATTGAACGATTTATTGAAAAAAACAAAACTTTAAAATTGGTTAGCCAAAAGCAAATTTTACCTAGCTTGGATTATCCTGGTGATGGATTTTATTCTGCAATAATTTCTTATAAATCTTAAAAATATAATTTATTTTTTAATTGGAATTTTATAAATTTCTGATATGAACTTCTTCCATAAATAAGCTGCATTCCCACTAGATAATTCAGATTCCTTGTTATCGTCATAACCTATCCAGATCCCTGTTGTAAGGTTATCAATGGAACCAATAAACCAGAGATCTTTATTTCCATCAGATGTTCCTGTTTTTCCATAAATTTTCTTTCCTTTTATAGAGGCTGCTTTTGAAGTGCCTTCTTTTACAGATTTTTCAAGAAGTTTATTTATTTTCTTGTTTATTTTTAAATCTAATATTTTCTTGGAAATAGATTTATTTTCCCAAATAGGTTGTTTTTTAAATGATTCTATTTTTTCTATGATTTCAGGGCTTTGAATCTTCCCATTATTGTTTATTGCAGAATATGCATTTGTGATGTTTAAAAGATTATCTCCGTAGGCGCCAATAGCTAATGATGGGAATTCCTCAAACTCTTGCTCGTAACCTAGTCCAAATGAATTCGCTAAATTAATAATATTTTTTAAGCCGATTTTTTTTGTTATTGATATTGGAACGATATTTGATGAACTTTTAAATGATTCAATCAAAGATATTGAACCTCTATAGTCTTCTGAAAAATTTTTTGGGCAATAACTTTCCCAGCATATTGGTAAGTCTTCAAATTTATCGCTTAATTTTATTCCTTCTATTAATGCAGCAGCATAAGGGATTATTTTAAAAGTAGAACCTAACGGTCTTACAGATGAAATCACTCTATTGTATTCATTAATTGATGGATTTTTGCTGGTTATCATTGTTCTGATTAGTCCTGTGTTTGATTCGATAGATAACAGACCAAATTCAAGTTCTTTAGGCCCTGCGTATCTTGATATTTTTTGACCTTTTTCTTGCCAATCTTTGTTGATAGAAGATTTAATTCTTAAAAACTTATAATCATTTTTACTTCCAATTTTTTTATCTGTTTCCTGAAGAATAAAGTTTATTAGTAACTTATCATCTAAAAAATTATCAGCTGTTTGATAATTTAACTTTATTTTTTCTTTAATAGCCTTATTCTTATTTGCAAGAGAAATATATCCATCAACATACATTGATTCAAGAACTTTATTTCTATTTTTAATAGCTAGTTCTAAATTTTGATAAGGTGAATAAATTGATGGAGCTGGAGCTAATCCTGCAATTAATGCGATCTCTGATAATGTCAATTCTTCTATTAATTTTCCAAAATAAACTTGGGCAGCCTCGTCTACCCCGTATGCTCCTGATCCTAGATAAATATTATTTAAATATAATTTTAAAATTTGATTTTTGTTATATCTAAATTCAAGTATGAGTGATATAAATATTTCTTTGATTTTTCTTTGAAAACTTAAATCATTATTTAGAAAAAGTAATCTAGCAACTTGTTGTGTAATCGTACTTCCTCCCTCTTTAATATACCCATTTCTAATATTTTGAATAAGGGCACGTGAAATACTTTTTAAATCTATTCCATTATGTTTATAAAATCTTTTATCCTCAGAAGATATAAAAGAATGTTTTAGAAAAAATGGAATTTTATGATAACTATTATCTATTTCAAATTTGCGACTTAATTTGCTTAGTATTTTATTATCAGAAGATGATATTACGTAAGAATATTTGGTTTCCCTAGACTTTTCATTTTTAGAAAAGTCAAATTTTAAGGTAGTAAATATTAGACTAAAAAAATAAAAAGATACTCCAGAAAAAATTAATATTGGAATTATAAAAACAAAAGATTTGAATCTAATCTTTCGCACCTTAAACTACTAAAAAACTATGTCCTATCGCTAAAGCTGTAACTAACATTCCAGTTATAAGGAACGGTTGGGCACTTGCTTGATATTTGACATCAAACTTTAGAGGATCTCTTAGTAACCACATATCTTGAAATGTAATTTGTGGAATTACCAATAAAACCAAAATTACAGAGGCTAAATGTTGACCAATAATGACTAATACTATAACCATTGCTAATTGAAAAATATCAATCAGTCCTGCACTTATTCTACTTGCATTTTTAATTCCAAATACTACTGGTAGAGAATTCAAGCCTAGCTTTGAGTCTCCTTCAACACTTTTGAAATCATTAATAACAGCAATTCCAAGTCCTGAGAGGCTATAAGCAAGTGTTAGTATCGCCGTCACGATTGTTAATTTCCCAAACAAGGCTTGTCCTGCCCACCAAGGTAAAGCTATATAAGATGCTCCTAATGCATAATTTCCAAGCCAACCATTCTGTTTTAATTTGAGTGGTGGAGCAGAATATATATAACTAACAAAGGAACCTCCTAATGCCAAAAGTAAGACGGAGGGGAAGCTGTGCTTAGCATATAAATCTAATAGAAAAGCAACTATTAAACCCGCTATAAGTAATACCCAGATTTGTATTTTTACATCTTTAATTGAAATTTTCCCAGAAGGAATTGGTCTATTTGGTTCATTAATTGCATCAATTTCTTTATCAAAAAAATCATTTATGGTTTGGGTATAACCAGCCAGAAGCGGTCCACTCATCAACATACATGCTAATGAAGCTAAAACATTACTAAATGTCCATTCAAAATTCCCACTTGCAGCTGCTCCACAAATAACTCCCCATATCAAAGGGATCCACGTTATGGGTTTCATTAACTGTATACGGAGTTTCCATATACTTGATGTTTCAGAGGCACCCTTAATTCCTAATAGTTGTTTTGGATCATTCACTTTATTCTTTAACCTTTCTCAATTTCTTCTGGGAAAAACCAATTTTGATCACCATTCTGAAATTTTGCGGTGATTCCAATACTTCTGCCGTCTGTCATTTTATAGCCTGTTATTACGGCTTTAGGACTCGAGGATATTTGATCGATTAATTTAGCTGGTAGTCTATCTTTTACTTTGTTAATGTTAATTTTGATTTTACTACCGATTTTGGGTAATAATTTTGTTTCAGCCATAAGAGGTAAGATGGAAGCTATTATGCAAGATTAACAGCATTTGGACAATTTTTACTAAAATGGTAGCTCTTCGTTTAATTCCTTGTTTAGATGTCGCCCATGGCAGAGTGGTTAAAGGTGTAAATTTTGTTAACTTGAGAGACTCAGGCGATCCTGTTGAATTGGCTTGTATGTATTCTGATGAGGGCGCAGATGAATTAGTATTCTTAGATATTAGAGCAAGTGTAGAAAATAGAAATACATTAGTTGACCTTGTCTCTAGGACCGCAAAATCAGTAAAAATCCCATTTACAGTAGGTGGAGGAATAGATTCTGTTTCTTCAATTAATGATCTTTTAAGAGCTGGAGCGGATAAAGTAAGTTTGAATTCTTCTGCAGTTAGAAATCCAGATTTAATTTCTAAAAGTTCTAGAGAATTTGGCAATCAATGTATCGTAATAGCAATTGATGCTAAAAGAAAAGTTAATAAGACTGATGAATGGGAGGTATATGTAAAAGGAGGGAGAGAAAATACTGGAATAGATGTATTAAGTTGGGCAAAGAAAGTTGAGGAGTTAGGCGCAGGGGAGATTTTGCTTACTTCAATGGATGGTGATGGCACGCAGAATGGATATGATTTAAATCTGACTGAATCTGTTACCAATATTGTTAATATTCCAGTGATTGCTTCAGGAGGAGCAGGTTGTTTAGAAGATATCTATGATGTTTTCAATGAAGGCAGGGCATCTGCAGCACTTCTGGCATCATTACTTCATGATAAGAAACTTTCTTTAAGAGAAATAAAGACTTTCCTACTCGAAAAAAAACTTCCAATAAGACCATATGAATAAAAAATTTTAATTTAATACCAATAAGAAATAATTTAAAAATTTAAAAATGAAATTCACAAAAACTATCGAAGTCAAAAATATATTTAATAAGATTTCCTACAAATATGACTTTTTAAATAATCTATTAAGTTTTGGACTGCACAGACTATGGAAAAGGAAATTAGTTAATTTATTAAAACCTGTAAATGGTGAAGATTGGGCAGATTTATGCTGTGGAACTGGAGATTTAGCATTCTTAATTTCTAAGAGAGTTAGTCCAAGTGGATCAATTACTGGGATTGACAGTGCAGAAGATATTTTAAATATTGCAAAGAAAAAAGCAGAGATAAAAAAAAATAAATTTGTAAAGTGGGAAATTAAAGATGTTTTAGAAATTGATGATTATTCAAAAAATTATGATGGGATTTGCATGTCATATGGACTAAGAAACTTGAATAATGTTGAAGAAGGAATAAAAAAAGTTTTTTATCTTTTGAATGATAAAGGAAGGGCAGGATTTCTGGATTTTAATCACTCAACAAAAAATTCTTTATCTAATGTTTTTCAGAAATTATATTTAAGATATATTGTAGTAACAATTTCGCGCCTTTTTAATTTAAGTCCAGAGTACGCATATATTGAAAAAAGCATTAGAAATTTTCCAAAGAAAAATGAACTTATAAGAATTGCTAGGAAAGTTGGATTTAAAAAAGCTGAATATAGAACTATTTGGGGGGGGCAAATGGGAATACTTATTTTAGCCAAATAGAGCATTTAGTTATTTATTTTTCTCCAACAAAAAGAACACTTCCCCCATCTTTTGATTTCGCCTTCAGGCGTTGGGGCATTACAGAGAGTACAAATGCACATATTATTTTGATGGATTCTGCTTGGATGCTTTGCCCACACTATCTTTGCATTAGTAGCTTTAATATTTTTATTTTTAATTTCATAATTTTGTATTATTTTTATTTCATTCAAAGCTATCCCAATTTTCTCAATTCTCTCTTTTAATTTATGCTTGTTGTAGATTAAGGCTTGGCGCCACTGTGGATGATTTACTGCAATAGTAAGTATTTTTTTTTCAATATTTAATGGTTTACATTCTTGAAAAAGTTCCAAACCGATTAAGTTCTTCCAGTTTTCGTTGATTTTAGAAAGTTTATCTAAGTCACCCCATGATTTTTTGAAATTATCAAGACAATTTTTTAATGGATCTGGATACCTTCTATTCACTATTGGCAAATACTTTTTGTCCAATTTGTAAAATTAACTTATTAAGACTAAAGTTAGTCTAATCTTCAAAAAGATGCTTGTTGTTTTAATAAAGAATTTGTGAAAGTTATTGGATCTGCAGCTAAGACAGTTTTTTATTTAAAAAAGATTCAGGGTCAATATCCAAGTTGGAGACTTCTTTACAAAATAAAATGTAAAAGTACCGAAAATGAGCTAACAAACTTACTTGGATATTCTGAAATAAAGAAAAACAAGCCAGTGGCAATAATTGCAAGAGAACAGTTCTCTGGGGTTGGCCAAAACTCAAAAACTTGGGTTTCTCCAAAAGGAGGGATTTGGTTAAGTGCAGCTTACCCAATATTTTCAAAAGAATTTGCAAGTCAAATATTTAATTTGTCATTAGGGATTAAGATATGTGAAATGCTTAGACAAGAGAATATAAATGTTTGTTTGAAATGGCCAAATGATATTTTTTTTGGTTCAAAAAAGTTGATTGGGTTTTTACCAAGAGTGATAACAAGAGGTAAGGAAATTATCTATGTAAGAATAGGACTTGGCATGAATGTTTTAAATTACACACCATCTGAAGGTATTTCATTATCAAAAATACTTCAAACTAAGAATATTAATCAACATTATTGGACAGCTAAAGTTCTTAAAGCTTTTCACGATTCAGTTGAATGTAATAACAAAAAAGAATATATCATTAAATCTGCAAATGAGTTTCTAACTAAAAGATTTTTACCTAGTGGTTATTGTCCCCATACATGGAAAATTAAAGATATTGATTCTAATGGGCATTTAAGAATTGAGAATGCAACTCAACTTGAGGTAATTAGAAGGTTTTGAATTTAATTAACTTTTAATTCAACTATTCTTCCATCCTTAAATTTGGCTATTTTTTTTGCCCGATTTGCAACTTCATCTTCGTGCGTAACTAAAACTATAGTTATTCCAGATTCATGCAGTTTGTCAAAAAGATCTAGTACATCTTCAGTGGTTTTTGAATCTAGTGCTCCAGTGGGTTCATCTGCTAACAAAATAGCAGGGTTATTGATAATAGCCCTTGCTATTGCAACTCGTTGTTGTTGACCTCCGGATAATTGGTTTGGACGATTATTCATTCTTTCTGCAAGGCCAACTTTTTTTAAGGCATTCTTACCCCTTTCTAATCTTTGATCAGGCTCAATACCAGCATAAATCATCGGCAAAGTTACGTTTTCAAGTGCAGTTGCGTCTGAGAGAAGATGAAATTGTTGAAAAACGAAGCCTAATTTTTGGTTACGTATTTCCGCGAGCTCATCATCAGATAAATTCTCAACAGGAATACCATTTAATTTATAAATACCTGCAGATGGTCTATCTAGGCATCCAATAATATTCATAGCTGTGCTTTTGCCTGAGCCACTAGCTCCCATTACAGCTAAATAATCACCTTTATAAATTTCTAAGTTTACGCTGTCTAGAGCTTTAACAGTTAGATCCTCTTTCCCATATGTTTTAGATATATTTTCTAAACTCGCGACTTTTTTAGACATTTATTGAAGAATTCTTCTAGGAAATATTGTTTGCAGTAGCAATAATATCTTGTAAGAAAGGAGTTTCAGAAACTGCCGTATTAGCTAATTTAAAAAGAGGATTGGAAAGGATTCCTCCAAGAGCAGTTACTGTGACGCAGGTATAAAGTGCAATTCTCAAGGGAGGTAACCCTACAATTTCCCAATTAATTGCAGGATATGATTTGACTATTTCAGAAGCTTCTTGCGGTTCTTTAACTACCATCATTTTTATCACTGATATGTAGTAATAAATAGATATAACTGAAGTTACTAATCCAACTATTACTAATAGATATTGATGATTTGCCCAACCTGCAAAAAACAAGTATATCTTTCCAAAAAATCCTAACATTGGAGGTAAACCTCCAAGAGATAGAAGACAAAGGCTTAAGCCTAATGTAATGAGAGGATCTTTTTGGTAAAGTCCTGAGTAATCAAGAATTCTGTCAGAACCTGTTCTTAGCGAGAAAAGTATTACACAAGAAAATGCGCCCAAATTCATAAATAAATATGCAGCTAAATACAGAACAGCTGCTGATAAACCATCTTGTGTGCCAGATACTATTCCAATCATTACAAATCCGGCTTGTCCAATAGAACTGTAAGCTAGCATCCTTTTCATTGAGGTTTGAGCTAGAGCTACAACATTCCCTAGAATCATGCTCAATATGGCCAAAATGGTAAATAAAAGTTTCCATTCTTCGTCAAAAGAAGAGAAAGTTGTGCTTAATATTCTTATTGCAAATGCAAAACCCGCTGTTTTTGAACCAACAGATAAGAAAGCTACTACAGGGGTAGGTGAACCCTCATATACATCAGGAGTCCATTGATGAAAGGGAACAGCAGCAATTTTAAATGCAACTGTTGATAAGACAAATACAAGAGCGAGTGAAGTAATGAAGGATGGCTTATTGATAATCTCTAAGCCTATTGTCGCTAAGTTTGTTGAACCACTTAATCCATAAAGAAAAGAGGATCCATACAAATAAACAGCAGCAGCAGCTGATCCAACAAGAAGGTATTTTAAGGCCGCTTCTGAACTTCTTGGATCTCTCTTGAGATAGCCAGAAAGTAAGTAGCTTGCTACAGATAAAGTTTCCAGAGATATAAATACACTAACAAGGTCAGTAGATCCACACAAAAGCATTGCTCCAAGGGTGGCCGAAAGAACTATCGCAGCAAACTCGCCAATAGGGCTACCACTTTGTTCTGTATACCGCCAACTTATAAGTAAAGATACTAAGGTTGATAAAGATATTATTGCTCTAAATGCAATTGCTAAATTATCTGAATTAAAGGACCCAAGGAATGCGCTTTCTACCGGATTAGTCCATTGCAATGCCAAACTAACGAGAGAGCTGCCAATTGATAAATAGCAAATTATTGGTGCCCATTTTGATGCAGTTTTTTCTCCAGCTAAATCTACAAGAAGTGTTCCAACAATACCTAGTAAAATAAAAGCCTCTGGAATAATGGCTTGAGCATTTAAATTAATTGTAAAGATTTCGTTGGGCACTTTATTAAATTGGATTAAATTAGATCTTTGATTGTAAGGGTCTAGGAGTTAATCTTAACTTGATTATAATTTGTGGGTATGATTTTTGAAATTTTCAGAAGAAATTACTTGAAAAAGCTTCAAATAATCATAATATGCCCTAACTGAACAAAAACACCAATTTTTGAAATAAACCTTGGATCACACACTTGTTATTGTTGAAAGCCCCACCAAAGCAAAAACTATAAGAAAGTTTTTGCCCTCTAATTATGAAGTTCTTGCTTCAATGGGACACGTAAGAGATCTTCCAAAAGGAGCTGCTGAAATACCTGCTGCGGTTAAAAAGGAAAAATGGTCAAGGATAGGAGTAAATACAACAGAGGATTTTGAACCACTTTACATAGTTCCAAAAGATAAGAAAAAGGTTGTCAAAGAGTTGAAAGATGCATTGAAAGGCGCGACCCAGCTATTACTGGCAACTGATGAAGATAGAGAGGGAGAGAGTATTAGCTGGCATCTCCTGCAAATACTAAAGCCTAAAATACCAACTAAGAGAATGGTTTTTCATGAAATTACGAAGAAGGCAATTAATAAAGCTTTAGACCAAACGAGAGAAATTGATATGGAACTTGTCCAGGCTCAAGAAACAAGAAGAATCTTGGACAGGCTTTTTGGATATGAATTATCTCCTTTACTTTGGAAGAAGGTAGCCCCCCGACTATCTGCTGGTCGTGTCCAATCAGTTTCTGTAAGACTTCTTGTTAGGAGAGAAAGAGAAAGAAGATCCTTTAAAAAAGCTAGTTACTGGGGGATTAAAGCTTCCCTAGTAAAAGATAATATTACTTTCGAAACTAAATTATTCAGTTTAAACGGTCGAAGAATTTCTAACGGCTCAGATTTCGACGAACAAAGCGGTAAATTAAAAGAAGGAAACAAATCTTTAATAATTGGAGAAGAACAAGTAAATGATTTATTGAAGACTTTTTCCTCAGAGGACTGGCTAGTCTCAAAAATCGAAAAAAAGCCAACCACTCGTAAGCCAGTTCCTCCATTTACAACTAGCACATTACAACAAGAAGCAAATAGGAAGCTTCGTTTGTCTGCAAGAGAAACTATGAGATGTGCACAAGGCCTATATGAGAGAGGTTTCATAACATATATGAGAACTGATTCAGTTCATCTCTCCGAACAAGCCACAAGAGCTGCTAGAGAATGTGTCAGTTCTATGTATGGAAAAGAATATTTATCACACTCACCAAGACAATTTAATTCAACTGCAAGAAATGCTCAAGAAGCACACGAAGCTATTAGGCCGGCAGGTGAGATATTTAAAACACCAAAGGAAACTAATCTAACTGGTAGAGACTTATCACTTTACGATTTAATTTGGAAAAGAACTGTAGCTAGTCAAATGGCGGAAGCTAGGTTAACAATGATTAATGCTGAAATTAGCGTAGGGGATGGATTATTTAAATCGAGCGGGAAAAGTATTGATTTCGCAGGATTCTTCAGAGCTTATGTCGAGGGAAGTGATGACCCAAGTTCATCTCTTGAACAACAAGAAATTATTCTCCCAAACTTAACAAATGGAACATGTCTTGAAGTTACTAATAAGGAATCTACTTTTCATGAAACTAAACCTCCTGCAAGATATACAGAGGCTGCATTAGTTAAAGTTCTTGAAAAAGAAGGGATTGGAAGACCCTCTACCTATGCCAGCATTATTGGGACCATAGTTGATAGAGGTTATGCGAATATAGCTTCCAATACTTTGGCTCCAACTTTTACAGCTTTTGCTGTTACTGCTCTATTAGAAGAACATTTTCCTGATCTAGTTGATACTACTTTTACTGCAAAAATGGAATCTTCATTGGATGAAATATCTTCAGGAAATCTTGAGTGGCTACCATACCTCGAAACTTTCTACAAAGGTAAAAATGGTTTGGAGGTAAAGGTTCAGAAAACAGAGGGCGATATTGATGGTAAAGCTTATAGACAAGTTGATTTCGAAGACCTACCTTGCGTAGTCAGAATAGGCTCTAACGGACCTTGGCTTGAGGGTACAAAAATTGATGAATCTGGTAATGAAATTCAGGCTAAAGGTAATCTTCCAATGGATATTACTCCTGGAGATTTAGACATAAAACAAGTTGATCAAATCTTAAGTGGCCCATCGGATCTTGGAACTGATCCAAAAACTGGGGAAAAAGTCTTTTTAAGATTTGGCCCTTATGGACCTTACGTTCAATTGGGAAATAGTGATAAAGATAAAGCTAAACCAAGAAGAGCTTCATTACCCAAAGAGTTTAAAACTGATGATCTAACTCTAGATGAGGCTCTAGTACTTTTAAGTTTGCCTAGATTGTTAGGAGTTCATCCCGAAGGAGGAGTTGTTGAGGCTGATAGAGGAAGATTTGGCCCGTATATCAAATGGATTAAAAATGAAAATGAATCTGAAAATAGATCTTTAAAGAAAGAGGATGATGTTTTTACAGTTGATATAGAACGTGCATTAGAAATTCTTGCGATGCCAAAAATGGGTAGAGGTGGTCATGAGGTACTTAAAGACTTTGGAAAACCGAAAGAATTTAAAGAAAAAATTCAAATGTTAAATGGAAGATATGGCGTCTATTTAAAATGCGGCAAAACTAATGTTTCGATTGCCAAAGATACTGACATAGAAAAATTTACTATAGATGAAGCAGTATCTCTTTTAGAAGAAAAACTAAAAGATAAAAAAGGCGCAATTTTAAAAAAAACAAAAATTAGTAATAAAAAAACTATAAGGAAAAAGAAAAGTTAGAAAAAATATGATTTTTAAAAAAAAAGAATTTTTTTTATTAATTTTTTTAATTTTCTTGCAGTCATGTTCTGGAGGGGGGATTGGAAATTTTCTTGAAAGTAGTTTTAATGA
>CACBFH010000008.1 GCA_902538515.1 uncultured Prochlorococcus sp. | reverse complement strand
CTCAAAAAGACCTACGCTCAATATCATTTGTAATCCAACCACACTATTAGTTGATCTCAAGATTCTCGGTTCTTTCTTTATTTTATTTATGGCCTTTTCTACCTTCTTTAAATGTTCTTCATTCACTAAATCACATTTATTTAGAAGGATTATATCTCCGTATAAAATCTGAGAATGGGCAATACTTGTGTTGTTTATTTCAAAATCAAAATTTTCTCCATCAACAACAGTGATAATCGAATCTAATCTTACTTGTTCTCTAAGATCACCAGCTGCAAAAGTCATGGCTACCGGTAATGGATCTGCTAGACCAGTTGTCTCAACAATTAGATAGTCTAGGTTTTCTGATTTTTCTAGAACTTTTGTTACTGTATTTAATAATTCGCCATTAATTGTGCAACATATGCAGCCATTATTTAATTCGATCATATCTTCTGATCCTTCTATTATTAAGTCATTATCAATGCCGATTTCCCCGAATTCGTTAACTAAAACAGCTGTTTTAATACCAACTTGATTTTTTAAAATATGATTAAGAAGCGTGGTTTTCCCAGAACCTAAAAATCCACTGATAATAGTAACTGGCAATAACTTTTTAGACATTTGAGTGGTTAAATAAATAAATTTGTAATTTTATTGATCAAAAATTTTGTTGATTTCCGAAGCTAACGTTTGGTCCAGATTAGTAATGCCTCCTAAATCATGTGTATTTAATCTAATTATTACTTTTGAATAAACATTTTCCCAGTTGGGATGGTGGTTATATTTTTCACAAATTAATGCAACTTTAGTCATAAAAGAGAAGGCTTGAATAAAATTAGGGAAGTTAAATTCTCTTTGGATTTGTTTAGATTCAATATCCCATCCAGGTATTTTTACAACTAATTCATTCAATTCTCCTTCTCGCAAAAGGTAAGGTTCCATGAAATAACTACTATGACTTTTTATATTATAAATACTTTACTTTTTATCACCAATAATATGTACGTTCAAAATCCTTTCCTTTTGATCAAATCTATGTTCCCATAAATAAACTGCTTGCCATGTGCCAAGCATTATTTTACCTTCTTGAAAACTTAAAGATAAACAAGTGTTTGTTAACGATGTTTTTATATGCGCGGGCATATCATCAGCACCTTCTTGATAATGTTTATAAGATATTTCTTCTTTACTTTTGGATAAGGATAAGTAGGAATCATATGGAACTATGGATTGCATATATTTTTTTAGGTCCCTAAGTACATTTGGATCTGCATTCTCATTTATAGTTAGGCTGCAACTGGTATGAAGAGAAGTTAAATTTAAAATTCCGGAATAAAAATTATTTTTTTCAACACATAAATTTAAATCATATGTGATATCAATAAAGCCCTCGCCATGGGTTATGAATTTTAATTTTGAAAATATTTGTTCCATATAAGTTAAAACTTAATTAATCAATATCCTATTATGCATAAAGATGCATGTTTTACTGCAGACATTAAAATTTTTATCTTAAGATATATTTAATTTTCATTTAAATCGTTGGCTGAAACTCATTGGAATAAGCTAGGTGCTTACCTTAAAGAAACACAAATATTAGGTTCAATCCAAAATACACTTTATTGGGATCAGAATACTGGAATGCCAAAGAAAGGTGCCTCTTGGAGGTCTGAACAACTTACTTATATTGCAAAAGTATTGCATGAAAGAAATTCTTCTGAGGAATTTTCTAATTTAATACAATCTGCTAAAAATGAACTAGCAGATATTGAACGAAATTCCGGTAATCAACTTTTCATAAAAGATAAAGAAAGAAATATTAGTCTTTTATTGAAGGAATTTAATAGAGAAAGAAATTTAGATCCTAAATTAGTTGAGTCTCTAGCAAAGGCAAAATCTAAAGGGTATGAAAGCTGGCAAGAAGCTAAGGAAAAATCAGATTTTAAAATTTTTCTTCCTTTCTTTGAAGAATTAGTTAAATTGCGGATTGAAGAGGCAAAACAAATATCAGATCAATATTCACCATGGGAAACTTTAGCCCAACCCTTTGAGCCTGAATTAACTTTAAAGTGGCTGAAAAAAATGTTTCAGCCTTTGAAAGACACTCTCCCAGAGTTGATTAGAGGGATTAATAATTCTAAGAGATATCACTGGAATTTGAGTCCAGAATCTCAACATAATTTATGTTCTCAATTACTTGATGAGTTTGGGAGAGATAAAGATCTAGTTGTTGTTGGTAAATCTCCCCATCCTTTTTCGATTACATTAGGGCCTAATGATTACAGGATTACGACAAGAATTGTTGAAGGTGAACCATTATCAAGTTTTTTAGCAACTGCGCATGAGTGGGGGCATTCTATTTATGAGCAAGGTTTGCCATCTCAAAGTCATCAATGGTTTGCTTGGCCTTTAGGTCAAGCAACCTCTATGGGTATCCATGAAAGTCAATCTTTATTTTGGGAAAATAGAATAGTTAAATCCAAATCTTTTTCAAAAAGATTTTTTAACAAATTTGTTTCGGTTGGATGTTCTCTTAATAATTATTTAGAACTATGGAAATCGATTAATCATTTGGAAGCAGGATTAAATAGAGTTGAAGCCGATGAATTGACTTATGGCTTACACATATTAATAAGAACCGAACTTGAAATAGATTTAATTGAAAGAGGGTTACCTGCTGAAGATATACCAACAGAATGGAATAAAAGATATGATGAACTCCTAGGAATTAAACCATCTAATGATTCAGAAGGTTGTCTTCAAGATGTTCATTGGAGTGAAGGGGCGTTTGGATATTTTCCCTCGTATTTGTTAGGACATGTTATAAGTGCGCAAATATCTTCTCAAATGGAAAGAGACATAGGTTTGATTGACAACTTAATTGAAAATGGTGAATATCTAAAGATCATCTTTTGGTTAAAAAATAATATACATAAATATGGCAGATCAGTGAATTGTATGGAGTTGGTAAGAGCTGTAACTAATGAAGAACTATCGCCAAAATATTTTATAAATCATTTAAGGTCTAGAATAAATGATTTTTGCTGAAACATTACTTTTAGAGAATTCGGTTAGGTGTGAGGATGTAAGATAAACAAAAATAATTTCTTGATGGCAAATCTAAATCAGCCCCCAAGCAGGGTTACTCCAAATTTATTGCACATACTAAATGCTTTCACTGATAGCTCAAATACAATAATAAACACTATTGTTGAATTGAACTCTAATACCATAAATAAATATGAATTAATTACAGAAACCGGCCATCTTAAACTTGATAGGGTAGGTTATTCATCACTTGCGTATCCTTTTGCTTATGGATGTATTCCAAGGACATGGGATGAAGATGGAGATCCGCTTGATGTAGAAATTGTTGGGGTAACTGAGCCATTGATACCCGGATCTATTGTGGAAGCAAGGATTATTGGGGTGATGAAATTTGATGATGGTGGAGAGGTCGATGATAAGGTAATAGCGGTCCTCGCAGATGATAAAAGAATGGACCATATCTCAAGTTATGAAGACCTTGGAGATCATTGGTTAAAAGAAACAAAGTATTATTGGGAGCACTACAAAGATCTAAAAAAACCAGGAACATGTACTGTCAATGGTTTTTTTGGGACAGAAGAAGCTGTTAAAGTGATTAAAGATTGTGAAGAGAGATACAAAAAAGAAATTGATCCTAAATTAGTAAATTGACTAATTTTATTTTTCTCTAAATTTTTCAAATATTTCGCTTAGTATTTCTTCGGCACCTTGCTGCTTTAATTTTTTAGCTAGTTCTTTGCCTACTTCTTCGGGATCATTAATATTGCCAATATATTGATCTTTAATAAGCCTTTCTCCATCAAGAGATGCAACCATACCAGTAAGGCAAAGTTGTTCATTCTGAATTTTACTATTCACACCTATTGGGACTTGGCATCCACCTTCAAGCTCTCTTAAAAAAGCCCTTTCTGCTAGACATCTTTGACTGGTGGGTTTATCTTCTAAGATATTTATAATTTCTAAAACTTTTTTATCATCAGATTTACATTCAATGCCTAGTGCTCCTTGGCCAACGGCATGAAGGGAAACTTCACTAGGGATAATCTGGTGAATTCTTGATTCAAAGCCTAATCTCTTTAAACCAGCGGCCGCAAGAATTATACAATCAAATTCTCCTGCATCTAATTTTTCAATTCTTGTAATAACATTTCCCCTAATATCTTTGAAAAAAAGATGTGGGTACTTATTTCTTAATTGTGCAAGTCTTCTTAGGGAGCTTGTTCCAACAATCGAACCTTTAGGTAAGTTTTCTAATTTATAACAGTCATTTTTTTTGCTGACTACTAAAGCATCTGCAGGATCCTCCCTTTTTGTAATGCATCCTAATTTAAGGCCACTAGGCAAATTGGTTGGTAAATCTTTTAGAGAATGTACTGCTATATCTGCATGGCCTACGAGCATTTGTGCTTCAAGTTCTTTTGTAAATAACCCTTTGTCGCCTATTTTTGCTAAGGCTACATCAAGGATTTTGTCACCTTGAGTTGCCATAGCCTCTATAGATACCTCTAAATTGGGAATATTCCTTTCTAGTTGATCTTTAACCCATAAAGTTTGAACCATTGCTAGCTTACTTCTTCTACTAGCTATTTTTAGCTTAAAATTAGTCATTAAATATTATTTTGAGTTTGAATTAAAAATTAAATCGAATTTATTTTAAGCTATTATTTTGCCAGTTTTTAAAGCTAATTATTATACTTAACTTTTTTTATTTTATATATTCTTTTAAAACCCCATTTCGATTTGGATGTCTTAGTTTTCTTAGGGCTTTTGCCTCTATTTGTCTAATTCTTTCTCTTGTTACATCAAAGATCTGTCCAATTTCCTCAAGAGTTTTCATTCGCCCATCATCAATTCCATATCTCAACCTGAGAACATCCCTCTCCCTAGGGCTCAAAGTCGCTAATACTCCTTCTAAATCCTCTCTTAATAACGTTTTAGAAACATCTTGCTCTGGATTTTCTATATCAGCCTCTATAAAGTCTCCAAGTCTTGAGTCTTCTTCTTTACCTATTGGAGTTTCTAAAGATATAGGAAGTTGAGCACTTTTAGCTATAAATCTTAGTTTTTCGATTGTCATTTCCATACTCTCGGCGATTTCTTCTTCACTAGGCTTTCTTCCGAATTCTTGACTAAGAACTTTTGTAGTTTTTTTAATTCTGGATATTGTCTCGTATAAATGGACGGGTAATCTAATAGTCCTGCTTTGGTCTGCGATTGCTCTTGTGATAGCTTGACGAATCCACCAGGTAGCATATGTAGAAAACTTGTAACCTTTTTCATGGTCAAATTTTTCTGCTGCCCTAATAAGACCTAAACTTCCTTCTTGTATTAAATCTTGAAATGATAATCCTCTATTCATATATTTTTTAGCAATGGAAACGACTAATCTTAAATTTGATTGAACCATTTTTTCTTTAGCTCTTCTCCCTAAAAGAAGTCTTCTTCTGAATTTGGGAAGAGGCATATCTATTAATTCAGCCCATTCTCTTACTGAAGGGAAATGCCCTTTTTCAGACTCGTATTGAGTTGCTAGTTCTTCCAATTGGAGTAAGTCTGCAATTTTTCTTGCAAGTTCAATTTCTTCATCTGGTCTTAATAACCTAATTCTTCCAATTTCTTGAAGATAGACTCTTATTGAATCCTCAGTATAGGTACCTTTTGGGCCAAGCTTTATATTCCCGAGCTCCTTTTCATCCTCCTCTGAATCACTAAATTCATCATTTTTTTCTATGTTTTTTTCATTTATATCTGAAGATACGTCCAAATTTTGACTATTTTTTTTACTACCTTCCTCAACTACTGTTTCTAAATTTGTATTTATTTTTTTATTGATCTTTTTTGGGGGACTAGGTTTAGAATTTTTTGATTCTGTTGCAACTGGACACATAATTTACTCCTTTCTACGGTGAATTTAACTAGATAAAATTTTATTTAGGGCTAATTTGTACATTTAGTAGTAAATCCCCCTTGGTGTTTAGAAGAACTTTTTCATATTTGTGAATAAGAAAAGTTCTCTAAATTGTTGAAAAATTTAAATAGTGCTATAGATTACCTAAAGTAAAAAGTCTTGGGATTTCTCAGACAGGCAGATCAGTTTTTGAATTTTCACTCAATGATCCAAGCTTCATGTCTCCCCTAAGAGCAGGATACTTATCAATGTGCAAAAAACACTTTGTGGAATGTTCAACAATCCAATACTAAGAAAAAGTTTTGAAGCCGGCAAGTAATCAGTTACCAAATATTCCTTCAAAATTTGAGGTTTTGCTTGACATAGGTAGTAGTGATGAAAGCTTTTACTATTTAGATGGAAATAATCTTGGAGCAGAAGTTGGAGATATTGTAAGTGTGAGACTAAGGGGGAGATTATTGAATGGGTTAGTGATCTCCAAAAAAGACTTTTCGACAATAAATAATGATGAATCAAATATTACTGGAGGAAAAAGCATAAAATATTTGTTTGTTGAAAGTATTTTGCAGAAAAAAATAATTGATGAATCTTGGAGAGAATTGATAGACTCCCTAGCCTCTTTTTATATGGTTAGTAATTTAAAAATGTTTAAAACTGCATTTCCTCCTGGCTGGATTGGTAAATATAAAAATTTCTCTAAAGGTTTAAAAGATCAAATATGGATTGAAACTAAAAAAGAATTTGATATTAAGAAAAATGGATTAACCAAAAAAGAATTTTTTTTAATGGATACTTTATCTAAAAAAGGTAATTGGCAAAGTGAATTAATAAAGTCTGGTTTTAATTACACTCTAATTAACTCGATGGTCAGTAAAAATTATCTTGCTAAATCTAAAAGAAAAAAAAATATAAATAGTAAATTAAATTCCTTTTTAAAAGATCATATCGCAACGAAAAAACCAAATCTTACAAATGAGCAAAAAATTGCATTTCAAGAATTTCAAACAATGAAACCAGGAGATGCATTACTTCTTTGGGGCGAAACAGGTTCAGGTAAAACAGAAGTGTATATGAGAATTACTGAAGATCAATTTCTTAAGAAAAAAAGTTGTTTGATATTAGCCCCAGAAATTGGATTAATTCCTCAACTTATTGATAGGTTTAGTAGGCGATTTGAAAATGTCGTTTACGAATATCATAGTAATTGTTCTCCCGATCATAGAACTTTAGTTTGGAAGAAAATTATTAATGCTAATGAACCTTTAATAGTAATAGGTACAAGGTCGGCAGTTTTTCTTCCAATCAAAAATCTGGGAGTAATAATAATGGATGAAGAACATGATGTTTCTTATAAGCAAGATAGTCCTATGCCTTGCTATGACGCTAGAGAGATTGCTATTGAAATAGTAAAAAGGAATTCTGCAAAGTTAATTTTTGGGAGTGCAACCCCATCAATGAACACTTGGAAAAAGTGTGTTTTTGAAAGGAATTTTAAATTGGTAAGAATGATTCAAAGGATATCCAGCAATGAGACTCCTGAGATAAAAATTATTGATATGCGGGATGAGTTCAAGAAGGGAAATATGAAAATTTTTTCAAATGAATTATTACAATTCCTTCCTCAACTACGCTTAAAAAAAGAGCAAGCAATAATTCTGATCCCTAGGAGGGGGCATAGTGGATTTTTAAGTTGTAGAAATTGCGGATATTTAATAAATTGCCCCAACTGTGACGTTCCTTTATCAGTTCATCTCGGATCACAAGGAAAAAAATGGCTAAGGTGTCATTGGTGTGATCATAAATCAAGATTGATCAATCGTTGCCCAGATTGTCATTCAACTGCTTTCAAACCTTTTGGAATTGGTACGCAAAGGGTAATAGAGTTTTTAAATGAAGAATTTCCTGACTTAAGAGTACTTCGCTTTGATAGAGATACAACTTCAGGAAAGGATGGTCATAGAGATATTCTTTCAAAGTTTTCTAAAGGTGATGCTGATATTCTTGTCGGTACTCAGATGTTGGCAAAAGGTATTGACATCCCCAATATTACTCTTTCAGTAGTTATTGCAGCAGATGGGTTGCTTCATCGCCCAGATATTTCAGCAGAAGAAAAATCATTACAATTATTTTTGCAAGTCGCAGGAAGGGCCGGCAGGGCACAAAAAAAAGGGAAAGTAATTTTTCAAACATATAAACCTAACCACCCGGTGATTTCGCATCTTCAAAAAAGAGATTATGAAAGATTCTTAATTGAAAACTCGAAATTGAGAAAGGATGCTAATTTATTTCCATTTTGCACAATTTGCCTACTTAAATTATCAGGTGAAAATTATGAATTAACTGAGTCAATTGCGATAAAATTAGCAAAATATCTACTCAGTTTTTGTGAGAAAAAGAACTGGAAATTAATTGGTCCTGCGCCTAGTTTAATAGCTAAAGTCGGCAAAAAATTTAGATGGCAGATATTAATACATGGCCCTGAAGGAACAAAGATACCTTTACCTGATAGATCAATATTATGGAAACTTATTCCAAAAAATGTTTTTTTAACAATAGATGTTAATCCAGCAGAGTTGTAATTACTTTGATGGAAGTTGAGGTAAATCTGAACCTAATTTAAATCTATAGAATCTTAATAAATATGCCAATAATATAATTATTAAAATAATAGATATCCCAATCAAGAGTTTGTTGAGGCTCCAGAAAGAAAATTCAAGACTATTTATCTGCCCTTGATTTAAATCCCAAATTATTAGATTTTTTGTGATTTCTAAATTTGAATTATTTTTATCGGTAAGGATAGCTTTATTAGGGTGAATAATTTTGAAAATGAGTTCTAAATTATCAATACCTTTAATAGAATTTAGATCCAAATCTAACCTGTAAAAGTATTTTTTAAAAAAAATGAAGTTTTTTTGAGTAGTATTGATTTCTATATTTGTTGATTCTCCCGCTAACTCTCCAGCTGTACTTTGGGTGATTTTAAGAACTTGCTTTGTATCCTCTAAATTGAGATTTTTATGTTTCAAAGAAAAGGTTGATTCGTCTTGTTCAATTTCTGCGTCAGGAAAAATATCTTTCATCTTCTCTTCAAATTTTGATTGCCAAGGAAATTTCTTTATGTATTTACTCTCTATCACAAAATTATTAGTTATTGAATCAAGTTCACTAAGATCAAGGGTATCCTCAATTTTTACGCAGCCACTTAAAAGTGGAATTAATAAAAAAAGTATTAAAAAAATGATCAGTGAAAAGCCTTTCTGAAAGGGTTTTGTTTCACCAGTTGGAGTCTCAGTTACATTAATAAATTTTTTTTTCTTCAATACTTCTCTTTTTTTGCGCAGTGAGCTAAGAGATTTTTTATTAAGTGATGGGTCGCTTTCAAACTTTACGTTCCAATTTTCTGGCTTTTTAATGTCAGGAGAGTCTATAACTTCCATCAAATATTTTGCATTTTCTCTCGTCTTATTATCGTAAGATTTTAGAAGTTCTTTACAAAACCTTTTAGCATCCTCCCTTTTATTGATACCACATAGAGCAGTAATTAGGATTGTTCTTAAATTTACTCCTTCTTTGCTTGATAAAGGAAATGATTCGATTATGGGCAAAAGAAATTCAATGCAATAATGATACTCACCTTTAGCTAAAGCAAGTTCTACTTTTTCTAAAACTTGCTCATAAGTTTTCATAGGTTAGGCGACTATCATTGTACCTATTCCGGAATTTGTAAAAATCTCAAGAAGTAATGAATGTTCTATTCGTCCATCAATTATGTGAGCTGCTTTGACTCCTTGGGCTAAAGCTCTTATACAGCATTCTGTCTTTGGAATCATACCTTCAGTCACAATTTTTTTATCAATAAAATCCCTTGCCTCTTTGAGATTAGTTTTTTCAACAAGACTATTTTTGTTATCTTTTTCTTTTAAAATCCCTTGAGTATCAGTAAGAAGAATAAGTTTTTCTGCATTTATTGCAGCAGCAATTTCTCCAGCAACAAAATCTGCATTAATGTTATGGGAAATACCCTCCAAGGTTGATCCAATGCTAGAAATAATTGGGATGTATCCTTTAGAAATAAGAGGATCTAATATTTCAGGATTGATTTTTGTAACCTCTCCCACTAACCCATGGCTACCATCTCCTAGTTCTCTAGATTGAATTAAGTTGCCATCAAGACCTGATATTCCCACAGCTAAGGATCCAGTTTTATTAATGCCTTTTACAATTTGTTTGTTAACTCTACCCATTAGAACCATCTCGACAATTTCCATTGTTTTTTGATCAGTAATTCTTAATCCATTTTCGAATTTAGGAGATATTTCTAATTTCTTTAACCAATTATTAATCTCTGGTCCACCTCCATGAATTACTATCGGACAAACCCCAACGGTTGATAAAAGTGCAATGTCTCTAAAAAAAGCATTTTTTAAATTATCATTCTCCATAACAGAACCACCATACTTGATAACAATTTTTCTACCTGAGAAACTTTGTATGTATGGAAGTGCCTCGCTTAATATTGATACTCTTTGAGAATCATTCATTATTAAAATTCATTAAAACTTGATTAAATTTAGAAATTAGGTTTTTACAAATATATCCCTATATTCAATAAAAGAGAATAAAATCAAATTCTTTTTTATTATCATCGATAATAAATTCTGATTCAAGACCTTTGACGAAAAACCTATTTAATCTCTCTTGTTTTTCAATCCATTTTTCTAGAGGGACAGCGTTTAATTCGAAACGCATTCTGAGACCATTTTTTTCTTCCTTTGTAATTTCTTCTATTTCTTTTAATTGAGGGGGGTTATCCTCGTCCCACAAATTTAAAGATTCTAATGACGATTCAAGATGAGCTTTTATCCCATACCTCCATCTTGTAACATCTTTAACTAATTCTGTAAGTTCTTTTGGTCTATTAAATTTATTTGTCGCAAAATTTGTCTTGTCAAATAACTCTACAGGAGGTATTTCGGAAGTCTTTAAGCCTAAGCCAATTAGGAAAATAGGTACTCCATAAAAAAAAGTAGGTACACTTAAATTTACTGAGTCTGTAAAATAAGCAGTCATTCCAACAAAAGCTAATATACCCCCAGCGGTTACGATTAAGTTTCCAGGCGATAAGTATTTCTTCATTTTGATTTAGTAGAATGAGTTTTAAATAGGCTAACAAGTATTATGCAAGATCCTAATACTGCAAATCAAGGAGATTTAATTTTTAAACTTGATCAAGATAGAGCATGGCTACTAGAAAATCTTGATAAGGGTAAATGGCCAGAAATCAGAAGCGAACTTGCCGCGCTTGAAAGAAAAATAAGCAAGTTAATTATAAGTGTTCAAGAAAATAATGTTGATATTTGATTTAAAAAGGTATTTCGTCCACTTCAGGAACTAAAGGTGAACTATCCCAACTAGATTTTTTGGCGGTTTCTTTATTTTCAAATGACTTATTATTTTCTTTTTGATCAGACTTGATAACATCAACTGGCGATATTTGATGAATTTTTGAAGCTGTTAGTTCTGGTTGTTTTTCTTTCGTTCCGTCTTTTCTAGTGACAGAATTCATCTTTAGACGTCCCTCAATAACAATATTTTGCCCCTCCTTTAGTTCATCTACCATTTCTTGGGCAATATTTCCCCATCCTATAATCTTAAGATCTCTGGTTGGATCTTCACTACGTAATCCTTTAAAATTAACAATCATTTCTGCAATTGGAGTTTGGTTTTCTTTGGTATACCTCATTTGGGGAGCGCTATTAATGACCGCCTGAATTAAACAATGATTCATTACTTACTATTTAATTAAAGACATACTGATGCAGAATCAAGGAAATTGCTATAAAAATGTTTGGATCCTATCAGGAACTTCGGATGGACCTGTAATAGCCAATAGGCTTCTTGAACTTAATTATTCAGTCTTTGCAAGTGTTTTAACTTATAAAGCAGCGCATGCTTATATTGAAAATCCAAAGTTACATATCATTACGGGGAAATTAAATAATAAAGATCAAATAATTAATTTCATAAATAAAAATAAAATCGCATGCGTTGTCGATGCTACTCATCCGTTTGCTGTAATAATTTCTAAAAATCTTAATAATGCATGTAAAGAGATTAATATACCTCTTTTACTATTTGAGAGGAAGTCTCTAATAAATAACACTAATAATTTTTTTTATATTGATGATTTAAAGGACATAAATAATGTTGATGTAGAAAATAAGAATATTCTTCTGGCAATAGGATCAAGATTCCTTAATGATACAGCTAATTACTATATGAACTGTAAAGCAAATGTATTTGCAAGGGTACTTCCAACTTCTGAGAGTATAACAAAAGCTTTTGGATCATGTATTAAAAATTCAAACATAGCAATACTTGAACCAAGTAAAAATAAAAAAAGCATTTTAGAAAAAAAACTTTGTGATTTCTGGGAGATAGATTATGTTCTATGCAGAGAATCTGGAAGTTATTCTCAGAAAAACTGGGAGAGTATAGTTTCTGGAAGTAAAATGAAGTTATTTTTGGTTAAAAGACCGAAAGTTGAAAACGATTATTCTTACTCTTTTGATCAATATCACAATTTGATAAACCACATAATCAAAAATATTGATGTTTAATTCATTATGGAAGTATTAGTTATGATCACAACTGAATCAAGTAACGTAAATGCTTTGCGAATGGCTAAATTACTAATACAAAATAAACTTGCAGCTTGTGTTTCGATAAAGCAAATTTTTTCAATTTATAAGTGGGATGATGATATTGAAGAAACTAAAGAGTTTGAAATCACAATAAAAAGCAAACTAGAATTTAAAGATTATTTAATTGAATTTTTAAATAAAAATTCCACATATGATGTCCCTCAAATTATTTACAAAAAATACCATGCTGAGATGAAATATTATGATTGGTTGAATAAGGCTATTTGATTAAATTTTTTTTATTAACTCTTTAAGATCAATATCCGATCTAGATCCTAATTGCGTAATTATTTGCCCTGCACAAATTGAAGCTATTTCTCCGCATTTTTTGAGGGAAAAATTGTTTATTAATCCATGGATAAATCCTCCCGCATAGATATCTCCTGCTCCTGTAGTATCAATAATCTTGCCTTTCGTTATTGACTCAATTTTTTCAACATTATTTTTGTTAACTATTAGAGAACCATTGCTTCCAAGAGTTACTATGACTAATTCACATAGGGAAGATAAGTCTTCTTGGCAGCTTGATAATTTATCATTTTTAAATAGACTGAACACCTCGGATTCATTACAAAAAACAATATCTACATTTTCATAAATTAATTCCAAGAAACTCTCACGATGTCTATCTACACAAAATGAATCAGACAAAGAAAGAATTATTTTTGTATTAGATTGTTTTGCAATTTGGGCGGCTTTAATAAAAGCTTTTTTAGCTAATTCGCTATCCCATAAATATCCTTCTAAATATAAGTATTTACTTTCCTTAATTACAGTAAAGTCAATGTCTTTTGGTTCAAACTCTACAGATGCTCCTAGGTAAGTGCACATAGTTCTTTGTGCATCAGGTGTAACCAAAATGATTGAATGAGCTGTTGGAGCACCTTCAATAGTTGGTGGAGTATTAAATATTGTTTTACTTTTTTTTATATCGTAAGAAAAGAAATTCCCAAAATGATCATTTTTAACTCTTCCTATAAACTGCACTTTATTGCCTAATTCTGCCAAAGAAACAACGGTATTTGCTGAGGACCCACCTGAAATTTGTTTGATCACTTTGCAATTTTCTAACAATCTCTGAGATTCATCAGAATTAATTAGATTCATTGATCCTTTATCCAGATTATTTATCTCAAGAAACTCATCTTTAATATTTACAATAATATCTACTATTGCGTTCCCCAGACCAATGAGATCAACTTTTTTGTGTTCAAAATGTCTAAAGGATTCCTTCATTAATTTGGAACTAAATTACCTTAGCAGTGCTCTTTTAGGACCATGTATTGGGTCTTCAATTACTATAGTTTGATCTCTATTCGCCCCCAACGAGACAATGGCAATTGGAACCTCCATTAATTCAGCTAAAAATCTTAGATAATTCATAGCATTCTCTGGGAGATCAGATAGTTTTCTGCAATCTGCAGTTGAACATTGCCAACCTTTTAATTTTTTGAAGATTGGCTTACATTTTTTTAAGTCATCTGAATTTGTAGGAAAATAGTCTATTTCCTCTCCATTGAGATCATATGCAATGCAAACTTGAATCTCATCTAATTCATCTAACACATCAAGTTTCGTAACAGCTAAACAATCAAGACCATTTACAGATACAGCATATTTACCAATAACACCATCAAACCACCCACATCTTCTTCTTCTTCCAGTAGTGGTTCCAAATTCACTGCCTCTATCACAGAGTTGATCATTAATACTTCCTTGTAATTCAGTTGGGAATGGCCCTTCACCTACTCTTGTGGTATAAGCTTTTGCGACACCTATTACTCTATCAATTAAAGTTGGACCCACTCCAGCTCCAATACATGCGCCTCCTGATATAGGGTTTGATGAAGTGACAAAAGGATAAGTCCCATGATCTAAGTCAAGTAGAGTCCCTTGAGCACCTTCGAAAAGAATATTCTTCTTGTTTTTTGAGGCTGCATGGATAGTCCTCGTACAGTCAACAACATGCTTTGATAATCTTTCCCCATAGTCAAGATATTCTTCAACAATATCTTCTAATTTAAGTGGTTTAATGCCATAGATTTTTTCTAGTAGACCGTTTTTTTCTCTTAATGGAATTTCGATCACATCACTTAGCCTTTCCTTATTGAGCAAGTCTCTTATCCTAATGCCATTTCTTTGTGATTTATCCGCATATGTTGGGCCAATCCCACGACCTGTTGTCCCTATTTTGTTTGAACCTCTATCAGCCTCCATCGCTTCATCTAATATACGGTGGTAGGGCATTGTTACATGTGATGTTGATGAAATTTTTAATCCTGAGATATCAATTCCATTTTCAATTAACATGTCAATTTCTTTAAGCAAGATTTTTGGATCTACAACAGTTCCCGAACCAATTAGACAAGAAGTATTTTTATAAAGTATCCCTGAGGGAATTAAATGTAATTTTAAGACTTTATCATCTACGACTATAGTATGACCTGCATTTACTCCCCCTTGATAGCGAACGACAACATCTGCCGAACGACTAAGTAAATCCGTTATTTTACCTTTTCCTTCGTCACCCCATTGGGCTCCGATTACAACAACATTGGCCAATTTTAGAAGAGCATTATTTTTGTGCGAATATTTAATATATTCAAAAATCTTGGTTTACTTTTAAAAAGTAAATGATTGTATCAACTTTCTCTTAGAACCATTTTTTCAGCAAGAGAAAATTCTTTGGTTAAACGCTCTTTAAGTTTATCTGGTAAAGGTCTACTTGCAAAGTTTTTGTAATGACCTGCCATAGCATTTAATGCTGTTTGCATTGTGGTAAATGATTGTGTTTTATTCACCATCCCTCTATTTCTATATCTGGAAATATAGTCAGTTATGAGTGTAAGAGCCTCACTTCTTACTTCATCTTTGTTTGGAGAATCTTTTGGAGTATCAACAGCTGTTTGTAATGTTTTAACAACTGAAATTGTATCCTTTGTATAGTCACCTGTCATAGCAGTTCTTGCAGCTATGACAGGGGAACTGAATAGTGTAAAAGCAACAATTAAGGATATTGCAAAAGATATAGCTTTGGTAAGATTCTTAAAAAATAATTTTGATGTCCATTTCAGTAACATAACTTAGCTCCCAAAAAAATAAGCCTCAAGAATTTTTATTGTACATTATTTCAGATTCAGAAATAAATGTTTCTAACAATTTATCAGTACTAATTTTAAGCTTAGTATTATTTGTTCTGCATAAAAGTTCTACTTCTTTATTAATAGAATCTCTGCCAATAATTATCTGAAAAGGAATACCAATTAATTCCGCATCTTTAAATTTCACTCCAGCTCTATCGTTTCTATCATCAAGAAGTACATCAATTTTATTAATTAAAAAGTTGTTATAGATTTGCTCAGTAAGATCACTTTGAATAGGATCTTTTAGGTTTGTTGGGGTAATAATAACTTCAAAAGGAGAAATCTGGATAGGCCAACAAATTCCTTTTTGATCATGATTCTGTTCGATAGCCGCTTGAGCTATTCTTGTCACTCCTATTCCGTAACAACCCATCCATAAATTTTTTAACTGACCGTCCTTATCAGAGAACTTTGCATTTAATTTTTCACTGTATTTCTGACCTAGTTGGAAAATATGTCCAATCTCGATACCTTTTTTTTCTTTAAGTTCTTCATCATCATAAATACTTACCTTATCTCCTTTTTTGGCATTCCTGATATCCCCAATTAGATAGTCTTTCGAATCAAAAGAAAATTCTTGAAAAACTTTATGGAAATTAACTTTATTCCCACCACTTATAAACTTTGAAAGGTCACTTGCAGAATGGTCAATTATTCGTGTCCATATTTTTTCCCAATTAGAACTAGCTTTTATAGTTTTATTATCTAAATTTGGCCCGATAAAACCTAAGGGTAAATCAACTAGATTTTTTTCGATAGTATTTTTGTCTTCAATCTTTTTAAGATTAAGGAGATTGAAGTGATGAAGTTTATTGATTAAGTTAAAGAGCTTTACTTCATTAATGTGTTGATCGCCTCTTATACATGCAAGAATTGGAACCTCAAATTCACCTTCGAACTGTGCAAGAAATATTACTACTTTAATAATCTGACTTGGGTCTAAATTGTTATTATTGCAAACTTCTAGGATTGTTTTTTGATGAGGCGTTTCCAACCACTCTGCAATATTATCTTTTAGTGGAATAGGATGAGAGGGTAGAGAAACAGCTTTTTCGATATTGGCAGCATAAGAACCGCTTTGAGTGAACAAAATGGAATCTTCCCCAGCATCAGCAGTGACCATAAATTCTTTGGATGAAGCACCACCAATTGCTCCACTATCAGCTTCAACCCCTACTGTCTGCAGTCCACAAGATTTAAAAATATTTTCATAAGCATTGCCAACTTTTTCATAGAAAGAAGCTAGGTCGTTTTCTGAAGAATGAAAAGAATAACCATCTTTCATGATGAATTCCCTACTTCTCATCAATCCAAACCTTGGCCTTATTTCATCTCTAAATTTTGTCTGAATTTGGTAAAAACATTGAGGTAATTGCTTATAGGAGTTTATGGTCTCTGATGCAATACTCGTGATCACCTCTTCGTGAGTTGGTGCTAAACCAAATTCTTTACCTTGTCTATCTTTGAGATTAAACATTATTCCCTCACCTGCGGTATATCCTTCCCACCTTTCACTTTTTTTCCATAAATCTGCAGGATGAAGTTGGGGTAATAGTAATTTTGTACAGCCAATACTATTAAGTTCTTTCTCTATTATTGCGGATATTTTTTCAATAACTCTAAGCATTAGTGGCATGTATGCATAAATACCGCTGTTAACTCTGCGAATATACCCAGCTTTTAAGAGTAATTGATGTGAAATAATCTCAGCTTCAGAAGGTGTGTCACGAAGTGTCCCCAGAGGAAATGAGGTGGTCACGCGCATACAGAAAAATCCTTAGATAATAATTAATATTATCAATTGAGATGAAAAAATAATTCAAAGTGTCTTGAGTCCCTCAACGCGGCTAGTCTAAGAATGTTCTTTCTGCTAACTTCTTCAGTAATATAGTTCTAACTGTTTAAAAGGTTCATTACTACTTAATCATTTTCTTAAGTTTATGGAAAATATAGATTCCAATATTTCTAGTGAAGAGGAATTAGTAGGTATTGATGAAGTTCAAAAATTCCTAAATAGATCAAGAGCTTCTGTCTATAGGTATACAAATACAGATTTAAGAAATCTAAACCCTAGTTTTAATCCAAGAAAATTAAATCCCGAATTTCGGACTGATCAAAAAGATCCTTTAAAGTTTCATCCTAATGAAGTAGCAAGATTTGCAAAAGATATTTTAAGAATAAAGGAAGTTACTGTAGAGGTCTTTAATACACCTTCGTCCGCTGCTCAAAATATACTCGTGCAAATATTAGACGAACTAAAATCTATTAGGTCTTTACTAGAAAAAGAGTAATTAAAAAGTCACCAATCAATGTTTTGATTTATTGACATTTTGAATGTAGGATAATGATGTTTAATTATCTCCTTAATCTTTACCAATTAAGAGTTCTTGAGTTACACGAAATCAAAGCAGTTTATTCAAAGTAAATCAAGCGAAGAATCTTCTCATGATTCTGCTCGAAATGATTTTGAAAGAGATGATGATGACCCCTTAAGTATAAGGAGTTTATCAGTAACATCTTTAGGTATTATTTTTGCCTTTTTGACATTTTTTTTACCTTCAATAAGCATTTTTGTTGGCAGACCTTTATCTCAAGGAAAAGAGATAATTCATAATCACGATTTTAAAAAAGATGGACCTTAGTTCAATACCTCCATCTCCAATGAAGGGAATAGTGAATATTATTGTTGAAATACCTGCAGGGAGTAGGAATAAATATGAATATTGCTCTGACGCAGGAATAATGGCCCTAGACAGAGTATTACATTCTTCAGTGAGGTATCCTTTTGATTATGGTTTTATCCCAAATACCCTTGCTGAAGATGGAGCTCCCCTTGATGCAATGGTGATAATGGACGAACCTACTTTTGCGGGTTGTCTAATAAAAGCTAGACCTATTGGGGTTTTGGATATGCATGATTGTGGTGCATATGATGGAAAACTTTTATGTGTGCCTATGGCTAATCTTAGGCAGGATAACATAGTTAGTATTAATCAAATTGCTCCTAATCAGCTTGAGGATGTTGCAGAATTTTTTAGAACAAGTAAAGGACTCGATGGAAGAACAGTTCAAATTGATGGTTGGAGGGATTTTGATGTAGTTGAAAATTTATTGAAAAGTTGTACGCCTCTAAAAAAGAAAAACTTTAAAGTACTTAAGAAATCAAATATTAGTAAATTAAATTGAAAAAAATAATTTTTTATAGTTATTTAAAATGCTCTACATGCCGAAAAGCTGCGAAGTGGCTTGAAAGCAAAGATTTTGAATTTCAGTTAATTGATATTGTAAAAGAACCTCCACTTGTTAATTATTTAAATCTAGCCTTAGAACAATACTCTGATGATAAGAAAAGGATTTTTAATACAAGAGGTAAAGCCTTTAAAACTCTTGATCTTGATATCGATCGTTTGTCAAAGGAAGAAATTATTCAACTTCTTTTAACTGATGGAAAATTAATAAAAAGACCATTTTTGATTCACGAAGGGAAAAAAGTAATATTAGGCTTTAAGGAAATTGAATATGCAAAACAATTTTTATAAGTTTAGAAAATCAAGACTTGATTAATCCTATGTCTGGTTACATAAAAAGTTTTTTAAAAGAATGGGGTCTATTAATTCTATTAACTTTTTTTGTTTCTTCTTGTAGATCATTTTTTGCAGAACCACGTTATATCCCTTCTGGTTCAATGCTCCCAGAATTACAAATAAATGATAGGTTAATTATTGAAAAATTTTCGCTAAGAAACTCTTTTCCAAAAAGAGGAGATATTGTTGTTTTTAACTCACCTTACTCGTTTGACAAAAAATTAATTTCATCAAGATCTAAGCCTTTACCAAATAAAAGATATTGTTTTTTTATGAGTTTTCCTCCAATGTCGTTTATTCCTGGTTTGAGGGATCAAGCTTGTGATGCTTATATTAAAAGAGTGGTGGCCCTTCCAGGAGAAATCGTAAGTGTAAACTCTAATGGTGAATTAATAATAAATAATAAATTAATCCCTGAACCCTATGTCTCTTATAAGTGCTCATTATCCCTATTTAATAATTGTGGTAAATTTGAAAACATAAAAGTGCCAGAAGATCATTTTTTAGTTTTAGGTGATAATAGGTCAAATAGCTGGGATGGAAGATATTGGCCTGGAAGTAAATTTCTTCATAAAAAAGAGATAATTGGTAAAGCATATTTCAGATTTTGGCCTCTTAGTCAAGTTGGCTTTTTCAGTAAATAAAGCCTTTTCCTGACTCTGACTTTATCAAAATAAATTTTTAACAAGGCTTAATTTAAAGTGCTCCTGAAGCAGTTGAATCAAGTATTCCCCCCAGGTGTGTTGTAATGTTAAGAGCGCTAATCACAGGGGGCTTATTAGGATCATTAAAAAGATCAATTATAGTTATGCCGCCATTACCCTGTTTTATCATCCAAATATTTGAATAATTAATCCCAAGGATATTACAAATTAGAGTTTTATTGACTGCATCATGAGCAACCATGAGGGTTTGATCATTATTCTTTTGAGATAAACAAATTTTGTCAAAAGATTCTACTGACCTTTCAGATACATCTTTTATAGATTCGCCTTCGGGCATTATTACTTCTTCAGGTTTATCATGCCAATTTTTTAGTAAATCAGGCCACTCTTCTCTAATTTCTGCTTCTAATTTACCCTCCCACAATCCGTGACTGATTTCTACGAGTGAATCTATTTTCTCAATTTTTAAATCTTTGTTATTTTGAAGGATTATTTGTGCAGTCTCATAAGGCCTAAGCATTGAACTTGAAAATGCCTTATTGAAAGAAATATTTCTCAAATATTCAAAAGTCTTTCTGGCTTGATCTTTTCCGTTTTCATTTAAAGGGATATCAATTTGGCCTTGAAATCTACCTTCTTTGTTCCAGTTAGTTTCACCATGCCTTATTAGAAATATTCTGGAATCTCCAATTTTATTTGGAATATTTTTATTAAGATGGGAAGTTTGATTTAAGCATTCAATTTGAGTCTTAAAAGAGTTATCTTTCTTCGAAATATTGAGTATCGAGAAAGAAGCATTTTCTAATCTTATTTTTCTAAAACCTTGCTTAGGCTTTCCTAATAACAAGAGTATTAAACATCTGAGAATTGCATTATGTCCAACAACTAAAATATTTATATCATCTTTGTCTAGATAAATTTTTAAAATGTCTTTTACAAAATTTGTTGCTTGAAAAAATAACTCTTGAATTGGTTTATAAGTTTTATTTTCATTTCTTTTTAAGATAAGATTTTCTGGATCATTTTTCCACAAAGGGTAAATTTCTGGAAATTTCTTTTTTATTTCATCAATTTTTAGACCAGACCATTCACTAAGATCTACCTCCAGCAAATTATCATCGAATACAATATTTTGTTCTTTATTGAAGGTCTTTTTAATTGTTTTTGCAGTCTCTGCCGCTCTCACAAGTGGGGAGGAATAGATTTTATCGAAGTTTATTTTTGATAATGCTTTTCCTGCTTTTCGGGCTTGTTCGTATCCTTCATCGGTTAATATTGAATCGTCTGTTCTTCCTTGAATTAATCCTTTTGCATTGAAACTGCTTAGTCCGTGCCTAACTAAAAATAATCTTATAGCCATTATATAAATTTGAAAATTAAGATAATTTAATCATCTCATGGCGTGATTAAAATAGATACATAAATATAAGAAAATACAATGATAACTAACTATAGTTTTTAAAGAATATAATAAGTTATGATCTTTAAAAATATTTCTAAGTCAAAACTCACTTTAGCTTTTATTTCTATAGTCATAACTTTTTTTGTATGGCAACAAGGCTTAAGAGACAGTTTAAATAGACCATCTGTTTCATTTGATATTAGTCAAAAAGAGTTAGAAATTGCTGAATTATCTGTCCAATCAATACCTGTAAAGCTTAAAAAATTTTTTATCATTAATGATCCTGTTGATCAAATAAATAAATCACTCTCTGATGTCTCATTTGAAGAGCTAACAGAAAGAAATAAATTAATTCGAATAATTACTTCAAAATCAAATGTTCCTATTATCTATAAAAATGTTTCCAAAGATATTGAAAATAAAAAATTTAAATTTCTGATTGATGAAATAGAAAAAAAATCTAAAAATAATTTATATAAACCAAGTTCTGATAAATTTGATTTATATAAAGGTGATAGATTTTTATATCACCTTTTAAGTAGGAAATTTGATTTTGACGATAGTGCATTAATAACAAAAACATTTTCAAGCAAAATGTTTTTAAAAATATTAGCTATAAGACTAATACCACTTTTAACAATACTTATTGGCTCTATTTTGGCTTTAAAAATATTATGGACAACAATATCTTTAAAAAAGTTTGATTGGAAAGAAATTAATTACTTAGATTTAGAATTGATAGATATGGTTTTATTAATTGCAGGTGGATTTGTTGTTTTAGGAGAAGTTGTATCACCTTTGTTTTCTATCAGTTTGATTGAAATTTTCTCTAAAAATATCTCTAATGAATTGTCTCAATCTTTAAAAATTTTCTTTGGATATCTTTTTATGGCTATTCCTCCATTAGGGATAGTTTATTATCAGCTAAAATCTTTGAATGGTGAATTTTCTTTTAAAAAGGATTATTTACAGTTCAATTTCTTACCTGTTAAATATGCAATTATTCAGGGAATTAAAGGTTGGTTAACAATTGTTCCTTTTGTTTTATTGATCTCTCTAATTATGAATAGTCTGATCGCTAACCAAAATGGTAGTAACCCTTTGCTAGAAATCGTTCTTAATAATAATAATTACTTATCATTTTTTCTATTATTTTTAACGACAACTATAATAGCTCCTCTGTTTGAGGAGATTATATTTCGCGGTATTTTACTACCAACTCTATCAAGAAATTTTGGAGTAATTTCTGGCATTATTGTTTCAGCATTTATCTTTGCATTAGCTCATTTAAGTTTGGGAGAAATGCCCCCATTATTTGTTCTAGGGATTGGATTAGCAATTACGAGAATCGCCTCAGGGAGTTTGTTTTCCTCAGTGATTATGCATTCTTTATGGAATGGATTGACTTTCTTAAATTTGTTCTTATTGAGGACATAAAGAATTTAATTTTTTACTTGCGAATCAAACAAAAAGATGTTTATTTAATTAATAACACTTCTTTTATTTAAATAAAAAATCATAGATGAAACCTTATGTGAATCAACATAATTTCAAAAAAAAAGTTTTATATGAAATTAAAAAAAATTCTGAAAAAATATCCATAATTAATATCAAATTAATACATCAAATTTTCGACACAATTAATATCTCTCTTTTGGTATTAATTTTCACCTTATTTTTCTTGTCTTTTAATAGTCAAAGAAAATGGTCAAATACATATAAAAACATATCTAAAACAAGAGCTATCAATAATAATCTCATTGATTATATTTCTAAAATTGAGGAATTTTATATTAGCGAACTTGAGTCTATTAATAATTATAGAAAAACTAAACCTGAAGATTTAATTTATCTAGATAAACTTCCAGAAAAAAAAGAAAGTTTATTTAAGAAAAATTTAAGTAGTTTCATTCAAGGTTTTAGTGATAGCAAATATCAAAGAGGATATTGATGAAAAAATACAAGAAAATTGTTCGTCTATTACCTATTGATCAAAGAAGATTTAAATTTCTCTATATTTTTAGCTTACTATTAATATTTTTTTTGTTTGGTAGGTTAGTTCAATTGCAAGTCTTTAACGCCTCTGATTTGCAAAGGAAAGCTAGATTAATACAGTCTTCTAAAACTAACGCTTTAAAAAAAAGGAGAGCGATTGTTGATAGAAATAATAGACTAATTGCTTACGATAAACCGCTCTACAAATTATGGGCCCATCCAAAATATTTTAATTTTCCTGGTGATTCAATTAACAGAGTTCGGAGTATTGAAGAAGTTACAGAAAAATTGTCAGATATATTAGACATTAATGATGAAATACTCTTGAGTAAATTTAATAATAAAATGAGTGGTATCATGCTTTTGGATGAAATTTCCGAAGGAAAAGCTGAAAAGATTAAGAGCCTTCAAATAAGTGGACTTGATTTGTTTAAATATTCGCAAAGATATTATCCACAAGGGGAGCTTTACTCTAATCTTGTCGGTTTTGTTAATGATGAGAATATAGCTTCAGCGGGTTTAGAGCTTCATTTAGATAATCAAATTAAAGTTTTTAATAAAAGTAATTTAATAAAAAGAGGAGGAGATGGAACTCCTCTACCGGATAATTCAGCGCCAGGTGATTTTATTTCTGATTACAAAAGTTTAGGCTTAACTATAGATTCAAAATTACAGAAAGCGTCATTCAATGCATTATCAAAGCAAGTAAGCAAATGGAAAGCAAAGAAGGGATTTGCCATAGTTATGGATGTTAATAATGGTCGGATTCTCTCGTTGGTTTCAGCTCCGTCATATGATCCAAATAAATTTTGGCAGTATGATTCTGAACTCTTTAGGGGTTGGTATTCTCAAGATTTATTTGAGCCTGGTTCAACTTTTAAACCTATTAATCTTGCCCTGGCTTTAGAAGAAAAAGTAGTTCAGAAAGATGGATTTGTTGAAGATAATGGAAAAATTAATGTTGGAGGATGGACACTTTCTAATTGGGATAAAAAAGGTAATGGATACATTGACTATCCAAGAGTATTGCAGGTTTCCAGTAATGTTGGGATGGTAAAAATAATGCAAAATTTAGACCCCACAATTTATTGGGATTGGCTAAATAATTTAGGTATAAATAAAAATTTACAGACTGACTTATTTGAATCAACTGCTGGCCAACTAAAGAGAAAAGATTTATTTGTAAATCAATCAATTGAGCCTGCGGTGACTTCTTTTGGTAAAGGGTTCTCAATCTCGCCACTTAAATTGGTTCAACTTCATGCGGCTTTAGCAAATGGTGGTTTTGAAGTGACTCCTCATGTAACTTCAACTTTTAAAGAAAGAGTTAATAGAAATCCAAAAAAACAATTTTTTTCACACGAAGTCTCTAAAACTGTTCTTGAATGGATGGAGAGCGTAGTTGATAAAGGTAGTGGATCTGGAGTGAAAATAGAAGGTTTTAGGATAGCAGGGAAAACTGGCACTTCCCAAAAAGCCTTAAATGGTTCCTATACAAGTAAAAAAGTTTGCAGTTTTGTGGCGACCTTACCAGTTAATGATCCTAAATATGTTGTCCTTGTAGTCGTTGATGAGCCATCTAAATCATATGCATATGGTTCAACTGTTGCAGTACCAGTTGCGAAAGAAATTATAGAGAGTTTGATAGTAATTGAAAAAATACCTCCTAAAATTAAAGATGAAGGAATGATTGTTAAAAAACCCTAAAATTTTCCGATTTTATAAATATTTAGTTCATTATTAGATGATTTCATTAGGAATTAAAGCTAGTTTATAAATATATATATGGTTATCTAGATATGAAATCAATTTTGGAACAATTGTCCTCAATGACCGTTGTTGTTGCTGATACTGGAGATTTAGATTCGATAAAAAAATTTCAACCAAGGGATGCCACCACTAATCCATCGCTAATACTTGCGGCTGCTAAAAACCCTGATTATGTGAAATTAATTGATAAAGCTTTAGAAAGTTCAGAAAATGCATTGCCCCATGGATTCTCTAAAATTGAATTAATTAAAGAAACTGTTGACCAAGTTTCAGTATTTTTTGGAAAAGAAATATTGAAAATTATTTCAGGGCGAGTATCTACAGAAGTTGATGCAAGACTGAGCTTTGACACTGAAGCTACTGTAAAAAAAGCGAGAAAATTGATCAAAATTTATAATAATTTTGGAATTGAAAAGGAGAGAATTTTGATTAAGATTGCCGCAACTTGGGAGGGAATTAAGGCAGCTGAAATTTTGGAGAAAGAGGGTATTAAGTGCAACTTAACTTTACTTTTTAACTTCTGCCAAGCGGTATCTTGTGCCAATGCAAAGATAACTCTAATTTCTCCTTTTGTTGGGCGTATATTAGATTGGCATAAAGCAAAAACTGGTAAAACTAGTTTTGTTGGTGCTGAAGACCCTGGTGTTATTTCGGTTACACAAATATACAAGTACTTTAAAGAAAAGGGATTCAAGACAGAAGTAATGGGAGCGAGTTTTAGAAATACTGATGAAATAAAAGAATTGGCAGGTTGCGATCTTTTAACAATCGCACCAAAATTTCTTGAGGAACTGAAAAAAGAAAAAGGAGAGTTAGTTAGAAAATTAGATGTAAGTACCCAAATAAATAATTCTATTGACTACGAATTTAAAGAAAAAGATTTCAGATTAAGTATGTTAGAAGATCAAATGGCAAGTGAAAAGCTAAGTGAGGGAATCACTGGATTCAGTAAGGCTATAGAAGAATTGGAAGAGCTACTACTAAAGAGATATGCAGAGATTAAAAATCACAAATTGATTTCTGCTAACTAAATTTAAGTTTGATTTGAAATAGAATTAAGCCTCACCTTTTGTTAAAAGTCTTCTGATAACTCTTTTCGCAATATCTTCATAACTCATTTCTCCTGATAATATTTGAGCAATACGTTTAGGTGCTGTTTTTCTTTTGACACCTAATTGATAACCAGTTCTGGGAAATCTATAAAATACTTGAGCTATTCTCCTCCCCCAAGACATTGATTTCCCCCAAATGTTGTTAATTTTTTTCGTATAAAGATTTAAATCATCCACTTTTCTTGATAGGCACTGATCTATGTATTCTGCAGCATAAAAACTGCTAATTAAGGATGGTCTAATTCCTTCAGCCAAAAATGGATCACATAGAGATGCTGCATCTCCAACCGCTAAAACTTTGTCACCATTAATTGAGTGGAATCCATTCCATATTCTCAATTTCTTACTGATTATTTTTTGAGGGAAATCATCAAAACCAAAGCTTCTGATTACCTGTTCATTTATAGCCTGATTTTTTAGAGGACCATTATTTATAAAAGTACCTAAACCAATATTTAAATTTTCTCTTAGGGGGAATGCCCATGCAAAACCATATTTTATAAATCCAAACTCAAATCTAACTGCATCACTAGGTATTTCACCTAACCCTTTCAATCTGAATGAGATTGTGTTGGCAAATTTCGGTTTTCTTGGACCTAAATTAAAGTAGCTTGCCCATTTCGATTGGGATCCATCTGCAATTACAAGAAATTCTGAAATATATTTTGTTTTGTTATTGCAGGTAACTTCCCATTTATCATTTTTTTTTATGATTTTTTCTATCAATAATGGTCTCATTATCTGAGCTCCATTACTTAAGGATTCATTAAGTAATAATTGATCTAGTTTTTCTCTTTTAACAATCCAAAATGGGGATTCACCAGTTAGATCAGCAGTTACATTATCTCCAGCCATCCATCTGAATTCAACATTCTTAATTTTTGATTCTATGCAATCTTCAATATTTAAAGGAAGAAATCTTTTCATTGAAGAAGCCATACCACCTGCACATGGTTTATAGTTTTGGGATTTTTCTTTTTCAATAATTAGAACTGAATATCCTTTCTTTATTAGGTTAAGAGCGGTGGAAGATCCTGCTAAACCTCCACCAATTATTACAACGTCGAAGCCTATCAAACTTTTAGAATTTCCTTCTCTTTCTCAGACAATTTAGTTTCTATTAAAGAAATATATTTATCAGTAATTTTCTGAATTTCAGATTGATTATCTCTCGATTCGTCAATAGAAATAAGACCATCTTTTTCGTCTTTTTTTTCTTTATCAATAGCATCTCTTCTGATATTTCTCAAAGCTACTTTTCCTTCCTCTGCATATTTTGAGGCTAATTTACAAAATTCTTTTCTTCTTTCTTCAGTTAAAGGAGGAACATTTATTCTTATTACTTTCCCATCATTATTTGGAGTAATACCCAGATCACTCATAGAAATAGATTTCTCTATCGCTTGTAAACATGAAATATCGAAAGGTTGTATTGAAATTGTTTGCGAATCAACAGTGCTTATAGTGGCAAGTGATTTGATTGGTGTTTCTGTTCCGTAGTACTCAACACTTACTCTGTCTAACAAGGAAGAATTAGCTCTGCCTGTCCTAATTGTATTGAAGTTTCTTTGTGTGGCTTCAATACTCTTATTCATATTTTCTTGAATTTCTTTTTCTTTCATAATAAATTAAATGATCTTTAACTAATTAAAGAGCCTATTGACTCACCATCAACAGCTTTAGAAATATTTCCTTTTTTGAATATATCAAAAACCATAATTGGGATATTATTATCTTTGCAAAGTGCAATCGCAGTACTATCCATTACGGCAATTTCATCACTAAGAACTTGTTGATAACTTAGAGAGGAATATTTTTTTGCATCTTTAAATTGATTAGGATCTCGATCGTATACTCCATCAACTTTAGTAGCCTTCATAACAACTTCAGCGTTTATCTCTGCTGCCCTCAAAGCTGCCGTAGTATCAGTTGTAAAAAATGGATTTCCGCATCCTCCTCCGAAAACTACAACTCTACCTTTTTCTAGATGCCTCATTGCTCTTCTTCTAATGTAGGGTTCGGCAATTTCCTGCATTTCGATCGCTGTTTGCACTCTGGTTGCAACTCCTACTCTCTCAAGACCATCTTGAAGTGAAATTGCGTTCATTACTGTTGCTAGCATCCCAACATAATCAGCCGTCGCACGATCCATTCCGTCTGCAGATCCTTTAAGCCCCCTAAAAATGTTTCCGCCACCAACAACTATTGCAAGTTGTACATTATTTTCGACTACTTTTGAAACATCCTCTGCAATTGATTGAACTATAGCAGGGTCGATACCATAAGGTTTGTCGCCCATTAGTGCTTCACCACTAAGTTTTAAGAGAACTCTTTTGTAAGTCATTCAATAATTGTACTTTTAAGACCTTAGCAAGTAAATGCACTAAATTTATTTTTTGTTCAGATATTGCTTGCTTCTTTAAACATTTCTAAACCTACCAAAAAAAAATTAAATAATAATACACGTCAACTAAAATTCAACACACTTTTGTGCTTTTATTCCTTGCTCTTTAAATGGATGTCTTATTAGTTTCATTTCTGTAACTAAATCAGCGTAATTGATAATTGAATCAGATGCTCCCCTTCCAGTTAAAATAATATGATTTTTTCTGTTATTTAAGCTTTTTAAAAATGTGATTATTTTTTCGGGTGCAAGATAACCAAGTTTTGTCGCAATATTAATTTCATCAAGAATGATAAGTTTATAAGATTCGTTTTGGATGTATTTTTTGGCTAGTTGCCACGCTTCTTGAACTAATTTTTCATCTCTTATTCTGTCTTGGGTTTCCCAAGTAAATCCCTCTCCTAATGAATGCCAAGATATGTTTGTAGACAAGTTTTTAAGTGCTTTTTCTTCTCCAGTGGTCCAGCCTCCTTTGATAAATTGAATAATTGCTACTTTATAGCCATGCCCTATCGTTCTTAAAGCCATACCTAAAGATGCAGTTGTCTTGCCCTTGCCATTTCCTGTAAAAACAATCAATAACCCTTTTTTTGTTTTTCTAATTTGTAGTCTTTCGTCTTGAATATCTTTTCTTTGCTGCATTCTTTTTTTATATGAGCTTTCATCGCTATCCGGTGATAATTTCCCTCCCATTCCAAGTTTATTTGCTTGATCATCGAGGTTAAATATTTTCTCGGAAGATGAAAGTTTTTCTTGCATATAATCCTTATTTTTATTTAATTATTATAAATCTTTAAGTATCTTTAACTCTTTTTAACTTTTAAAAGTGCATTATTTACTGCTTGTTGTTGATCTCTTTTAGTAATCCAGTGGTGATAAGTTTGAGTATGTAAACTAACCGAATGTCCCATCATTCTAGCAGCCACAGTATCAGGTAAATCATAAAAAATTGTTCTAACTGCCCAAGCATGCCTCAGATCATAAGGTTTTATTTCTAAAGAGTAACGCTTAAACTGATCTGTAATTTTTTTCCCAATATTCTGTAAGGTTGTAATTTTAAGGTCTCTATTAATATTTGGTAGAAGTTCTGGATTCTCACCAAGTTTTGATAATTCGAACTTTTCCACCCATTCAGGATGAAATGGCCAAACTTGATGTTCCCCAGTTTTAGTCGTAGGTAAAACTCTAATAATTTTGTCCCCATAATTACTAAGAGAACTTAAATCACAAAAAAATACTTCATGATTCCTTAATCCATATGTAGCCATCAGACCAAAAACAAATTTCCAAGACTTGTTTGGTATCGTCTCCCACAGTTTCTCTATTAATTCGTCTTTAGGTAGATCCCTAAATCCTGCTTTGTTCAGACCATATCCTCTAGAATTTAACTTCCAATCATCTGGAAGTTTAATGTCCAAAAACTTAGCCAAAACACTTAAAGAAGTAGCGCATTGTTTTCTACTTCTGGTACCTTCCTTATAACTTTCAAGTGTTTTTTGAAATATTTTTTCTAAAGCTTCATTCTCAATGTCATTATAAATATTTAAGATTCTTTTGATATATGGTTTGTAAGAACTTCTCCAAGTAGTTTTTCTAGTGCTAGTTCGAAAATCACTTTTATTTTCTTTAAAAAAAAATTCCTCAAATTGAATTATTCTTTTTGGGAATTCAAAACCATCTTTTGTTTCCTGTTTATAAGATTTGGCTATCCAATTTATCCAATCAAACTGATTCAATTCCAATTGCAAATTGATTAATTGTAATTTTTTTTTGGCCTCCTCTAATCCAGAAATATCAGCCTTTAAACCTAGAGATATTCTTTGAATTTTAAAGTTATTGTTATCTTCTTTGGATGGTAGTGAACCACGAATATTTAATTTATCCCCTCTTTTCTCAATTTTTAGCTTGCTGCCTTGAGTAGCAAATTTATCATTGACATTATTAATTTCCTGAATTAAGTTCATTTACTTATATAATTGACCATATAATGACGTTTTTAATGTTGCTTTTCAATCTCCATAAATTTTAGATGGATAAAATAGGCGTCTTACTAATGAATTTAGGGGGGCCTGAACGCATTACTGATGTAGGCCCATTCTTATACAATCTTTTTTCTGATCCAGAAATTATCAGGACTCCTTTCCCTGTTTTTCAAAAGCCCCTAGCTTGGTTAATTAGCACTCTAAGGAGTACTACTTCACAACAAGCCTATCTCTCTATAGGTGGAGGTTCACCTATCAGAAGGATAACTGAACAACAAGCAAGAGAATTACAATCTAAATTAAGGAATAAGGGGTTTAATGCTACTACCTACATCGCTATGAGGTATTGGCATCCTTTTACCGAATCAGCAATTGCTGATATGAAAGCAGATGGCATAGATCAAGTTGTTGTAATACCTTTGTATCCACATTTTTCGATTAGTACAAGTGGCTCGAGCTTTAGGGAATTAAAAAAATTGCGAGATTCTGATGATGAATTTAATAAGGTTCCAATGAGATGTGTAAGGAGTTGGTTCAGTCAATCAGGTTATTTAAAGTCTATGGTCGAATTAATTTCTGAACAAATTTCACTTTGTGAATCACCTTCAAAAGCTCATATATTTTTTACTGCTCATGGAGTTCCTAAGAGTTACGTGGAGGAAGCTGGAGATCCTTACAAACAACAAATTGAAGATTGTTCTTTATTAATTATAAATGAACTGGAAAAATGTTTAGGGCATAGTAACCCTCATACACTTTCTTATCAAAGTAGAGTTGGTCCTGTTGAATGGTTGAAGCCTTATACAGAAGAAGTGTTAGCTGATCTTGGAAAGTCAAATGTTAATGATCTGATTGTGGTCCCTATAAGTTTCGTTGGAGAGCATATCGAAACATTGCAAGAAATTGATATTGAATATAAAGAAATTGCTGTAAAGGCTGGGATAAAAAACTTTCGGAGAGTTAAGGCTTTAAATACTCATCCTACTTTTATAGAAGGCCTTAGTGATCTAGTGATTTCCTGTTTAGAAGGACCTCTCGTTAATATAGAGGAGGCTTCACAGTTGCCTGAAAAAGTTAAACTTTACCCCCAAGAGAAGTGGCAATGGGGTTGGAATAATAGTTCAGAAGTGTGGAACGGAAGGGTTGCAATGGTTATTTTCCTTGTTCTTTTTATTGAACTTATTTCAGGCTCTGGACCTTTACATAAATTAGGAATTTTATAAAGATCAATTGAAATTTAATTGATAATTTTTAATTTATGGAAAGATTATGTTGAATATATTTCTGACATTACATTTCTAAATGAGGCAAAAGTATTTAATTAAGTTTAATATTTATAGTAAATACTGAATTTCTTTAGTGACCCTTACATCGAGAACCTTTTCAAAAAGTAGTTCAAAAAATGATAATCCAGTTTGGATAACTGGTGCAGATGCACTAATGGATTCTTTAAAAATTCATGGAGTAAAAGTTATATTTGGATATCCTGGGGGAGCCATACTACCAATATATGACGCTGTTCATAAGGCAGAACAAGATGGTTGGTTAAAACATTATATGGTTAGGCATGAACAAGGTGGTTCACATGCGGCTGATGGATATGCAAGATCTACTGGAAAAGTAGGAGTATGTTTTGGGACCTCAGGCCCAGGTGCAACAAATTTGGTAACTGGAATTGCCACTGCGCAAATGGATTCAGTACCCCTAGTTGTAGTTACAGGTCAAGTCCCCAGACCTGCTATAGGGACAGACGCTTTTCAAGAAACTGATATTTTTGGCATAACACTTCCAATTGTGAAACATTCATGGGTAATAAGAGATCCTTTGGATATCGCGAAAGTAGTTTCTGAAGCTTTTTTTATAGCCTCATCTGGAAGACCGGGTCCTGTTTTAATTGATATACCCAAAGATGTAGGTCAGGAGTTCTTTAATTACCAAAGAGTTTTGCCTGGCGAGATTATTCCTAAAGGATTTAAAAGGAATGGAGAAATTAATGATTGCGATATCAATAAAGCAATTAAATTAATTGAAGATTCTGAAAGACCTCTTCTATATGTAGGAGGTGGGGCAATTTCTTCAGGGGCTCATGATGAAATAAAAACTTTGGCAAAGAATTATCAAATACCAGTTACTACAACTTTAATGGGGAAGGGAGCTTTTGATGAAAAAGATAATTTATCAGTAGGGATGTTAGGAATGCACGGAACTGCTTACGCAAATTTTGCTGTTACAGAATGCGATCTTTTAATTGCTATTGGAGCTAGATTCGATGATAGGGTAACAGGAAAATTAGATACTTTTGCACCTAATGCAAAGGTAATTCATATAGATATCGACCCAGCAGAAGTTAATAAAAATAGACGTGTAGATGTTGCAATTGTCTCTGATGTTTCAAAAGCTGTTCTCAAAATTAATGAACATTCTCTGAAAACCAAATTTAATTGTCAGACGAAAAACTGGTTAGAAAAAATTGATTTTTGGAAAAATAAACACCCTTTATATGACCCGCCTAAAGAAGGAGAAATTTATCCACAGGAAGTTCTTTTAAAAGTGAGGGAACTTTCACCAGAAGCTTATGTAACTACAGATGTTGGACAACATCAGATGTGGGCTGCTCAATATCTTAGGAATTCTCCAAGAAAATGGATTAGTAGTGCAGGCTTAGGAACTATGGGTTTTGGATTGCCAGCGGCAATTGGAGTCAAAGCTGCCTTACCTAATTCAGATGTAATTTGTATTGCAGGAGATGCAAGTGTCTTAATGAATATTCAAGAATTAGGAACTTTATCCCAATATGGTATAAAGGTGAAATTGATTATTATTAATAATCGCTGGCAAGGGATGGTAAGACAATGGCAGGAAAGTTTCTATGATGAAAGATATTCTTCCTCTGATATGAGTTGTGGTGAACCTGATTTTGTAAAACTTGCGGAGTCTTTTGGAGTTAAAGGATACTTAATTTCTGACAGAAAACAATTACAGAATGAATTTAAAAATGCGCTTGATCATGACGGCCCTGCCTTGATTAATATCCTTGTCAGAAGAGGTGAAAATTGTTATCCAATGGTTCCTCCTGGTAAAAGTAATGCTCAAATGGTTGGATATGTTAATTGTGAAGACTAATTTTTTAAATTCCTCATTTTAAAAAATTAACTTTAAGATAATTTAAAATCATAGATATTTTTGAATTGAAAAAATTATCAAAAATTTTAATTATAGTATGCTTGATTGTTCTTAATCCTGTAATAGTTAACTCGGCCGAAATTCTTCAAATTAAAAGTTCAAATACCATTTTGGTGGGGGATCAAAATAGGAATTTAACGATTGGACTATTTTGTGTAGATGTAAATGAAAATGATGAGCTTGAAGCAACTAATTTACTTAAGAGTGAATTCCCAAGGGGAAGCAAAGTGAAAATAAAACCTTTTGGTTTCAAAGAGAATGTTTTACTAGCCAAAGTTTTTAATATTAAAGGTACTAAGGAAATGACCGAATTATTATTCTCTAAAGACCTAACTAGTGAAATTTGTCCAAGTTAACTATCCCTATGAGCAAATAAAATTCCATTGCCTAGAGAATGTTTTGCTCCTTCTCCAGGAATTAAATTCATTTTTTAACTTGTATGTGCATAAATTTGAGATGTCTACATTTGTACTGGGAATGTTCTCATTTAAAAGTTGTCTATAAGCTGATCTTTTAAGATCAAGTTGATTTAATTTTTTCTCTTTGAAGTGATTTGAATCACTGAAAGAAAAATCTTTTTCAGCTTTAGTCAAATTGACAGTTATGTTTTTGTTTTCGGCCTTTCTGTAAAATTCTTTGAGTGTCATTTTATCAACTAGATAATGTTCCTTCGAAATCGCTGGTCCTATTGCAACAAGTAAGTTATCTTTAGATGTTCCTAAATTATCGAAAATTTTAACCAGATTTCTTATTATTTTTTTTTCTAAACCTTTTCTTCCACAATGCAAGGTAGCTACATTTCTTGTCGTTTTATCTGCAAAAAATATTGGCATACAATCAGCTGTGTAAACCCATAAATTTTGATTGCATTTATTACCAACAAGACCATCTGCATCAGTCTTAATCCCTTCTTCCAAATGTGATCCAAACAATATCAAGTTACTGTGAATTTGATTGGAAACACAGTTTATGTAATTTTCATTAAAGTGATTCCCTAATAATTGAAGAAATTCCTCAGAGCTTGACTTTGTAAAAAATGCATGTTTGAAATTATTTTGACTAAGGATAGGTGATGAATAATACTCAAATTTTTTATTCTGAATGAAAATTTCAGCTTTTGAGAAATATATTTCTTTGTATGGAATAGTTCCTGCTCCTAAGCTAGATTTATGAAATTAATTCAATATCTCTCAAGATCCAGAATCCTGCAAATTTTTCGATGTATGGCGTTGACTGTATGGAAATAAATTGATAGCCAAAAGAATTTTTTTTATTCTCTAAAAACTTTGAACTCAAAATGTTTGCATCTTTTTCTGATAGATCAGTTACCAACCACTTATCGTCTTCTGAAGCTTCAAGTATAAGTTGGTTCTTATTGATGACTAATTTAATAGGTTCTAAACAACTAAACCATGCAGAAAGTGCTAAAGATCTATCTCTGCTAAAAAGTCTTAATCCTGGAACTAAGTAATTATCATCTAAATCTTGCTGTATTGGGAAAATATCTCCAAATTCCATAGGCCAATCTTCTGCTGATTTTAATTCGCCAATGGATATTTCAGACATAGTTAAAGCATCACCCCTTACTGCTTCAGGTAGAGGTTGAGGAGGATTTTCCATTTTAGAAGTAAAAGTAGGAGCTAATACACCTCTTACATAACCTTTTTCCTTTGGATAAATCTCTTTTTCAAGGAATTCGATTCTATCTAATAAATCGTAAGTTCTCCTACTTACAAGAGCCTCAATACTTGTGGCCTCCAGAGATCTCTTAATGATTGATTTCATTGACGACCTCCAGAATCGAACTTTTGAAGGTTTCTTCCACCCTTGTTTTCTTGCTTCACTTATTGCCTCATTTAGTGCCTTTGTAAGCCATACTGAATTAACTTCATTGGCGGGGCATTTTTTACTCCAAAAAAAAATATCTTCTGTCTTATAACTTTTTGTAGAGCAAATAATTAACTCCCACCTTTTTTTTCCATTTGATTCGATAATTGGTCTTGAGTAAAAGTCTAATTCCCAATCTGAAATTTTTAAATTAAGACTCGAATCAATTTCTTTATTAAAATTCATTTATCTTGTTCTTTTTTATCGAAGAGTGCTTTAGTTTTTAGTGCTCTCTCTGCGGCTTCTCGCATAACCTTTTGCTTATCAATAATTAATTCTCCCGCAGAGTTTTCTAGGAGTGCTGTATTGAGACCAATGCGTCCTTTTTCGAGGTCAATTTCAGATATTAAAGCTTTTATAATTTCCCCTTCTATAAAAACTTCTCTTAAAGAGCGAATTGATCCATTTGTTAGTGAGGATTGATGAAGAAGTCCACTAGCTCCACCTAAATCTATAAAGAAGCCATATGGTTTTACTGCTAAAACTTCTCCTTCAATTAATTGACCTAATTTTAGACTAGAAAGTTTAGATACTAATGATGCTTTCTTCTCAGAGAGAACTAGTTTTCTGGATTCTGGATTCACCTCAAGAAACGCTACTTTTAGAGTTTTGCCGACAAAAGATTGATAATCTTGACCATCTTCAAGTTGAGATCTTGGGATGAATCCTCTTAACCCATCTACATCACACGTGAGCCCACCTCTATTAAATCCATTAATTAAAACGTTAATTAATTCTCCATTTTTTGCGGAACTTGATACTTTCTCCCAACTTTGCCTGAGAATTAATGCCCGAGCGCTCACTGTTACCATCCCATCTGCATTTTGTTCTTTGATAACTAAAACTTCCATTTCAAGGCCTATAGAAAACTTTTCTTTAAAATTAGTTATGACTCCTAAACCACATTCTTTTTTGGGCATATAACCAGGTGCTTTCCCCCCAATGTCAACATATAGTCCATCACTTTCAATTGCGATAACCTTACCTGAAATTGTTTCTCCTGTAGCCCCAATTGGCTCATTTGCATTTAAAGCCTCCAAAAAAGCACTTTCATCAAAATCAAATTCATCGACTGTTCTTTCTAATTGAAAATCTGTGTTTTGCTCAGAAAAATTAAGGGCTATATTTAAGTCTTTTTGAGAAATATCAAAATCCTTAGTGTTTTCATTAAGCTCCTCAATTTCTTGTACTGAATCATGTTTAATGATTTGAGGTTTGATTGCGATATTTTCTTTTTTAATTTCTTCTTGCGAATTAGTTTGATCAATATCTATTTCTTGAGATTTTTTTTGAGTGTCTTTCTTGCTTATGTGAAGTACCTGAAGAGGTTTTTTATTGCCCTGTGGTTGGGTATTGTCTTGGGCATTTTTATTACTGACTCCCATTGTAGGTAAAATAAGAATAATTAATTATTAACATACTCTAAATGTTAGTACTCAAAATTAAAATTAATGAACTTTAAACCAATACCTAATAAATTTGAATATTTAAATTGGCAAGAAATTGAATGTGTTGCAAAAAACAAAAGATCAACATTGGTTTGGCCATTCGGTGCTGTTGAACAACATGGACCTCATTTGCCTCTTGCTACAGATAGTATTTTTGTTGATGAAATCATTGACGAAGTTTTTAAATTATTCTCTGCCGATATTCCGTTAAAAAAACTTCCAACTCAATACATTGGTTTTTCTCCAGAACATAAGGGTTTTGCGGGGACAATTTCACTTTCCTCAAATTTAATAACCTCAATGATTAAGGAAGTCGGAGGTCAATTATCTGAAATGGGTTTTAAAAGATTGATATTGATTAATGGACATGGAGGGCAAATTTCACTATTAAATACAGCTGCAAGAGAGCTGAGAAGTTTCGCACCTGAGATGGCAGTTTTCCCTTGTTTCTTATGGAGTGGCGTTAATGGATTAAGTGAATTATTAACAAAAACTGAGATCGAGGATGGGCTTCATGCTTCTCTA